>JAIQFL010000228.1 GCA_020073365.1 Terriglobia bacterium | reverse complement strand
AGCCGCTTCCGCCAATAATAGAAGGACTGCTCGGTGAGCCCTTGTCGCGCGCAAAACTGCTTCACCGATACGCCGCTCTGCCTTTGCGCCGAGATCCGCGCGCGCCAATCCTCGCTTCTTGATCCCAGCTTCCTTGCCACAGTAGATCTTGTCATGGAACCACTATGGGGCTTGGCTAACGGCATTGGAAGAGGGGTTCATCGGACGCTTACCAAAGGTTGCGTCTTCGGCTTCAAAGTCGAATGGCAGCGCTGTCGTAGGATCGGAGACTGCTTCCATGTACTTGGTAAGAAAATCGCCCACGTCGTGCTTGAAGGCATGCCTGTAGTTCTTCATCGCAAAGAAGCGTAAGACAAGTTCTTGGTCGAAAGCCTCCAATCGGCTTTGCTGCGAAAGACCTTCAGTGGTCTGAATAAATGGCTCCGTACGGCTAAGACGTGCAACAAAGTCATTGAATGTGGGGTCCAGCAATCTAATCGTGCAGTTTCGGATCTGCTGAGCAGTCAAGAGCTGACCGCCCGTATTAAGCCGCTTGAACATGTGATACTTGAACCGTGGGTCGCTCCCCTTGCGTACCACTTCCACACGAACGAACGCGCGCTTGAGGCGGATCTGGAGAGCCGTCCCCAAATCGTCGAACGTTTTGCCATTCAGTTCCTCGACAATTTCACAGGCGATAAAAACTAGCTTCTCTCCCCGGTGCACGGGTGGGTCAAGATGGGTAGCTTCCAGCTCTCCCCGCAGGTGCAAGTAGGACGAGATTCTTTGAAGGCCGTCGATCAGCAAGTATCGCCCCTCCTCCTCCTCGATCACATAGATCGGAGGAACGGGCATTTCCAGCAACAACGACTCGATGAACCTCGACTGAGCCCCCTCTGACCACTGGAAAAGGCGCTGGTAATCAGGATTAATGTCAAGTTCGTTGGTCTTGAACATGTCCAGGATCTCGTTGAACGATAAATCGAGACTCTGGGTATGCACCTTTGCCAGCTTACGGTCGATGGCGTTGATTAGTTCAACGACTTGCTCGCCCTGCGTATATGTCATACGAACCGTCCTCAATTCTTAGTGAAACAAAGCACCGATTCAATTGCCGAGCTGCTAGAGCGATAACGCCGAGATTTTGTGTTGATGTTGACTAGGGTTTGAGACATCGGAAAATCAACCTGGCGAGACAGCATCAGTTTGTTTGCACAAGCGATTTCCGTGAACATCGCAGCCAAATCTGCTCGAACATTCTTGAAGTACGAATCCTGGACTACGATGATGCACGTGCCGCGAGGTTTGACACAACGGGCGATTTCGGATATCGACCGTGCGATGGCAGCGAAGTACTGTACATAAGTCTTGTAATAGTAGCTTTTCGCTGCTCTTGTCGGATGGTGGAGCACGCGGTCGAGGAAGGCGCTACACGTGACACCCCATCGCAAGTCGGGCAAAACAGGTATTGCTTGAATCGTCGGCGTACCAATCAGTGCTCCACGAAGTTCACGCAGTCGATCCGCTATCTGGAAGCCCAGTACCGCTAGTTCGGCTGAAGTGGCTACACCGTAGTCAATCCTCGTGCAATATGGAGGCGAAGACAGGACCAAGTCAACCGTATTGTCCGGGACGGGAAGGCTCTCTGATGATGCCACCTTTATGATGCAGTCTGCACTCGTGAGATCCCACTCGCGCGGTTCGACCGTAAGGGTCGCAGACATATCCGATACTTGCGCAGCGAAAGAGGACCGAATATCTGCGATTGAGGGTCTTATACGTGATCGCAGACAGGATGGGCGTGTAATCCATGTAGGATTGGATGGTCTGAACCGCGCAAGCAGGTGCCGTACGGTTCGGAAAAGGGCCACGTAGAAGAAAGCAGCTATCGCCGACATCTTCGAAGCCGACTCGACGGAATTCGCCACTGGATTGGCCGAGACCAGAAGTATATGAATGGCCCTGTCGATTGCGCGAATTGCAGCAGCAGCTTCTGGTACAAACCACGCTAGGAGTGGGTCCAGATCCGAGCGCACGCTCCCGCTGACCGCAGTTCTCTTCGTGATCTCCGCAAGCAGTGGGGCCAGGCTTGGCAGTTCTGTCCTGGGCAGTAGCAGTGCCTTTCCAACGACTGCCATGACTGGATTTATGTCGAAACCGAGCGCTCGATATCCGTACAGTGCAGCAGCAGATGTACTTGTTCCACCGCCGTTCCAAGGGTCCATGAACGTGGGTCGCCTGCTTAACCCCACACTACGGATCAACTCGCGAGCAAACGCCCCCGAAAACCCCGCATAGTACGGAAACCATTCGTCACGCCCTACGGCTACCGATGACCGTCGCTTCGGGTTCGTGATCACGAAATGGTCGCACATCCCCAACCGGCAAGTTTCATGGATCTGTTCCAAGCTACATGGTACTAAACCCCCTCCTTCTGAAACAGCCCAGACCACCAATTCTGCCGGTCTATTTTCAACGGGCGGCCTTGGGATTTTTGGGCAGCCTCTTGAAAAAGCTCTTGATACTCCCCCAATTCAACGACGTCACGACCTACCCAGCGTTGGCTCGCGCCTCGGCCGATTGTCCCTGAGTGCGTATTCGGAGACGGCCCGGATTCGGGAGAGAGAGCCCGATTCGGGCGGTTGCGCGATCCCGAAGGCCGATTACTCCTGTGACACGCCTGTCACGGCAGTTGCGGAACCAGCCGGGATCGAGCCAACCCTTGAAGGCACATGCACGTATCGTCGTTCCGGACAAGTGGCAGGATTCGATCTGGGCTGAACTCCCGTCAAGCCGACCTTCGAACGAAAAAAAAGAAAAAGGGCCCGCGTGAGTTCGTCGGGGACTGCCTCGAACATTGGCTGGCAAAAAGGACCTCACCAGCCCTCACGCTAGCGGCGGCGTGGTCTGCCAGCGGCCGCGCGTGAAATCCGGGAACTTCATCGGGGCGCTGCCTTTGGCCACCGACTGCTCGCTGAGGGGGCCGGGGGCGCTCCAGGCGGCGGCATCGTACACATCGATATCGGGCGCCCTACCTTCGCGAATCGCTTCGACCAGGCGCCAGGCCATCACGAAATCCATGCCGCCGTGGCCGCCCAGCTTGCGCGCCAGTTCGCCGGTCTCTTTCCAGTACCGATGCTCGAATTTCTCCTTGTAGGGGTCGATCGATCCGAACTCCTCCTTGGGATCGCCGTCCAAATAAATCCGCGGAGGGTAGTCGCGAAAGATGCCCTTGGTGCCGGCGATCAGATTGATACGGTCGTACGGTTGCGGGCTGGAAGTGTTGTGCTCCAGCGTGATCAGGCGGCCCTTGACGGTGCGGATCAGGCTGCTGTTGAGATCGCCGCAGCGATAGACCTCCTTCTGCCGCGGGTCGTCGGCCGCCAGGTGCTCCTTGCGGTAGGCGGGCAGCGACGCTACCAGGGAGCTCATCGAAACCAGGTAGTCGAACCGGTCGCCGCGGTTTATGTCCATGTAGTGCGCCACGGGCCCCAGCCCGTGAGTGGGATAGAGATTGCCGTTGCGGTTCAGGTGTTCGAACCGCCGCCACAGGCCTTCGCTTTCGTTGGAGAACAGGAGGCTGCGCAGGTCATGGTTGTAGGCGCAAGCACCGTGGGACAGTTCGCCCAACAGCCCGGCCCGCACCATGTTCAGGACCATGAGCTCGTTGTACCCATAGCAGCAGTTCTCGAGCTGGATACAGTGGCGCCGCGTGGATTCGGATGTGTTGACCAGTTGCCAGCATTCTGCAATGGTCTTGGCCGCGGGTACCTCCACGGCCACGTGTTTACCCTGCTTCATGGCGGCAAGTGCCATGGGCGTATGCCAGGTCCAGGGAGTGGCCACCAGGACCAGGTCGATATCGTCGCGCTTCACCAGTTCTTCAAAGGCGTGGTCGCTCGAGTGGTAGAGAGCGGGTGTGTGATGCTGCTTGCCGGCGCGCTCCAGCTTGGCCTGGGCCTTCAGCACCTTGTCCTTCACGGTGTCGCAGAGGGCCGCGATCTGTACTTCGGGCATCGCCGAAAAGTTGTCGATCAGCGAGTTCCCGCGATCGCCCACACCGATGACGCCGAGCCGTACCGTGTCCTTCTTTTCGAATGGCCTGCCCGAGACGGTGCGCCCGGCGGTGTGGCTGGCCTGCGGTGCGGCCGTGGACAGGCCTATCCCCAACGAGGCCGCGGTTGCCAGGCGCAATAAATCCCGGCGCGACGAGTTCTTGACGTCCTTTTCGTTTTCATTCATCGCTTTACCTCCAGAGGCGGCGTACCACCTGGATCAGAATCGTAGCGGTCACTGCAAAGACGGCGAAGAGCCCAAATGCATAGCCCATCCGGCCGTACAGAAAGTTCCCCACGGTGAAAAGAGCCGACCAGATCATGATGCACCCTGTGAACCAGCCCAGCAACGAGAGGGGGAAATTCTCGGTGCGCAGGTCCATGGCGGTGGCGTCGGCATTGGAGATCCCGGCTCTCTCCTGGATGGGGCGCCAGCCCGGGCCGAACGGGCGAACCTTCATGTAGAAATCCATCAGGACCCGTGGATCGTTCTGCGGCCCCAGGTAGGCCATGGCCACCCAGCAGACGGTGGTAACCGCGATGGTGATCAGCAGTTGCGCGGCGGTCGAGGGCGCGGTCTGGTTCTTCGTGAGAATCAGAAAGAGGAGCGACATGCCGAACGAGCTCACCATGGCGACGATCTCGCACCATGCGGTGACGCGCCACCAGAACCAGCGCACCAGGTAGAGGAGGCCGGTGCCGGCGCCGATCTGGAGAATCACGTTGAAGCTGCCGGCGGCGGTGTCCAGGGCGAACACCATGGCCGAAGAGCAGACAAAGAGCAGGATGGTAGCCAGCCGTCCGGCCATGACGTAGTGTTTTTCCGACGCACCCGGTCTCATGAAGCGCCGATAGAAATCGTGGACCAGGTAAGACGCGCCCCAGTTGAGGTGCGTGAGGATGGTGGATGAGTTGGCGGCGATCAATCCGCCGAGCATCAGCCCCATCCAGCCGGCCGGAAGGAACCGCAGCATGGCGGGAAAAGCGATGTCGTGGCCCAGGAGCGTGGGGTCGAGATGCGGGAATGCCTTCTGGATGTCGGAGAGCTGCGGATACACGATGAGCGATGCCAGTCCGGTGAGGATCCAGGGCCACGGCCGCAGCACATAGTGGGCCACGTTGAAGAACAGCGTTCCGCCGAGCGCGTCTTTTTCCGATTTGGACGCCAGCATGCGCTGCGCGATGTAGCTGCCGCCGCCGGGCTCCGCGCCCGGGTACCAGGTGGCCCACCACTGCACGGCGATGGGAATCACGAAGACGGCGACCGCCACGTCCCAGGTGTTCTGGAAGTCGGGCAGCATGTTTAGGTAGTGGATGCCTCCCGGCCCGGGCAGTTTGGAGAGTTTGTCCACCAGGCCGCTGAGGCCCCCCACCTGCGGCAGGGTGACGGCGAAGTAGGCGGCGGCGATCACGGCCGACATCTTGATGAAGAACTGGACCATGTCAATGACCAGCACACCCCAGAGCCCGGAGTGAGCGGCGAACACGACGTTAAGCAGACCGACGGCCAGCAGGGTTTGCCAGCGCTCGAACCCGAACAGCACAGCGGCGATCTTGCAGGCGGCGAGGTTGACCGTCGCCATGATCACGCAATTGAAGAGGAGCCCGAGGTAGACCGACCGAAAGCCACGCACCGCGCCGGCGGCTTTGCCTGAGTACCGCAGCTCGTAAAACTCCAGGTCGGTGAGGACCCCGGAGCGGCGCCAGAGCCGCGCGTAGAAAAACACGGTGGACACGCCGGTGAGCGTGAAGGCCCACCAGCGCCAGTTGCCGGCCACGCCTTCAGTGCGCACAATGTTGGCCACCAGGTTGGGGGTGTCGCTCGAAAAGGTGGTGGCCACCATGGAGAGCCCGGCCAGCCACCACGGCACGGAGCGGCCAGAGGCGAAAAACTCGGCCGTATTCTTGCCCGAGCGCTTCCCGAAAAACAGCGCGGGAGCGAAGCAGATGGCCACTGAGAGTAGCGCGATGATCCAGTCAAGGGTGTGGAGTTGCATGTTTCTCCTCGGACAAGACTCCCGGCCCTGGTTCCGCATCGATCAGGTGCCGGTCCTCCTGGAAATCGGGACGTCCGGAGTAGTATCGGTCGATCAGCCGGGAGCGCAGGGCCGGCAAATCCCGCTTGGGGCCGAAGATCACGACGCATCCTCCGAACCCCGCGCCGGTCAGACGCGCGCCGGTTGCGCCCGATTCCATGGCCACCTCCACCAACCGGTCGAGCGCGGAGGAACTTACCTTGAGGCGGTCGCGCAAGCTGGCGTGCGATTTCAGGAGCAGGTCGCCGAAATCGGAAGGGTCCCGCCGCTCCATGGCGCTGACCGCCGCCTTCACCCTCAAGGCTTCGCCGGCGACGTGCAGAAAGCTGTCCTGCTCCTCGATGGAATTGAGATTCTCCTCGGATGCCAGGTCTTCGAGCTGCGCGAAGGATCGGTCCCGGATCGCCATGCGGTAAGAGGGGAATCCGAGGCGTTGGAGGGCGGTGGTCCCCGCGCGGCGCCTGGCATTATAGGCCTCTCGCGCGTCACCGGATTTCTCGGCGGTTTGGAGGCTGTGGGCCACCAGGAATCCCCAGTCGTCCGGTATGGGGACGGGCCGCACGGACAGGGGCTCGAAGCCGATCAAAGAAGCGCATCCGGGCTCGGATGCGAGCACCGCCGCGTGATCCATCGCGCCGCCGCGCGTGCCCACGAACTGTTCGCCATCGGGGAGCACCCGCATCAATTCCTCGAAGGTGGGCGTGTAGCCGTTGGAGCGCAATAGAGCGAGGGTGAAGGCGACGAGCAAAGCGGATGACGAGGCCAGGCCCGCTGCCGCTGGAAGATCCGAAACGATGGCGGCATCGATGCCCATGGGCATCTCAGACCCAGGTGGGGCATGCTTTGGCTTGCCCGTAACCCCGCCAAACATTATGGGCAAGCTAAAGCATGCCCCACCAGTGACCAACTGTGCGGCTGCCCGCAGATAATTCTGCCAGTCGCCCGGCGCGGCGGGCGCCAACTCCGGCGTCCACTCGAATTCCCGCGGGCCATACGGCGCCACGCTGACGGCGCGGATCAGGCGGTCCTGGCGCGCGCGGAACGCCACGCGAACATATCTTCGAATGGCCATCGGCAGCACGGGAAGGCCATGGTAGTCGATGTGCTCGCCGATCAGGTTCACCCGGCCCGGCACCGACACCACGCCGATTTCGCCGCCGCCGCCGAAGGTCTGGCGGAACCGCTCGCGAGCATCTGAAACATCTGGCATTTGGGATCGCTCCGATCACGATACCATTCCGCTACCAGCCGAGGGAAAATAGCTGCAATGAACTCCCGCAAACCTTTGCTCCGATGGATACCCGCGGCTGGCATTCTCGCGATGGCTGCCAACCTGGTTCCCGCGCAGACGCCTTCACCGGCCCTGCTGGTCCTCAACAAGGAAGGCTCGCTGGCAATCGTCGATCCGTCCAGCAGAAAAGTGTTGGGGCGCGTTCCTACCGGAGATTCGCCCCATGAGGTGGTTGCGTCCACCGACGGCAAGCTCGCCTTCGCCTCGAATTACGGCGGGACCACTCCGGGCAACAGCATCTCGGTGATCGATCTGGCGGCACAGAAGGAACTGCACCGGGTGGATCTCGGCACGCTGCGCAAGCCGCACGGCCTGGCTTTCGCCGGCGGGAAGCTGTATTTCACCGCCGAGACCAACAAGCTGATTGGCCGGTACGACCCCGCAGCCAACCAGATCGACTGGCTGCTCGGCACCGGACAGAACACCACTCACATGGTGATGGTCAGTCCGGATAGCAGCCAGATCTTCACCTCCAATATCGGCTCCGACAGCATCACCATGATTGAGCGCGCGGGGGTGCAGAACTGGAACGAAACCGTGATTCCAGTGGGCAAAGGCCCGGAGGGGTTCGACCAGTCTCCTGACGGCAAGCAGATCTGGGCGGCCAATTCGCGTGACGGGAGCGTTTCGATCATCGACATCTACACCAAGAAAGTAATCCACACGTTCAGCGTGCAGACCAAGCGGTCGAACCGGCTGAAATTCACGCCAGACGGGCGGCTGGTGCTGATTTCTGACCTGGACGCCGGCGACCTGGTGGTGCTGGAGCGGGCCACCAAGAAGGAGCTCAAGCGCATCAGACTGGGCCGGCAACCGGCGGGGATACTGATCGAGCCCGCTAGCTCGCGCGCCTATGTGGCCGTCACGGGGGACGACAATGTCGCGGTGATCGATCTGAAAGTCCTGGACCTGGTGGGAAGGATTCAGACGGGGAAGGGGCCGGACGGAATGGCTTGGGTGAAGTGAGGTGGGGCAGACCATCGGTTCTCGTGGTCTGCCTGGCGACGGGTTGGTAGACCACAAAAAACGATGGTCTGCCCACTGGGAGTTCGCCCTACCGGGCAGCTACCGGCGCGGGCATCGTCTCCTTGGTGAAACGCGGGATCATGTGGTCCAGATTGGCCGCGTACCACACGGAAGCCGCCAGCACGACGGCGTCGCCCTTGACGTCCTCGGGAACGATGCGCTCGTAGGTGTCCAGGTTAGTGTGATGCGTGGTGGAGTTGTACTCGATGGGATCCTGTTGCATGCCGATGCCCGGCAGCCCCGCATTGTTGAATGAAGTGCTGTCGGTGCCGCCGGTGGCCCGGCTCGCGGTGGCCGACGCTCCGAACACTCCCAGGTCGGCGAACGGATCGAGCGCCCGGCGCAGGATGGCCGCGGCTTCCGCGGGTCCGAAGATACTGCCGCCGCGCACCCGGCCGGTCCCGGTATCGACATTGAAGTAGCAATCCAGCTTGGCGAATTCCGGCTTGGGGTCTTCGAAGGTTCCGAAGTGCTGCTTGACGTAAGCCAGCGAGCCGAGCAGTCCTTCTTCCTCGCCGGACCAGAGAGCCACGCGAATGGTGCGCCGCGGCTTGGTCCCGAGCGTTTGGATAATGCGAGCGGCCTCCATCATGATGGACGAGCCGATGCCGTTGTCGGTAGCGCCGGTGGCGGACTGCCAGGAATCCAGATGGCCGCCCAGCATGACGATCTCATCGGCCTTGTCGGTGCCGGGGATCTCGCCTACGACGTTGTAGCTGGTCTTGCCTGCGGGGTAGTCGTGATTGACGATGTTGAACTCCGCCTTGACGTCTTCGCCGTCGGCCAGCAGGCGCTCGATGCGGCCGTAGTCGTCATTGCGAAGCACCACCTCGGGAATCGTCCTGGTGGAATCGTAGCCGCGGTGCTGCGCCACGCGGATGATTCCGTGTTCCATGGGGCTGTCTCCCAGCCGCACCAACGCGCCGTTGGCCAACAGCCATGCATCCACCGCCTCGCCCACCTGGTTCGTGCTCATCCGGTTGGGGTCCTGATTGGCCCCGCGGCCGCCGCCGCCCCCGCGTCCACCGCGCCCGGCGTTCGGATTGTTGGGATCATACTGGGCCTTGACCTGATCATCGGGGCGCCGCAGCGCCGGCGGATTGAAATTCACGGGAACCAGCGCGGCCTTACCGATCATCACGATCTTGCCGCCGATCTTACTTTTATTCGCCGCCAGCCACTGGTCCATCTCGTCTTTCGTGGGACCGAGGCGCTGCGGCCCGCCAAAGCCGCCACCACCGCCACCTCCGCGCGCGCCGCGCCCGCCTCCCGCTGGGCCCGCGCTGGCATCGGTGACCGGCGGCGGTGTCGGTAGGGGGCCCTGCGGCAACTCCAGTTGGACCACCGAACCGGACACCGTGCCTTGGGTGGACGGCGTCCAGGCCACCACCTCGAATTTCAGGTTCTGATGCACGGGTGAAACGATGAAACCGCTGGCGCGCTCGTTGAGCCATCCGGCGCGGGCGAAATCCCAGGGCTCACGGTGGGCGTCCTTCAAGCCCCACTCGGTGAATTGCTGGATGACCCACTCGACGGCGGCCTCGTGGTTCGGCGTGCCGGTGACCCGCGGGCCGTAGCGGTCCGCGAGCATGTGCAGGGTGTGCATGACCTGCGAATGTTCGGCTTCCTCTTTGCGGATTTTGGCGTTGATCGTATCGTCCACGCTTTGGGCGAAGACGAGGCAGGAAAGGGCGAGACCCACCAGCAACTTTCTCATTGTGACAGGATAACCCACTTCCGGCCCGATTTGCCGGGCCGATTGCGATACTCCGGTAAATCGGATCTGTTGCGCTTTTTCACACGTCCGTCCAGCGGGCTGTAACCATCGCCTTTCCGGCATCGTCTGTTAAAGTGAGCCAGTAGTTCAGGGATCCGGGCGGCGGATATCGCGGCGCTTCGTGTAAGCGTGCCGATTCCTGTTGGCATCTATTTCACAAAACGTCAGGAGAATCCAAAATCATGAAGAAACTTGTAGCAGTTGGTGTGCTTGCTCTGGGCAGCCTGTGCATTCTTAGCGCCAAAACGTACGAACTCACGATTACCAACCCCACTAAGGCCGGCACCGTCCAACTGAAGGCGGGACAATACAAATTGAAGGTCGAGGGGACTAACGCGACCTTCACGGATATGAACACGTCCAAGTCTTTCACTACACCTGTCAAGGTTGTGGAGACCGACAAGAAGTTCGATGACACGAAGGTGCAGTCCACGAAGGACGGCGATACCGACCGCATCGACGAAATCGATCTCGGCGGCTCCAAAACCAAGCTAGGTTTCTGATTTCCCCGAGTTGCCGGCTCCGCGCTGCGGGCGAGTGGCCGGTGAGAATATAGGCCGCAGATGAACGCTGATCGACGCCGATGAAAACCGAATGCGATCGGCAGGCATCGGCGCTTGTCTGCGGCTTCACGTCCGTCCTCGATCTGCCCCGGACAAAAACTGCAACTTTCTTCAAGAATCCCCACTTCTGAAGCACCCAGCCGGAAGCAATATAGAGATGTGGTCTTCGCCATCCTCAAAGCCCTCAGCCGTGCCGTCGAGCGCGATCTGGCGACGCTTGAATCGCTCAAAGTCAACAACTTTTTCTTGTTTGTGGCCCTGCTGATTTACGGCGCGCTGGTCAGCGGAGTGAAGCCCGTAAGCGCCGAGCCGTTCCTGCTGTTGCTGGGCTTCCTTCTGTTGTTTCCGCTCTCGTCCGATCCGCTCGACAAAATCCCGCCACAGCGGTTGGACTCCTGGCCACTTACCCGGGGGCAGCGATTGGCATTGCGGCTGGCCAGCCTGGGGCTGAGTCCGGTCCTGTGGCTCACGGTGTCGATCCTGCTGCTCACGTCGCCCGCGCTCGCGCTGTTCTTTCTCGGCGTGGCGGTGGGCATCCAGAGTTTGATCGTCTGTGGCAGTCGATGGGCCGCGCGCGTGCCCGCCTGGAATCCGCAGCGGTCGATCCCGCAACTCCCCGGGCGGCTCGGCGGCATGATCCGCAACGATATGCGAGAGATGCTGAGCCTGCTGGACCCCTATCTCGCAGCGCTTCTGGCGATCGCGGGAAGCGCCTATCGCTTGCTCAGCGCCCATCCGGACCCCAGCGCTTTTCCCATTCTGGCCCTCCTGGTGGCATTGGCCTTGAGCACGTACGCGCAATGCCTCTTCGGATTGGATTCGGCCTCCGGGGTGAGCCGCTTCCGCCTGCTACCGCTTCGCGGCTGGCAGATCCTGCTGGCCAAGGACATCGCCTTCCTGGGGATTCTGTGGGTGCTGGTTCTGCCGTTGAGTCCCGGGCCCGGAATGACCTTCGGGTTCGCCGCGCTGGCCATCGGGCACTTCCCCTCCGTGGGCCGGCATTCGCCTCAACGGCGGTGGCGCTTCACCGGCGGAAAGCTGGTTTTTGGTGTCGCACAGATGCTGTCGGGATTCATGCTCGGTCTCGCCGAGTATCAGCAGGGGGTCTGGTTTCTGGCCGTGACCTCGGCCACCTGGCTGGTCTCGCTCTATCGATGCGGGAAGTTGTGGGAGGCCGGCCGATGAACGGGCGGCGCGGTGTGCCTACGGCTGAATCGGAGTTTCCCCACCGTTGGGGGTACTACCAACCCGCCCGCATAAGACCTCTTGGAACACGGGCGCACTTCGGATACGCTATCAACAAATGACTCAGAAGAGAATCTGTCTCACCTGTAAGAACAAGGGATGCGTGAACTATTGTCGTTTCGTCACAGTCACGCCGCAGACGGCGCCCGCGCCGCAGCAGAAGCGGGCCGCCTAGATGCGCAGGAAGAGCTTGCGCCGGTACATCCAGAAAAGCATCAGCCAGTAGGCGAGCAACACCGCCATACCCCGCATCAACGGCTCGACGCCGGTTCCGAATAGCTGGAACGCGTGCTGCCCCAGATGAATTCGAAAGGAATCCATGAAGAAGCGCTCGAAGAGGTGCGCCATCAGGTAGGCGGCAATCGAATTCATCCCGATGACCACCAGCGGAAAAGCCCATTTCCGGTAGCCCTTCACCTCGATCAGCCAGCAGAATCCTGCCAGGAACAGAAAACAGAGACCGCCGCTGAAGAGCGTCCAACTGGGCGTCCAGATGCGCTTCACCACCGGGCAGATCCCGGTCACGTGCAGGAGAAGCCCGGAGGTGATGCCGATCGCCCCGGCGATCAAGAGGCGCTTCATGGGAATCTGGGGCGCGCCGGCGCGCAGCCAGCGGCCGGCAACCAATCCCAGGATCATGGTGCCCAGGGTGGGGATGAAGCTGAGGGTCAGATATCCTCCGCCATTGGCGACAAACGGCGCCGTTCGCGGGAAGAGGTTCAGGAACCACTGGTCGAAGGCGTTGCCCAGGTTGCTGTTCTTGTTCCAGTGCGCCGCGAATCCCGAGTAGTGGTGCTGCCAGGTGGGGGGCACTCCCACGGACTGGTAGTTGAATGCCGGCCCGGCCACCGGATACAAAGCCCATGCCAGCCAATAGCCCGTCAGAACCGCGGCCAATGCGTACCAGACCCAGCGCGGCGGACGAAATCCCAGCAGAAACAGAAAAGGATAGCCCAAGCCGATTTGCGTCAGCGTGTCTTCAAACGTGAAATAGGTCTGGGTGCTGTGCATGGATCGCAGAAAAATGCCCAGCGCGACGAGCAGGAGCGACCGCCAGAGGGCGTGTCCAAACATCTGGCGGAAGGTGGCGCCCTTGGCCAGGCGGTTGGCTATGGAATAAGGCAACGCCACCCCCACCAGAAAGGAAAACCCCGGCTGGATGGTATCGTGCAATGAGCAGCCGGCCCAGTCCACGTGAGTCTGGTGGTATGCCAGGAAGCTCCAGAACCAGTTTCCGGGGAAGGCGTGAGCGACGCGCGCCAGTTGGAGCACTTCGGCCATCATGAGCAACATGACGAACCCGCGATAGGTGTCCACGCCGATGTTGCGCGCCACCGGCGGCGGGATGGAGGCAGGTTGCCGCGTGGCTGTCGAAGATGGAAGCGTAGCTTGCAAGTTTCACCCCCTATGGCACTGTGGGCCGCAGTTGATGATCCGGATGATCCGTCACAAGTATGACACAGACCCCTGAATCGCGATGTGCGCAACTCCGGCAGAGAAAGGACGCTACCGCCCGCGTCGCGAAGGCTTGTGGCAAACTCAAGCTGATGGATCGCTCCTGGCCGCGGGGGGTTATGCGTCCTGGCGATGCACCCCCCAAAAAAAGTCTAAACTTTTTGCGTGCATATCCGTCTTGTAGCTTCGGAGGGCTTCATGAAAACAGTATCCGTGTGCTTTTTGCTGGGTGTAGTGATGGTGGCGACAGCGGCCGCGGCAGACGTAAACGGGAAATGGAGCGGCAGTTTTACGCCCGAGAATGGAAACAACGGCACGGCCTACCTGGTATTGAAACAGAGCGGAACGACCATAACCGGGACGGCGGGCCCGGACGAAAGCCAGCAGTGGCCGATTCAGACGGGCAAGATCCAGGGAGACAAGGTCTCCGTGGTGGTGAAATCGACTGGCGATGGTACCGTCTACAAGTGCGAAGTGGTTCTGGCCGGAGAGCATCTGCAAGGGGATTGCGCGGTCGCACAAACCGATGGCCAATCACTCAAGGCCAAGCTGGATCTGACCCGCGTGAAATAGGGGAGGCGTTCAAGCCATGCAGAAACTTCCATTCTTGCTGCTGGGCCTGGCCGCCACGCTGGCCGCGGCCGACGTGGGGGGTTCCTGGCGTTTCTACTTCATCAGCTTCGGCGAAGAGACGGCTCCCGCCAGGCTGGAAATCAAGGTGAGCGGAGAAAAGCTCAGCGGGAACCTGAACGAGGTCAAGATTGAGGGCACGGTCCAAAACGGCGTGGTGCAGTTCACGGGCAAGCGGCCCAACGGCAAGGAGTTCGGCAAGCTGGAAGGCCGGTTGAGCGGCGAGGAACTGACCGGGACGGCCCACATTGGAGGCGAAGATCGAAAATGGATTGCACGCCGTGTCCCTGCCAGTGCGGGTGCCGCGCCCCAGACCCGCACCTTCGAGCCCACTCAATTCCACCGCTACTTCTCCGGCACGATTCCACCGGCGCTGCACATCAACCCAGGCGATACCGTGCGGACTACCACGGTCGACGCCGGTGGCGGCGATGCCAAGGGCACCCGCCGCTCCAACGGCGGCAATCCGGAAACCGGTCCCTTTTACGTGGAAGGCGCCATGCCCGGCGACACGCTGGTGGTCAAGCTCAACCGCATCCGGCTGAACCGAGACTCGGCCTTCAGCGGCGGGCAGATCATTCCCTACGCACTGGATCCCGGCTATCTCCACGATGCGAAGTACGACGACAAGTTCGACAGCGAGTGGAAACTCGATCGGGAAGGCGGGCTCGCGAGGCTCGCCAAGCCGTCCGAGCACCTGAAGGATTTTCGGGTCAAGCTGCAGCCGATGCTCGGGTGCGTGGCGGTGGCCCCACCCGACAAGCAGACGGTTCGCTCCGGCTGGCTTGGCTCCTATGGCGGCAACATGGATTACAACGGGCTGCGGGAAGGGACCACGCTTTATCTGCCGGTGAATCAGGAGGGCGCCCTGCTGTTTGTGGGCGATGGCCACGCCGCGCAAGGCGATGGCGAATTGACCGGCGACGCGCTGGAAACCTCCATGGACGTGGAGTTCACGGTCAACCTGATTGCCGGCCCACGCAGGGGCGGCCCACGGGCGGAGAATGACGAATACATCATGGCGATGGGGATTGCCAATTCCCTGCCGGATGCCCTTCGCGAGGCCACCACGGAGCTCGCCAGATGGCTGGAGCGCGATTATCACCTGACCCCCAACGAATCGGCCATCGTGCTGGGAACCTCTATCCGCTACGACGTGGCCGAGATCGTGGACCCGCAGATCAACATCGTCGCCAAGATGAGCAAGGCGGTGCTGGCCCAGTTGCAGAAGTGAGGGGGGTTGGAAGTAAGACAGAGCAGGCTGGCCGCAATCGCCATGCGTCGAGACGTCCGGAACGGATCCGAAAACCGGAAGTCTCGACGCGGCACGCACAGGTGCGTGCGCCACGTCACTCGGCCAGGATGTCGCGAACCTTTCTGGCCAATACTTCCCGGCTGAACGGTTTTGGCAGGAAGTCCACGCCGTCGTCCAGAACGCCATGGTGGATGACGGTGTCCTCGGTGTAGCCGGAAAGGTAGAGCACCTTCATGCCGGGACGGGTTCCGGCCAGGCTGTCGGCCACCTGTCTGCCGCTCATGTTCGGCATCACCACGTCCGTTAGCAAGAGGGCGATTTGGCCGGGGTGCGAGCGGCTGATTTCGATCGCCTCGGCGCCACTGGCTGCCGCTAGGACGGTATAGCCCAACTGCCGCATCATCTTGAGAGTCAGCTCTCGCACGGCCTTCTCATCTTCCACCACGAGGACAGTTTCGGAACCATTCGTCCTGGCCTGCTCAAGGTCACTGCCGGCGGATTCGGAGAGCGGGTCCGATACCCTGGGGAAATACAGCTTAAAGGTGGAGCCCTTGCCCAATTCGCTGTACACCCAGATATCGCCGCCGCTTTGCTTGACCATTCCATACACCGTCGCAAGGCCCAGACCCGTTCCCTTTCCCGGCCCTTTGGTGGTGAAGAACGGCTCGAAGATGTGCCGCCTGGTTTCGCTATCCATGCCGTGTCCCGTATCGCTCACCGCGATCATCACGAATTCGCCCGGATGGACGCCAAGATGCGTCCGGGTGTAGGTCTCATCCAGGTGAACGTTGGCCGTCTCAATGGTGATTTTCCCCCCGGTCGGCATGGCGTCCCTGGCGTTCACGGCCAGGTTGACGATGGCCTGCTCGATGTGAGTCGGATCGGCTTTGATGTGGCCAACCGGGCGCGCCGGTTTCAGAACCAGTTGAACGTCCTCACCGATCAAGCGTTGCAGCATCTTCTGGGTGTTGGCGAGAACCGAGTTCACATCCAGGACGCAGGGGCGCATGATCTGGCGGCGGCTGAATGCCAGCAGTTGATTGGTGATGGCCGCGGCGCGGTCGGCTGCCTTGAGGATCTCCTCGGCATGGCCGCGCAGGGGATCGAGCGGAGAAAGCTCATCCAGGATCATGCGGTTGTAACCGTTGATCACGGTCAGCATGTTGTTAAAATCGTGCGCGACGCCGCCGGCGAGCCGGCCCACAGCCTCCATTTTTTGGGCATGCGTCAATTGCTCCTCCAGGAGTTTGCGCTGGCTGATGTCGCTGACAAAGGCGATCCCGAACAACCCTTCTTCGGTTTCGATGTTGCTGAGGCTCACCTCAAGGGGAAACTCACTGCCGTCCTTCCTCCGCCCGGCCAGGTCCATACCGATGCCCATGGGCCGAATCCGTGGCCGCCTGAAGTAGTCGTCGCGTTCCTGCGAATGCCGCGCGCGCCGGCTTTCGGGGAGCAGGATTTCAATCCGGGCCCCCAGAAGCTCCTCGCGCGTATAGCCGAACATCTCTTCCGCGCGGCGATTCACCAGAACGATTCTTCCGAGCCGATCGATGCTGAGGATGCCTTGGGAGGCGGACTCGAGCAAGGCCAGAGCCAGGTTTTGGTTCTTCTGGAAGAGGTGCGGCAGGTCGTTCGCTCCCGCTGCGCCCCGATCGCCCGGCCGGTTGTCATCTGTCGAACCCATTTGAGACTCCCCTCAGTACTATGCAAGGGTCATTCTCCTTCATAGTACTCCTAGAATGCAAATGGTACCCCAAACTCCCAAAGCTCCGCTCTCCTGCAACCGGCCACGCATCCGGCGAGTGTCAAGGGTCCCAGTAGCACGGGCATTCTTGCCTGTGTTGCGCAGGTGAACCGGAGACACAGGCCGGGAGGCCCGTGCCACTTAGAGCATCAACTGGCCGCCATTCACTTCCACGGTTTCGCCGATCACAAAGCCGGCGGCATCGGATGCCAGAAACGCGATCACCGTGGCGCATTCCCTGGCCGTGCCGACGCGGCCCAGCGGAATTCCCTTCACGAAGTTGGCGAGCATTTCGGGGGTCGAGAAGACCTCGTGAAACGGCGTGTCGATCACACCCGGTGAAACGGCGTTCACGCGCACGCCGTGCAGCGCCATTTCCTTGGCCAGCGACTTGGTGAACGAGATGAGACCGCCCTTGGCACTGGAATACGGGCCGGCGCCGGGACCGCCGCCATTGCGCCCGGCAATCGAAACGATGTTGACGATGGCGCCGCTGCCCCGCTCGATCATCGCCGGCGCCACGGCCTGCGAGCAGAGCACGGCGCTCTTCAGGTTGAGATCCATCACTTCGTCCCAACCCTCTTCCGTCACGTCGAGGATGGGCGTTCGCCTGACGAGCGAGCCGGCATTGTTGATCAAAATGTCGATCGGTCCCCATTCTTCGGTCACATGATTCACCATCGAGCGAATCTCGGCGGCCTGGCGCACATCGGCGCGAATGGCAATGGCCTTCCCGCCCGCCGACAGGATGGCTTGCCGCACCTCGCGGGCTCCCTCTTCGTTGTGATGGTAGCCGATGGCCACGCGCGCACCCAGGTCGGCGAGCACCGCCGCGGTGGCTGCCCCAATTCCCGACGATGCGCCGGTAACCAACGCAACCTTGCCCGTCAAATCCATGTAGTTCTGCATGATCGTTCCTCAATTATCGAATGAAACCGCGCGGGTGGAGGGGCGCCCGGCCGCTTCGCGCTGCACGGTGGACTGGCGAACGATTCGCCGGCGATCGAAGCGCATCTCGCGACGCTCGCGCTCGGCCTGCCCTTCGATTCTTTCCAACAGCAGGACAGCGGCCTGACGGCACGTCCGAGGCCGCGTTCCGGCATGTGGCAACGTCAGCCTATCACAAGACGGAAGGAGTGAATCGGGCGTTCCTTGGGTTCGGGAACGCCAAGGAACACCAGAGACCTTGGGAGTGGCGATTCTCCCATTTGCTCTTCGGCCCAGCCGAGCGATGAATCGTTATGCGGCTGCGGTTCAGACAGTAATTTGAGCCTCCGGCGGCTCGATTCGGCCTCAGGGCGTACTGTAGCGGGGCGCCGCCGGTTGACGGGCTGCCGGTGGACTGTTGCCGTCTTAGGCCGGCTGTCCTGATCCCGCTTTTGTTTCCAGTTGAAGGGGTTTTTCGGAGCCTCCTCATTTTTCCGGCCTACAGCAAAGTCG
>JAIQFL010000227.1 GCA_020073365.1 Terriglobia bacterium | reverse complement strand
CATTGTTCATGTTGAACAATGGTAACTGTTTCTCTATTCAAGGCACGAGGCCTACTGCCGTTCTTAGGGTGAATGGTCAGGTACTGGGGGAAATCCGGCAGTATGGCGGGGATCAGGCGGGCCGGCGGCTTGGCCTCGAACAGGCAGGATTCGTCCGCCGAGCGCGCTTCCAGCCGGACCCGCCCATCCTTGCGCGAGATCCGGTAGGCCGCTCTGGCGCCCTGGTCGATGCGCAGTGGCTCCAACTCCCAATCCGTCCCGGCGAGCATGTGGATACTGCCCTCGCGATTCACCAGGATGGACATTTCGCAGTCATCCGGGCCGCCCTCCCGCGCCGTCTGGAAGATCTCGTCCGCATGCTTCAAAAAGGGGCTCACGAGCTTCTTATCGCACGCGCCGCGGAAATCGTGAGATCCCGGAGATTACCGGAGATTTTCCAGTCGATGGACACCGGCCGTTCCGAAGGCTGCTCGTGAAACTCCCAATCCTGGCCGAAAAGACAGGAGAAGGGCTTGGGCCATGACAAAAACCGTCTCCGTCATCGGAATCGAAACCACCGAGATCCGCTGGATCCGATTGCTGGTCTCTCTCCTGCGGCACCCCGATCCCAGCATGCACGAACTGGCCCGTCAGGCCCTCCTCTACCTCGCCGATGCCGCTGAAAAGCGAGAAGCTTCACACCCCCAAAGCATGGATCACGCCGGATAACCCCTCGCACGGGGTAAGACTTACACCTGAGACCGGATCGACTGATCCATTATAATTTAGATAACCCGTAGGGCCATGCATCCATTTCCCGCCCAGCTTTCGATCGGATCGGTGAGGGTCGCCCCCGCCACGGTGTTGGCGCCGATGGCCGGTGTAACCGACACCGTGTTCCGCCGCTTCATCCGCAATCTGAACGGGTGCGGATTGATCATGACCGAGTTCACCAGCGCGCACGGAGTGAGCGCTTCGCTGGGCGCCCGCAAGCCTTCGAAGACCATGCGCTACCTGGCCTTCGATCCCGAGGAGCACCCCATCTCCGCGCAGCTTTTTGGCGCCGATCCCCGCGTGATGGCCGATGCCGCGCGCGTCTGCCAGGACTTGGGCTTCGACATTCTCGACATCAATTTCGGCTGCCCCGTCAACAAAGTGGTGAAGTGCAACGGTGGTTCCGGCCTGCTGCGCGACTTGCCCCTGGTGGAGCGCCTGCTGCGCGAAGTGCGCGCAGCCATCACCATCCCCTTCACTATGAAGTTTCGCGCCGGCTGGAACAATGAAGAGCTGGTTGCGGTCCGTATGGCACAACTGGCGGAAGACTGCGGTTTGCAAGCCGTAGCGCTCCACCCACGCACCCGCGAGCAGGGCTACGCCGGCCAGGCCGATTGGAGCCGCATCGCGGAAGTGAAGGCGGCGGTGAAGATTCCGGTCATCGGCAACGGCGACATCGTAACGCCCGAAGATGCGGTCCGCATGGTGCGCGAGACCCACTGCGATGCCGTGATGATCGGACGCGCGGCGAACTCGAACCCGTGGATCTTCCGCCAGATCCGCCAGTACCTCGAAACCGGCGCCTACGACGAGGCCACCGAGCAGGACCGCTACGACATGATGCGCCAGTACTACGCCATGCTGATCGAGCAGCGGGAGAGGGACTCGGTCGGTAAGATGAAACAGTTCGCCACTTACTTCACTCACGGAATCCGCCATGGTGCACAGCTTCGCGCCGCCATCTACCGGGCGCAGGAGGCCTCGGCCATCCTCAGCCTGGTGGATGAGTTCTTCCAGGCCGAGCCGGTGCCGGCGCGGTGAAGGGAGTTCAACTCATCACTGACGGCGCCTGCCTCGGTAATCCGGGCCCCGGCGGCTGGGCCGCGATCCTGCGTTTCAACGAGCGCAAGAAGGAGTTGTGGGGATCGGAGCCGCACACCACCAACAACCGCATGGAGCTCCGCGCCGCCATAGAAGGATTGCGCATCCTGAAGGAAGCGTGCGAAGTGGAAGTGGTGACCGATTCGGAGTACGTGAAGAACGGGATCACGGCCTGGATCCACGGCTGGAAGCGCAAGGGCTGGGTGACCACGGCCAATAAGCCGGTGGTCAACCAGGATCTTTGGAAAGCTCTGGACGAGCAGGTGGCGCGGCATAAGGTGAAGTGGACGTGGACCAAAGGCCACGCCAACCACGCCGACAACAACCGCTGCGACGAGTTGGCGAGCAGCGCCGCGCGCGAGCAATCGTTCAACCAGTAGCTGGTTGCGAACAGCCTTCAGAGGTGCCACTCTGATACGGGAGGCCGCCGTGCACACACGCCCCGTGCGGTCGGTTCTGTTCTTTGCGAGTGCCGTTGCCTGGTCACAACCGTACGTCATCTCTACCATCGCGGGGGGCGTGGGACCGATTACACCGGTGGCAGGACTGAGCGCTTCTGTTTCTCCCACTGCGGTGACTGTCGATCGATTGGGAAACATCTACTTTTCCAGCAGACAATCGGTCTTCTTACTCGATGTCAAGGGAACACTCACCCGCGTTGCCGGAACCTCGCGCGCTGGTTTTTCTGGTGATGGCGGCCCCGCAGTAAATGCTCAACTGAACAACCCTAAAGGCCTCGCTCTCGATGGCGCAGGCAATCTCTACATCGCGGACACGAACAACTGGAGAGTCAGGCGAGTGTCGACGGCGGGAGTGATTACAACCATCGCCGGCATCGGCAACGAATACGGCGGTTACCCGAATTGGGGCGATGGTGGGCCTGCTGTGAAAGCCCAGTTGTTCGGTCCCGTTGGAGTCGCCTTCGATTCCGCCGACAACCTCTATATTGCGGAAGGTATGTCAGTGCGCAAAGTCTCGCCCGAAGGAACCATCAGGACGGTAGCAGGTGGCGGAATAGGCAGGTATGGCGATGGCGATGGCGGACCGGCGACCCAGGCAGTGGTGAATCCCATTGCCATTGCCGTCGATTCCAACCATATATATATTGCGGAATACGCCTGGGTCCGGCAGGTCTCGCCCGAGGGGATCATCAGCACGGTGGCGGGAACACACTCCCAAGGCGCGTACACCGGCGAGGGCGGCCCGGCGACGAAGGCCGCCTTCTTTAATATCGAGGGCCTCAGTCTCGATGAGAAAGGCAACCTCTACATCGCCGACACCGGCCACTTCCGGCTCTTCAGGGTCGCCACGGATGGAACCATCTCCACAGTTGCAGGCAACGGCAACCAGAGCGACTCAGGCGACGGCGGTGGCGCGACGTCTGCCGGACTGGGCGGTCCCATCGGAGTAGCGGTGGATGCCTCGGGCAATATGTTCCTCTCGGAGCTCAGCAACCGCATTCGCAAGATCACCCCAGGCGGGACCATTACTACCGTCGCGGGGAATGGTGCCGAAGCATATTCTGGCGATGGAGGCAGCGCGTCCACTGCGCAGTTGAACTCTCCCTGGGGCATTGCCGTGGATGCCCGGGGCAACCTCTTCATCAGCGACTCCGGAAATCACACGGTTCGAAAGGTTGCGCCCGATGGCACGATTTCCACCGTGGCGGGAACAGGGCTCGCGGGCTTCTCCGGCGATGGTGGGGCGGCTACCGGCGCGCAGCTCAACACGCCCTTGGGCATCGCGTTGGATAGCGCTGGCAATTTGTATGTCGCGGATTGTCGAAACCAGCGCGTACGGAGGGTTTCAGCCAGTGGGTCGATCACCACCATCGCCGGCAACGGCATGCCCGGATATGCAGGCGATGGCGGCCCGGCGACCCAGGCGGGCCTCTCCTGTCCTCACGGTGTGGCGGTGGATTCCGACGGCAGCCTCTACATCGGGGACACCGAGAACAACCGCGTCCGCAGGGTCGGTCCGGACGGAGTCATCTCTACGAATGCCGGCACAGGAGCACAAGGCTTCGGAGGCGATGGCGGGCCGGCGGCCAAGGCTCAACTCTATGCTCCCACCAGCCTGGCCCTGGATGCTTCCGGAAATCTGTTCATCGCCGACACCGGGAATTCGATGATTCGCAAAGTGACTCGCGATGGCGCCATCTCTACGGTTGCGGGAGAGGTTCCGCCGCCGGGCTTTTACGCGGACCCCGGCGACGGCCGTCTGTCCACACAAACCACCCTGAGCGCTCCCCAAGGACTTGCCGTGGATTCGGCCGGAAATCTTTATATCGGGGAAACGCAGGGGAATCACATCCGGCGCGTCTCCGCCAGCGGCATCGTTTCCACCATCGCGGGAAGCGGCCTCTATGGCCCCATCTCCTTGTACGACAACCTGGCCGATCCCGCGGAACACGGCTACACCGGCGATGGCGCACCCGCTACCAGCGCGAAGTTGAACGTTCCCTTCGGCGTGGCGGTCGATTCCAGTTCCAACATTTACTTTGCCGACATGGCGAACAGTGCGGTGCGGCTTCTTCAACCAGGTCCCATCGCCAGTGCGGCCAGCATACTCGCCGGCCCGATCGCCCCGGGAGAACTCGTGACACTCTACGGCTCGGGACTTGGTCCCAGCCAACTGACCACCAGTACGCCCGACCTGGCCGGTACACAAGTGCTCTTCAACGGAGTCCCGGCTCCGGTCATTTATTCGTCGGCGACGCAGGTGGCTGCGGTGGCGCCCGATTCGCTGATTGGAACGAGCGTCAAGGTCGAAGTGCGATATCAAGGAGAATCCGCCTCCGCCTTTACCGCTTCAGTGGCGCCGTCCGCGCCGGCTCTGTTCGCGGCGGATGCAACCGGCAAAGGCCTCGCTGCCGCGATCAACCAGGACGGCTCATATAACACGACAACCAACTCGGCGGGTATCGGCAGCACCATCTCCCTGTTTGTCACCGGCGCCGGCGCTCCACCAATTCAACCGGTCAGCGTCACCATCGGCGGGGAGTCGGCCGAGGTCCAGCACGTTGGTCTCGTTGACAGAGCCACGGGGGTGTTGCGGATCGATGTCCAGGTTCCCTCAAACGTCCTTGCGAATGTTCACTTCCTGATCGGCTTTGACATCAACGTACCGGTTCCCTTATCCGTCCAGATCGGCAATGCCGTCAGCCAGCCAGGCATCTATGTCACCGTGAATTACTGTTCGGCCGGATGCACCATTGGAGACGTGTTGCATCGACCTCGGTTTCGTGGGAAGTCGCTGCGGCCGCCAGTCCTCTCCGCCAGGAATGTTAAACTGAAAATGAACCCGGAGGGCCAGCGATTTTGAAAATCTTTCTCGACAGCGCCAACCTGGACGAGCTCAAGAAAGGCATGAGTTGGGGCATCGTGGATGGCGTCACCACCAACCCCACGCTCATCGCCAAGGAGGGACGTCCGTTCCAGGAACACATCCGCGAGATCTGCGGCATTGTCGAGGGCGATGTCAGCGCCGAAGTGGTCTCGACAGAGGCCTCCAAGATGGTTTCGGAGGGCCGCGAGCTCGCTAAGATCCACCGGAATGTCGTGGTGAAATGCCCTCTCACCCGTGACGGCATCATGGCCACCTCGGCCCTCAGCAAGCAAGGGATTCGGGTGAACGTGACGCTCTGCTTCACTGCCGGCCAGGCGCTGCTGGCCGCCAAAGCCGGCGCCTATATCGTCAGCCCGTTTGTGGGCCGTCTGGACGACATCGGTTACACCGGAATGGACCTGGTCCGCAGCATCACCCAGATCTACAAGAACTATGGGTTCAAGACTCAGATCCTGGCGGCCTCACTGCGTTCCCCGACTCACGTGATCGACGCCGCTCTGGCGGGGGCGCAGATCGGCACCATGCCGTTCAAAGTCCTGGATATGCTCTTTAATCACCCGTTGACGGATAGAGGGCTCGACCAGTTCCTGAAGGACTGGGCCAAGGTCTTTCAGGAGGCTCCCGTAGCCGGGTAGTTCGTTCCCACACATGCCGAGTTGCCTGGCTTTGTCCTTCACGGCGGCGGAAGATGTTACGTTCGCCTTGGGCGGGGTGCTTATCGTGCTGGTCGCGCTGATGGGCCATCGGGCGTGGAAGCTCTCGCGCGTCAGCCCCCAGGAACGCGAACGGCGGCGGCGTGAGGTCCTGGTGACCTACGGTAAGATGGGCGATGCCACCTTGATGGAAGTCCGCGACGACTCTCTCCTGTACTCCTACCACGTTCGTGGAATGGAGTACACTGCCTCCCAGGACATCTCGCTTCTCAAACCCTTCATGCCGTCCGAGTTGTCCAGCCTCGGCTCGGTTTCCGTGAGATACGACGCCAGGAACCCCGCCAACTCCATCGTGCTGGCCGAACGCTGGAGCGGACTGCGCGCCCGTAGGGTAAGCTGATGCGGGAGACGAGGCTTGCCGGGCATGGCATCCAGGTTGGTGTGGCGGAGCCGCGACCGTGAGTCCCTGCCAAGTCAGATTCCTTGCCGAAATTGTCACAATCCTCTCACGCCATCGGGCGTGGTTCTCTGCGCTCTCTGCTACCTCCGTGCCCTCAGATTTTGACTTTGTTTTCCTCCGCGTTTTCCTCCGCGCCTCCGCGTCTCCGCGGTGAGCTTGGTTTTTCCCTGCTTGGTTCCGCTGTGCCGGGTGAGGTCGCGTTCCTACAGTTATTTCGTGACGATCCCTTACGTCGACTCCTTCACTTCCGGCTCGGCAGGTTGGTACGCCAGAGACTGGAGCGCAGATGCCATTCTCGTCAAGCTCCAGGCGGTAACGCCCTCACCGTGATGCTGCCTCTTCATCTGGTACATGCGCGCATCGGCCTGGGCCAGCAGTTCCTCGGCGTCGCTGCCATCCTCCGGATAGAACGCTGCGCCTACGCTCAACCGCAAGCCCTCGGCGCCGCAAACTTCCCGTCCCGCATCGGACACCAGAAGGTCCAACTCTTCCAGGCGTCCCTGGATTTCACGCGGTTCGGCATGCGGTAGCAGAAGGACGAATTCGTCGCCGCCCATGCGCGCGGCGTAATCGCCCTTCCGGCTCGTTTCGCGCAGCGCGCGAGCGGTTCTTTCCAGGACCCGGTTGCCCACGGCGTGACCGCACTGATCGTTCACCTCTTTGAATCCGTCCATGTCCGCCACCAGCACCGCCAGGCGCAGCCCGCCCAGTTGTGCTTCCTCCAGTTCGGCCGCCAGGCGCAGAAACAACGAACGGGCGTTCGGCAGCCCGGTGAGCCCGTCGGTGGTGGCCGACTCCTCCGCATTTCCGAACCTCAGGGCGTTTTCGATGGTGAGCCCCGCCTTGGAACTTACCGCCAGCAGCACCCGGAGGTGATCCCTCGTGAACGCTCCGGCCTCGCGGTGATACAGGGTCAGGGCGCCAACCACGCCTTGAATTCCCGGCAGCGGAACCGAAAGCGCCGAGCGGTGCACGCTGAACCTGGCTGGATCGTTCAGATATCCCGGTTCCACCGACGGGTTCCCGTTCACGATGGATTTGTTGTTCTGCGTCACCCAGCCCGAGATTCCCTCACCCAGCGGGATTTCGAGGGAAGAGAACAGGGCAGCGTCCTCGCCGGCGGCATATCGCGTACGCAAATGGTCCCCCTCGCCGGTGTAAATGGCGATCCCATGACAGGGGATGACGGAACCGAGACGCGATGCCAGCAGGGCCAGGGTCTCGTCCACGCGGAGCGAATTCCCGAGTTCGTTGCTCAGCTCGAGCAGCGTCTGGAACTCCTGCCGCGCGGCCGCAATGTGCGCGATAAATCCCGGATTCCTGGCCCCCGGCGTCTCGGCCGAGCGCTCGAGACCCGCCGCCGGCGCGCCTTTTTCTATCCGAATTCCCGTCGAAAGCCGGCACGCCTCGGAGGCCTGTCTCCGCGCCATGTCCTCGATCTCCAGGTAACGCCGCTGGAGCACTGCGATCACTCGTGGGTCGAAGCTGGTTCCGCTTTGGACGGCGATCTGCCGCATGGCCTCGTCGAGGGGCAGAGCGCGGCGGTACTGCCGGTCGGTGGCCAGGGCGTCCAGGCAATCGACGGGCGCTACGATGCGGGCGCCCAGCGGGATCTGCTCTCCCTTCAGTCCGTACGGATATCCCGATCCGTCCCACTTCTCGTGGTGCGCCCGTACGATGGGCGCCACCGGATAGGGAAACTGCACGCTGTCCAGGATCTCCGCGCCCACGACGGGGTGCACTTTCATCTTTTCGAATTCTTCCGGTGTCAGCTTCCCAGGCTTCGAGATGATGTGTTCCGGGACAGCCAGCTTCCCAATATCGTGCAGCAATGCCGCCGCGTCCAGGGCGCGCCGTTCCTCGGCGGACAGGCCCAGTTCGCGCGCCAGCTCCCGGGCATACACCTGTACCCGCCGCAGGTGGTCGTGGGTTGTGCCGTCCCGCGCGTCGATGGCCAGTGCCAGCGCCTGAATCGTACGCAAGTGGAGATCGGCCATTTCCCCTACGTGCCGCTTCTCCTCTTCCAGGCGGCCTAAGTAAAGCCGGTATGAGTGGTAGACCAGATAGACTGTTGGGAACACCAGCACCGAGCTCTGCCATCCGAGGGACTGGTCCCACAAATGAAGCAATCCGGCTACCGAGCCCCCCACCACGTAGTGCGGCGCCGTCCAGAAAAAGGTGTCGCGCCAGAGCTTGGGAAACTTCTTGCCTTCTGTCAGGGCAACAATGCCGCCCACGGAGCAGGTATTCAGCAGGAAGTACGCGATGGAGGCCCAAAACAATCGGAAGGGGACACTCTTAAGTAAGAAGGTCGCATGGTAGACCTCGTAAGTCAGCGCGCTGCAGAGTGTCATGCTCGCACAATTGAAGACGATCTGTACCGTTCGCGGTCTCTTACGGGCCACCCAAAAAAGCTGCGCGACACCACTGATCACTCCAATGGCCACTGTCTGCGGCAGGCAGAGTTCGGTGGCCGAAGTCAGAATAAAGATGTAATTGACGGAGAGTGTCCCGGTAACGCCCGGCAGCCAGACCTTCATGTTGGAGCAGAGAATCCCACAGGCGAGAAAGAAGGCGAATTGACCCGCGTGCCCGGACTGCCAGGCCGGGGCGCAGGCGCTCGCCACCGCGATGGCGGTAGTGCTCAGAGAAGAGATATATACCCTCGCCGCCAAAGGCAGATGGCCAATGTCCTTCTTCTCGACGTCCATGCCGAAGAGTCTCCGTATCGGCAGCATTTCACCTCGCGCGGAACATGAAAAACCCGGCGCGACGGAAAAGGCCTGATACCTTATCGGCGCGCCGGGAGGGAGCCTGCAACCTGTTACAAATACTCGTCCTATTTCTCGACTGAAACGGAAGTTCGTTCTGCCCCAAACCACCGAAGAGCCCCAAACCTCATCGTCTCTCTCCCGGTCAGTTCTCGCCGTAGATCGCAATCTTGATGACTTCCGATGCCGGCGTGGAATCGCCCCAGACGATGTTGTCGCCCCACACGATGTTGAAGCCCGCCAGAGTGGAATCGCCCCACACGATGTTGTCGCCCCACACGATGTTGTTCCCCAGCAGCACGCTATCGCCCCACACGATGTTCAGCGCCAGGTTGGCGTCGCCCCACACGATGTTGGCCCCGTTCGTCAGCACAACCTTCCTGGTGGAGCTGTTGTACTGCACGCCGGGCGACAGCGCCCGTTTGGTAGAGGAAATGGCGTCGTTGTTATTGAGCGCCGCCCACACGTCCAGGTATCCGGCGCCGACCGCGAAGAGATCGTACTGCACGGTGTATACCGCGCCCGTCACCGGGTCCGTGGACACGGTGGAGCCCGGGAAACTCTTGGTGGCTGTCTTCATCAGCCTGGCCTTGATTTGGTCCGGCGTCAGCGAAGACTGCTTTTGCAGCAGCAGCGCGGCTGCGCCCGCCACCATGGGGCTTGCCATGCTGGTGCCGCTCATCTCGAAGTAGTAGTCGGATGGCTGCGAGGTCGCGCCCGAAATGTAGTAGTTGTTGGGCACTTTGTTTCCCGGATACGTATTCGTCAACGCCAGGCCGGTGGGCAACGCTGCCATGATTTTGTTGCCCGGCGCCACCAGGTCCGGCTTGGCGATCTGGTCGAACAGCGTGGGACCCTTGGAGCTGTAGCTGGCCATCTGGTCGTCGCCGCGCGAGAGCGTTTTCATGTCTTTCATTGCGCCGACCGTAATGACGTAAGGATCGTTGCCTGGCGACGTGATGGTCGCATACCCGCCCGTGCCTTTGGTATTGTTGCGCCCCTCATTCCCCGCCGCCACGACCACCACGATGCCGGCCTTCCATGCCTGCTCCACCGCCTGGCACAGCGGATCCTGGAGGTAGCTCTCCATCACCGGACGGCCGAGCGACAGGTTGATGATCTGGATGTTGTAGGTGGACTTGAGGGCGATGGCGCGCTGGATGGCGGCGATCACCATGCTATCCGTGCCCCTTCCCTGGCGGTCGAGAACCTTCAGATTCACGAATCTCACCTTGGGAGCGATACCCCAGAAGCTGCGCGTATAACCCGCGCCCGAAGACTTGCTGGCGTCTCCTCCCAGAATGCCGGCCACGTGCGTGCCATGACCATAGCGATCGAAGTAATCGTTTCCCTCCGACAGGTTGAAGCTCTCCGCGTAGACCACACGGCTCTTGCCCGTGGAGTCCTGGAGGTCCGGATGGCTGTCCATGATGCCGCTGTCGATCACCGCGACCGTCACGCCGCCGCCATCAAAGCCATACTTCAGAGCGATATTGGCGTTGATTGCCGGCTCGGCGTAGTCGAGAGTGGCTTTCACGGCTCGGTCGGGAGCGATATAGTCCACCTCGGGGTCGTCGGCGAGTCCCTGGAGAGTGGACGCGTCAACGGAGTAGGCATCCCCGTTCACGAGTTCCAGGCTCCGCTTGAATTTGCCCCCCCTGTGTTCGACGGCCTGCCGGTGGCGGGCCTGGGGCGGTACCTTATAGCGCACGATCACATCCAAGGACTGGTCCGTACCAGCGGCCGCTAAGTCCGGAGCAAGTTTGCCGCCGGCGGCGAGTCCACCGGCCGCCGTGAGCGTCAGGAGAAGGATGAAGTTGCGTTTCATTCTCATATTGGTTTCCTTACTTTGCAGCACCAGTAAAGGCACCTTCGGGACCATTGCCAAAAGTGCGACTAAGTCTTTGTATCCTCAGGCATAACGAGCTCATTACGGGCTTTGGGCGATGGGGACAGGTTGTCCCCCAGGCCCTTTCTGAAAAGCGCTAAGGGCTTGACCCACAGGAACATGACAGGAGGGGCAGCCACTTGGGACATTTTGTCCCCGGGCAACCGCTCCTGACTAACGGCCTTTGCTTATCCGTGTTCATCCCTGTTCATCCGTGGCCCAATCATTTTTTTTCCAGCTTCTGACGGTCGCCGCTCTGTTTCGACTGCGCGAGCCGTCTCGAAGCCGTGGAATCCGCCTGCCTGGGTTATCATAGGAGGACAGGTTCATGACGGTCTCCAGCCAAACCGGAATCGACGAATCGACGCTCGTGGTACAGGCTCGCGAAGGCGATACCAGGGCATTCGGTGAGTTGGTGCGTCGCTACGAAGCCAAGATTTTCCGCCTGGCGCAGCACATCACGCAGAACCGCGAGGACGCCGAAGATGTGCTCCAGGAGACGTTCATGAAAGCGTACGAGCACCTGGATCAATTCAAAGGCGATTCGAAATTCTATACGTGGATCGTTCGCATCGCGGTGAACCAGGCGCTCATGAAACTGCGGCGCCGGAAGACCGACAAATCGGTCTCGCTGGATGAAACCATCGATACCGGCGAAGACACCATCACGCGCGAGGTTGCGGCCTGGGACGAGGATCCCGAACAGCGCTTTTCCCGGGGAGAGCTGGGCGATATCCTGGACAGCGCGGTCGAGAGCCTGGAGCCGCCCTACCGTTCGGTCTTTGTGCTGCGCGATATCGAGGAACTTTCGACCGAGGAAACGGCTGAGGCCCTCAACCTTTCCGTTCCAGCCGTCAAGAGCAGACTACTGCGGGCGCGCTTGCAGCTTCGCGAGAAGCTGACCCGCCACTTCAAACGCAAGGGGGACGACGCCTTTGCTTACATGTAAAGACTTCTTAAACGAGCTGAGCGATTACCTGGACGAAAACCTCGACGCCGAACTGCGGGCCAAGCTGGAGCGCCACATCACCGAGTGTCCCAACTGCTGGGTAATCGCCGACACCACCAGGAAGACCATCAAGATCTATCAGGGGATGGAGCCCCATCCGATTCCGAGCGATGTAGAGTCACGCCTGATGGACGCGCTCGAAAGGAAAATTGCGGCCAGGCATAAGTAGGACAGACGATCGGTTTCTGTCGTCTGTCAGCCGGCCTTAGCCGGCCTGGCATGCCAGGCCCTTGTCAGTTTCCGCCAACCACGGGCGCATCCGCCAGGAACTTCGAGGCCGGCAGCTTCCGCGCGCCAAAGCGGATGTCGAGAACGGCGTTCTTATCGAATTCCACTTCTCCGCCCCGCGCAATCACGTTGGAATACACCGACCACGCCATTCCGTAGAGGCCGAAGGCGGTCCCGACGTATTTTGAACTCTGCGCTACGAGAGTGCCCAGCAGTCCGAATCCGGAGGCGCCGCCCAGTGTGCGGCCTCCTACATTGCCCTCCGCCGCGCCGCCATTGGCGGCATGCCGTTCGGCGTCGTTATCCAGTGACTTGTTCGCAATCAGCACCGCGATCATCGGGGCGATGAAACGCGTCTTCGACTCGGTCGCCTGCACGCCGCCTTCCCCGTCCACTTTGATGGGCGCCTTTCCGCTGCCCTCCGCGGCTTCGAGAGTGGCCTGCGTTCGTAGCGGCGCAGCGTCAGCGGGATCCGGCCTCAAGTGGGCGGCCTCCTCAGGTAGGTCGATTCGTTGGAAATTGAAGCGCAGTTGACCGCCGCGGTGGAACCACCGCGCCCTCTTGGCTACCACTACGGCCCCCGTGAGGTGCGTGCCTTCCGGCAGAATCAGCTTATGATCGGGCGAGAAGAGAGGTTGCGTCACCACCGCCCCCACCTCCTCCCCCTTCTTGGCGGTAGCCGAGTCCAAGGGCGCCAGCAGCCGCGCATGGACCACGCTGTCGGCAAGCGGTTGCGATCCCAAGAGGGTGAACGCATCCTTCGGGAGGGCAGCCGACCCAAAGAGCAGTGGGTCCCGAAGGTCTGCATCGAATCTGGTTCCGCGCCGCACAGATTGCGGGTGATAGGGCAGTTTCGCCATGAGGAAGTCGTAAAGCTTTTCTTTCTTGTTCGGGCCGCGCACGATGTCGGCGATCCCTTGGGTGCGACCGTTAATCCGTGAATTGATCTGGTCCTTCACGGTCTGCTTGCCTGTTCCGAGAACGCCGCCGTTTGGATTCTGGCCGGCTTGACCGGTCTGGCCGGCCTTAGGCGGCTTCTTCTTGGGCGGCTTCGGGGTGTAGATGGAATTCAGCCCTACCGTCTCCACGGTGTGGATCGGGAGTCGACGGCCATCGGACATGGACAAATTGGTGAACTCGACCTGAGCGCGCCGCAGCGGGGTGAAGTCGCCGCCTAGAATGGCCCGGAAGCGCTGCCATTTGGGAACCGGCTGGACCCTGCTCACCCGGCCGAGAACGTCCGTTCCAACGGGCACCACTTCACGATCGAACGCAAAGACGGGTTCGAGCGTTTTGGCTTGAACAGGCGCGCCGGCGCGCTTGGGAATCCTCTTGGTGAGGTAGAGGCGGAGGGGGGACCCCGGCGGAACGCTCAACGCGATGTTCTGGTTCTGATCGTCGCCGGCGAAAGCGACAGATAAGGCTAATAACGGTAAAACAACGGAACCCAGTCTGGTCGGCATAAGCCACCTTCGGAGGAGATCATATCACTATCCGCCGAGCCGTGCCCCGGAAAGGCACAAGGTGGGGCATGCTTTAGCTTGCCCAGCCAGGCTCGACCAGCATGTTTCCCAGAGGGCAAGCTCATCTAAAGCATGCCCCACCTCGCGCCGGCATGGATACGTCGGCTCCACCTCGCATCCCCCGGCCCCCCGCTTGCTATTATCAGATCTGGAGGTCTTCATGGCGGACGAACTCAATCGCCGGACTTTTTTGAGAGCGGCGGCGCTGGCGGCTGGACCCGCTTTGGTTTCCGGGCGTGCAGCCAATGACAAGGTCAATATCGGCTGGATCGGGGTTGGCACACGCGGCTATGCCGGCCTGGACTGGCTCCACACGGCCGCGGCCAACGATGTGAAGATCACCGCGATCTGCGATACCTACCAGGGGTACATCGCGCGCGCCAAGGATCGTATGCAGACGATCTGGGGCAACACGCCCGCCACCTACGTGGACTACCACGAGTTGTTGGCCGACAAGTCGATCGATGCGGTCTACATCATGACGCCGGAGCACCTCCACCACGATATGACCATCGCGGCGCTGAAGGCCGGCAAGCACGTGTATATCGAGAAGCCCCTGGCCCACACCATCGAAGAAGGCTTCGACATCGTAAGGGCCTGGGAGAAGTCCGGCAAGATCGTGCAGGTGGGCACGCAGAACCGCAGTTCATCCCTGTACAAGAAGGCCAAGGAGCTGGTGGCCCAGGGAATGGTCGGGGATGTCCATTTCGTGCGCGCGTTCTGGTATCGCAATGGGTTGCCCAACGAGCCGTCGTGGCGCTACGTCATCCCGCCCGAGGCTACTCCCCAGAACACCGATTGGAACCGGTTTCTGGGGACCGCTCCCAAACGCGATTGGGATCCGCAGCGGTATTTCCAGTGGCGTTTGTACTGGGACTACTCGGGCGGTATCTCCACGGACCTGCTGGTGCACCAGACCGACATCGTCAATTTCATGCTCGGCAAGACCGTGCCGAAGAGCTGCATGGCGTCGGGCGGCATTTACCGATGGACCGACAAGACCGACGACCGCGACGTACCCGATTGCCTGAGCGCGATCTACGATTATTCCGACAAGCTGCAGATCAATTACAGTTGCTATCTGGGCAACGAGTTCTTCGGTTACGGCGAAGAAATCTGCGGCAACGAGGGCACCATCCGGGTCATGAACCGGCAGGATCTTTATTTCGAGCCGGAGAGCTACAACTCACGGCGTCCCAATGCGCCCAACCGTGCGCCGGAAGCCATCAAGTCCCGCGCGGCCATCCATATTAATGGTGTGCAGGAGTTCAAGGAATCCGACGGCGCCATTAATCACTTCCGCAATTTTATTCAGTCGATACTCGGAAACGAGAAGCCCATCGCGCCTCCGCCCGTGGGGCAGCAGGCGGCCATCTCCGGGCACATGGCCACTCTGTCGTTCAAGAACCAGAAGAAGATTATCTGGGACGAGGCGGCCAACAAGACGCACTTCGCGTAACGGCGCCCATTCCCGCATGGCCGCCGCAGCCACACCCATGGCGTACCCCGCCGCGACGGGGGGCACGCGCTTCCGATCCCGCTGGATCGTCGGGCGGGGTGTGGACCTGACCCTGGTCATCGGCAGCGCCCTCGCGGGCTATATCTACCTGCTCCTGTATACCGGCTTGCACGTGCCGATTTCGTTGCTGTGGTGGTTCTGGTCGGTGGGGTTTGACGGCACCCACATCTTCGCCACGGCGTCGCGTACGTTTTTCGACAGCGAAGCGCGCGGGCGCCATCCGAGGTTGCTGTTCGGCAGTTTGCTGGTCTTCTTTTCGCTTGGTCCGGTGATGGTGTTGGCGGGGCTGAAAGGGTGGCTCTACCTCCTGGTGGGCGCGTGGGCCTACTATCACGTGGTTCGGCAGCACTACGGGTTCATGGTGCTGTACAAGGTGAAGAGCGGCGATCTGGCTCCGCTCGACAACCGGCTCGACCAACTATTTCTGGCGGTGATGCTGTTCGCTCCGCCGTTCCACAGGTTCTTCATCCATCATCCCGAGGAACTGGGGATTCCTTTCTCCTTCCCGCGCGCGGAGGTTGGGCTGTGGGTGGCGGTTGGCGCGGTGTGCGTCCTGTATGCGGGGCGGCAGTGGGTGCGTTGGCGCGCGGGGACGCCGGGAGGCTTGCCTAAGTATCTGCTGTTGGGTGCTGTGATTCCTCTGCATTGGCTGACGTTTGCATTTATGAGCTGGCAGGCGGCGGTTCCGACCGTGACGATTGTGCACAACCTGCAATATCACGCCATCGTGTGGTTCCACAATCGGAATCGGTATGCCGGGCGGCGGCGGTATGGACTCATACCGGCGGCCGTAAGCCGGAGCTTGTTGGCCTACGTCCTGGTGGGCTTGGCGTTCAGTTTGCTGTATCGGATTCCGGGGTTCGAATTGGGGAAAGTATCGGACCTCGCGTTTGGATTCTTCTGCGGCTTTGGATTGACGCACTACTACCTCGATAGCCGTATCTGGCGCGTCCGTCACGACCCCGGTTTGCGGGAAGCCCTGGGGATGGTGGGTCATTAGCCGGTCAAGCCAGATTCAACCAGCATGATTCCGATCGGACAAGCTAAACCGTGCCCCGGGGAGACATTCTCCGGCTCGGGATTTCTTCCCGCCGCGGTGGTTCGTGGTAGCACCTCGATCCGCCCGCCGGCAGCTTCCCATCTCGCTTGGTGACCCTATCCGCCCACGCGCTCACGGCTTTGAAGCCATCGTTCGATTTTGAGATGTCGACCGGGGCTCCGTGTGTCACTTTCAACATTATCTGGAATAGAGTCGTCAACATTATTTGGCATACGCGGCCTTCCTTGGTGACGAGCCGGGGTCCCGCGCCAATAGCCGCGAAACGGTGGCGGGATGGATTTTGAACAGCCGCGCCGCATCGGCGGCCGTCTTGCAGCCCTTTGAAACCATCTTCTTGATCTCGGCCTGCTGCTGAGGCGATAGCTTTGGCCGTCGTCCGCCAATCCGCCCCTCCTGCCGGGCGGCATCCAAACCGGCCTTGGTCCGTTCTTTGAGCATGGCCCGCTCGAATTCAGCAAACGCCCCGACCATCTGCATCATCATTCGCCCGGCCGGAGTGGTTGTGTCGATCGCTTCCGTCAAGCTGCGGAAACCTGCCTTGGCCTCCCCCAGTCGCTCCATGATGGTCAAGACGTCCCGGAGCGAGGGGGTCCCCGAGCAAAAGTGTCCACATTGATTCCCAGCGACGCGGCGCTCGTGCATAGTGCGTCGTGATACAGCATCGCGTCTGCCCGCACCGTGACAAGCCACGAGGCGTGTACTTCCGCCACTGAACCCGGAAGCCGGGGCAGTGGGGCGGTCCTCAACGCGATCGAGAGGATCTCCCCCGTCGTTCCCAGACCGGATCGTAATCGCGACAACGCCCGCTCGGCGCAATGCACGGCCGAGTCCCGGACTTCCTCTACCAATCTCTCCGCTTCGGCCGCGTTCATCCCGACCGCCTCGTGCTCATACGGCTGCTTCGGCACCCCGGCTCAATCAGTTCCACCCGGCGGCGATCAATCACCTCGGGTGAGCCGTCCTTAACGCTTACGCAAACCAAGGCTGCCGTTATGATCCGCAACTCCCACCACCACGGGCGCCAGTGCCATCGCAACGCGATTCTACACAAATCCAGCCAGCCTAGACAAATCCAGACAGGCGTCAAACGGAGCTGGTAGGAGGCGGAGCTTGACAGGCTGTTCGTTTTCCCTTGACGGTAAGTAAACGGTCCAATACAATCGCGGCATGCCACGGAAAGTCATCCTGGGATTTGGAATCAGCATCGACGGCTATATTGCGCGACGGAACGGCGCCATGGATTATCTGGTCATAGACAAAGAAGGCGAAGCGCTGATGGCAGACTTCTTCGCCAAAATCGACACCACCATCATGGGCCGCAAAACAGCGGCTGCCACGGTGGAAATGCGCAAGAGCGGAGAGATTCCCGAGACGCCAGGCATCACCAACTACGTCGTTTCGCGGCGATGGAAGCCAGGCAAACGCGAGGGATTCGAGGTGGTGAGCGGATCTCTGACAGCCTTCGTGAAAAAGCTAAAACGGCGCCCAGGGAAAGACATCTACCTGGGCGGTGGGGGCCAATTGTGCCGCAGTTTCCTGCAAGAGGACTTGATAGACGAACTCTTCATCGGCCTTGGTCCCGTTCTGTTAGGTGATGGCATCCCCGGCTTCCCGGGCAAGTTCCCGCAGCGCGATTTCAAGCTGACAGAATGCAAGTCCTACTCGAATGGATCGGTGGGGCTGCGCTACGAACGGATACGGACCAAGAAGATCCGATAATCCGGCCCGTGGACCCTCGGTGAGCGCCGCAAAACCAGCCTTGAGTGGGTAGCCGAGGTCTTCACTCAGGATCATGACCACATCTCGAGTTTGGACCACATTTCGCTGCACAAACCCTATTGGTAGGCACGTCGAAGATGTCGGAAGATTAGTCGTCCCTAACGGCTCAGCGTAGAGTTTTCCTCAAGACTGCCCAATGACCAAGCTCTCACGCGCAGCTTCCACAACGGCTTTGGTCACTTGCCGCAACGAGTTGATTTCGAGAATTCGCTCCATCTGGGCCTCGGGGGTCACCCAAAACCGGCCATAGAGGGTCACTTCAAAACCGGCCAACGATAACCATCATTCAGGACGTTGATTTCGACACGAGGGCAGGTACCCTCGGTCGATGTGAGCAATGTCTTGAACGAGGAAAAGAAACAGCAAGTTATCGCTTTGGGGCGGCTTGGCTGGTCGCTGCGGAAGATTCAGAAGACCACCGGGGTCCG
>JAIQFL010000226.1 GCA_020073365.1 Terriglobia bacterium | reverse complement strand
GCGGAGGAAGCAACTTTCAGCTGGGGAACGCGGGGTTTGCGGGCGGACGCACCAACGAGGCTCTGTGGCAGATTTCCGACCACGTGAGTTATCTGCACGGAAAGCACACTTTCAAGTTCGGAGTCGAATTCACAGACACCCACTTGACCGACCTGGCCTTCGGCGGATTCGATCCTGATGCGCAAGCGCAGAACGGCACCTTCCGCGGGACCTACACCTTTACCGATCTCGAAAATTTTGCCCTGGGAGGCTACGATAATTTCTTTCAGAGCACCGGACAGCCCAAGTTCTCGTTCAACGTTCCCTACGTCGGCTTTTACTTGCACGACACCTACCAGGTCCGTCCCCGCTTGACGTTGGATCTCGGTATCCGGGAAGACTTCCAGATTTATCCGCAACCGAAGGCCAATCCAGCTTTCCCGCTCACCGGCCAGTTTCCGAACCAGTATCAGCGGATTGCACCGCGCTTCGGATTTGCCTGGCAACCTCTCGACAAGACCGTTGTCCGCGGCGGCCTTGGCATGTTCTACGAGAACCTCAACGGCCTGAACTACCGCAACGCAGTCGTCTCCAATGGGCTGCTTTCGCAACAGGCCTCGGTTTCTCTCGACTACGATCCTAACCTCGCTCCCAACCAGCAGATCGCGACCTTTCCCAACCAGATCACGGATCTCTCGCAGTTCTCCGCTCCCGACATCTCGCTGGTCGATCCGCATTTCCGCTTCCCCTACATCCTGCAGGGAAGTCTGCAGATTGAGCGCGAGATCCTGCGCGACACCGTCGTGACCGTCGGAACGACCTGGACGCATGGCGTGCACTTGATCGCGTCCAGCGCGTACGATCTGAATTTGAATGCGCCCATCGGCACCACGACCTACACTCTCTGCCCGCCGGCGGCGGCAAAGCCCGATGACTGCAGCGGCCTGTCGATTGTGCTGCCGAACCTGGACTCAGGCCTGTTAGCCGAAGGACGTCTTACTTCAAATTTTGGCCAGATCAATGCGCTCATCACACCCGGCCTCAACAACTACAACTCCTTTTTCGTACAGGGACAGCGGCGCTTCAACCACGGACTGGCCTTCCAGACCGCGTACACGTTTTCAAAAAATCTGATGTCGCGCGGCGTCGACTTCAACAACCAGTTCGACTTCAGCAACACGCATGCGCCCTATCTGCTCGATCAGCGGCATCGCCTTTCGATCGCCGCTGTCTATGCGCCCGCTTTCGGATCTCATCTCCACTCAGGGTTGTTGCGCGGCGCGCTGTCGGATTGGACCATCAGCACAACCATGCAGTTCGCGTCGGGGCGTCCTTACGCCGCGTTGACCGACCTCGCTTGCACCACTGATCCCCTGGATCCAGAATTCGATTCGGATGCCTGTCTGGCGAGCCATTCGATCAACAACACTGCGATTTTGCAGAGCACGGCGAATTCGGCGCTTGGGATTAACGCCGGCAGTCCCAGCCCCGCGGTCGGCTTGGACTCGTTCTATGGCCCCTGGACGAAGCAAGTCGACCTTGGCCTGACACGCCGTTTCAATCTTACCGAGCGCCACGCCATCACTGTGCAGGCGCAAGTCTTCAACGTCGCGAATCATGCGAACTACTACGTCCAAAACGGCACGGGAGTGAGCGCTATACAGTACAGCCCCTTCGGCGCCACCTGCGGCGACGGAGTGAGCCTCAACCAGCAGTGTTATCTCGTCCCAAAATCAGGCTTTGGAACACTGCAAGTGATCAACTACCAGAATGGGCCGCGGATTATGCAGTTCGCGTTGAAGTGGACGTTCTGAAAGGTGGGCAGGACAAAGATTGACATTCAGCAGTCCGTGGATGAACTCCATTTTCGAAATAGAGTGACCTGCCGCGTCGCGCAATCACTTCAGGTAGACACCGGCAACGTAGATGCCGCTGCCGAACAGCAGCACCACGATAAGCAGAGAGAGCAAAACACTGGCTGAGGGCCGGAGCACCGGCTTCATTTCTGGGGACGACACAGGTTCTTCCATTGCAACTCTCCTCCACTCGAATGTGCAAAAGTGCCGCGCAAGGCGGCGAAAGAAGTGTCACTGCCCTTGTAGCGAGGTTGTGTTGCGGTGTTGTTAAGCCGAGGTAAAAAGATTTCCAGTGGCATCACGGGACAATAGCGAAAAGAGAATGCTGCTCTCACAGCCTTCCTTCCAGCGAGCTGAAATCGAGAGCTAGACAGCCATCTTGAACACGCAGTCGCAATGTGCAGCGTGCCAGCGGTCGGATTAGACCAAACATCGGTCTACAATGGCTCGGGCAATGTTCCGTAGCGCCGTAAGAAACGTAGGGTGGCCGTTGACCCTCCAACTCGCCCTCTGGTGGCCGCTGCTGCTGGGTTCTGCCTGGCCGCAAGCGACCGTTGGCTTGACCGCGTTACGTTCCGCTGTTCCGTTGCTGTGCACTGAGAATCATCAGGCAGCGCGCACTCGTGTCCGCGGCACCGGTGTGATTGCCGATTCCGGCGGGACGCTGCTCACCGCGGCACACGTCATTCAGGAGGCGCGATCGGAGTGCACGCTGAGCGTGCTGATTCCGGACGACGAGTGGAGCCGGTTCCGGCAGTTGCACGCATTCCTGATCCGAGACTGCCGCCTGCATCTGTCACTGGACTTGGCAGTGTGCCGGATCCGTCCTGCGGAAAGCAGCCGGGACTGGGGCTATCTCCGGCCCGCGCGGATCCGAGCACGGGTGGCGGTGCCGGGCGAAGGTGTCTGGATCACCGCGTTCACAGGATGGGGGCTGGCGCCGCTGACTCGCAGCGGACACATCATGGGACGACAGATCTACCAACGCCGTGACGGGTGCTATTGCGATTTCGCTACCGACATCACGGCCGCTGAGGGAATGAGCGGGAGCCCAGTGATCGCCGACCATGGCGAGGTGATTGGAGTTCTTACCCTGGCAGGCGCGCGAAAGTTTCGCGGTGTCTCCTTCGGCGCCAGTTTCGAGGAAGCAGCGGCATTTTTGAAAGCAGCGGGCGTCTCTACGACGCCCGATTTACCGGACGTGAACGGTCTGCCGCCGGCGAGACGGTAGCTTGCACAACGCTTGCGCGCAATCGGATCGCTATATGACTGCCGGTTCTATTGAGCCGAAGCAAGACATAGTGGGGATGGGCTATAATTTCGGTTGGCAATCGTCTTCTTCCTTTCTTACCACCAAGCGGAGCGTACAGCTACAGAAAGCACAGGCATTCCTAATGACAAAGCAACCAGTGAGTCTCTGCACCAGGCTTAAGCAATTGGGTTTCACACACGGGAATCGGATGAAGTTGTACGGGGAGGAATTTGAGGTGAACGGCGAGCCCATCGTTATGGGCGACAGCCTAGTTCTTGTGGACGCAATCGAGAAGAAGTCAGGTCTGCTCAGACGTGTCCGCATTCCGCTCCCAATCGTGCACATGGCAAATGGAGACCGCAAGGCCGCCTGATCACTATTGAAATCCATTTCACCAGCAATTTGGTTGGGTGTGAGATGGCCTGTGGTTGCTGAAGAACTCGAACCGCCTACTGGTCCGTCCGAGTAGTAGACCCAAACATTCTCTCCGTCGCACTCTGCATCAGTCGCGAATTTCCCTTATGCCTTCGCCGGAGGTATTCCGGCTGCGCCGGTTCGAAGAAGAACATGCCCGCGAAGCCGCAGGGGTCACTGCACGGTCAACGTCGTGGTCCCAGAAAACTGCGTCAACACCGAGTTCACGATGACGTTCATCGTGGCTTGGATGACTGCGGATGCCTGCCCAGTTCCGCCGGTCACGGTGTACGTTCCCGCTGCGGGTTGGAGCGCCGGCGGAACGAACCGGATGTCGCAGCTCTGTCCGGGCTTGCACGGTTGAAGATGCTGGCTGTCCGCCGGATCGGTTTCGCTGAGGATGGTAAGAGCAGTGTCGTTCAGCAGCGAAACGTCTCCTGAACTCACGGTAAGTCCGTGAAACTGGAAAACTGATCCAATCGGCCATGGGAACACACTCGTCGTGGAAGGATTCACCATGGTGACCGTGACGTCCCCCAGGGCCACCACCAGACGGGACGGCTCCTGCGAAACGGGTGCGATTCCCTTCCCCGTCGAATAGGCAAGTCCGCCAGGGTTCACGATGGCAATATCAGGATTCAGACTGCTCCACTGCACCGACGAGGTGACATCCTGCTTCGAGCCGTCGCTGAACAATCCTGTGACTTTGCACTGCTGCGGAATTTCGAGCGCCACAATACCGTTCGCGGGCGTGACGGTCAACGACTGCGGCACAACCAAGCTCACCGACACGATCACGCTGCCGCTGATCCCACCGGCCGTGGCCGTTATCTGGGCTGTCCCTCCCATCCCTCCAGTCAACACTCCACGCCGGCCGACGCCGGTCGTGATCCCAGGAATACCAGGATCGTTGCTGACAGCAGCAGCGTACGGATTGTCGGAGGTCCACCGCACGGCATCGGTCAAATCCTGCCGGCTCCCATCGGAGAAGGTACCGATCGCCACCAGCCCGAATTGAGTCTGGTTCGCAAAGCTGATCCCGGGCGGAGGAGGAAAGGGATCGAGGGGTGGACAGTTCACGACTGGGTTGGCAATGGTGGCAGCACAGATGTCGATTCTCGCGAGCGCGGCAGGGTTGACGACCACCGACCCCGAGGCGGCGACCGGGGACCCGGTCACAGGATTGAGGACGCTGGCGCTGATGCTGGTTTGGCCGGGACCGCTGGCGTTCGCAAATCCGAATGGACTCACCGTAGTGATCGCGTCATCCGACGACCCCCAGGTCGCGAGGAGGCTTAGGTCCGCCCGTGTGCCATCGGAATAATTGCCCGTCGCCAGGAACTGGCGGCTACCATCCAGAGGTACAGCAGTGCTCCCGGGCACCAGGGTGATGCCGTCCAACTGGCCGTTGCTGACATTCAAAGTAGCGGATCCCGCTAGCGCACTGCCTCCGGGAACCGCGAAGTTAGCGGAGAGGTTCGCCGTACCACTTGCGACTCCGGTCGCTAATTCTTGTAATCCATTCACATAGTTCACCGTCGCATTTGCGTCGGTGCTCCAGGTCGCCGCGTTGGTAACGTCCTGCTGGAAGAACGTGAGATTGTCAGGCGCCAGGAAAGTAGCCACGGCCACAACATTCTGGATCCCGCCTTGAGCGACCTGAGCGTTGTTCGGCCCGACCACGAGCGATTGGAGCGTTGCGCTCAAAACGTTCAGCGAGGTGCTACCTTGCTGACTTCCCAAGGCTGCCGTGACAGTCGTCGCTCCGGGGCCCGTCGTCGTCATCAGCCCCGTCCCGGGCACGACACTCGCCACCGAGGTGTCCGTGGAACTCCAGGCGATCCCCTGAATGCCTGTGATGTCAAGTGTGCTGCCGTCCTTGAATGTCGCCACCGCCCGCATCTGCTTCTTGGTTCCGTTCGCCATGACGGGCACCGGAAACAGGGCCCCGGGAAACATCACCATCCCAACCGGAATTACACTTACTCCTGCTACCGAGCTGTCATCTACGGCAATGCCAGCGCTCGAGCTGATTCCGGAAGAGGGAGCGGTCGCGGTGATGGTCTCACTCCCCAAGCCAAGACCCGTGACCATTCCAGTGGCAGAAACTCTTGCCACACGCGAATGAGCATTGACAGTTGTCCAAATTACATCCCGGCGCAGATCCTGCTTGGTCCCGTCGTCGAACGTGCCGGTAGCGATCAGTTGCTGCGAACTCGCTAGCGGCACTGTCGGGTTGGCGGGGCTTACGGCAAGCGACGCCAGGTTCGCGTCGCTGACAGTCAGGCTCGCGGGCGCGCTGCTGACGGTCCCTAGAGTTGCCGTGATGCTCGCTGTCCCGTGGGCAATCCCCTTTGCCAGACCCTGCGTCCCTGCCGAGGTGCTGACGGTTGCGGCCGGCTGCGACGAGTTCCATGCGACTTGGCTAGTAACGTCGGCTGTGGTGTGGTCGTTGTAGTTCCCGGTCGCCGTGAACTGTTGCGTGGTGCCCTTTGCAATCTGAGCGCTCGAAGGACTAATCCCGATCGCCGTCAGCTGAGGCACCACCGAGACGATTGTTCGTGCCTCAAAAAACTTCAGCGTTGTGGGGTCTTGGATGACTGCAGTAACGACTGCCCGCCCCGAGTTGACCGCGGTCGCTTTGCCGTTGCTGTCTACCGTGACGACAGTCTTGTCCAGACTGTCCCAGGTAACCTGGCTGGTGATGTCCTTGGGGTTGCCAACGCTGTATGTTCCCATGACTGTGAATTGTTGCGTGGCAGCCGGCGATGTCGTGAACGCAACCGTCGGGTTGGTCGGAGACAATGTGATCGAGGTCAGGATAACACCCGTGCTGCCTTCACCAATCAGCCCGTTCTTTCCCCCACAACCACAGAGGATGGCAAGAATACTCACCGTCGTCCACAACGTGACACGTCTTGGCATTCAAGGCACCTGCACATCGGCCAAAATTGGGCCCGTATTTTCTGTGTCTTCCTGCGTTACCGCCTGACCGGTACTCCGGTGCGACAGAAGAGTCGTTGAGTTCACCGCTGTCGCTTCTCGGCACCTTCCTGTTGGCCGTGCGCGTCGGGCAACGGCGGCTGGGTCGAAGCGGATTGATGCTCCTTGGAGTCAGGTATTTTGACCTGAAACTTGATCCAGTCAAAGACGCGTCCGCCGGAGGACACGCTGAAAAACTCCGGCCCATCAAAATGATGATGTTCGGCGCCGGATGGAAGAGCAGCTTCGATGTGCTTCTGGGCGTCTTCCGGTGTGTTCCCAACATCGTCGCTCACCTGATCCAGCCGTATGCGTTGAGTCTTGAGTCTCGGAAGCAACGCCACCGGATCGAACGCGGCAACTTTCTTCAAGAAGTCCGGTGTAATGTAGCGCGGCCGTTCTTCTTCCGGGATTATTTCGGACTGGGCAGTCCAGGCGGGCCAGTCGCCCCAGGGATCGAGCAAATAGACGGCCTTGATCCGAGAGTCGACCGACGCGGCCATGGCCGCGATGGTTCCGCCCGCGCCCACGCCGAACATGCCGACATTGCTCATGTCCACGTCGCCGCGCTGGCCGAGATAATTCAACACCATTTGCACGTCATGCGCCGACTTCCCGAGCGACTCCTGTAGTTCGCTCACGAACCATTCCTTCATCGGCCGGTCGTGATAGCGCTGTCCGGTGAGCGCGGGCACGAAACCCACGGCCGCAATGCCACCGGCGGTTCTGCGCTTGCACCAGCCGTCGTCCTGGTAACGATCGGTTTCCGACGGATGCCCGTAGAGGTAAATCACGACCGGAGTCTTCGGCCCATTCCGGGGACGCACCACGTAGAGGTAGATGCTGTCATGCGGACGCCATTCCACGTGAAACAATTCCCGAACAAAATCCGCTTCCTCATCTTTCTCGACCAACACGGGCGGATCTGCGTGCAGATCGCTCTTATCCAAGGAGATCGTGGAAATGTCCTCTTGCGTCGAAGTGGAAGGGAGGCTCGGGTCCGGGCGCGCTGGTGCCAGCGGCGCTATAACCGATTGCGCAAAGGAGACCGTTACAGCCAGTACGAAAAGGAAAGTCAGGATTCGCGTGATGAACTTCATACCGGTAGGTTTCCGCTTAGGACTGATGCTAATGGGCTGGATGATGTTCTACTCCTCGGTTGCAGGCTGAAGCGGGGCAAGCTGGCGCTTTGCTTAGTCAGCCTGCCCCGTTTGTTATGGTTGTGGAGTAACTACTTCCTCAGTCGCGATAGTTGACAAGTTCCTTTCCGGTATCAGCGAAGTAATCGGTGTCCGCCTGTTTCGTAAAGGCAGCGCCATCGATATCGCCGCCCGCTTCCGCGGTTGGTGTGTTGCCGTTGTGGGGTGCCGCGGCGATGGCAGGTATCGCGTAGTGGGAACGGAAGACCTGAAGACCAGGCTCTCCCGTGCACTTTGGGGCACCGCTAGTGCAAACGTACGGGACAAAATCAGGCACTTTGCCGTTTACGTCGGCCTGGATCGCCGTGACGAGTGCTTGGGCGTTGGTCAGATTAGCACCGGTCTTGTCGGTGATGATGCGGACGATGGTCCAAACCTTATAGGAACCGTTGCGCAGATTCGGGAATGAGGTTCCATTTGGAACTGGACAAGGTGCGTTACATTGCGGAAGCTGTCCAGGGGTGTAGGTAACGCCTTGGAACACGTTGGTGCCGTACAAGGCAAACACGGGATCAACGCCGTCCAGAGTTGCGTAGTAGATTTTGCTGGCTGGAGTGAACTTGCTGACGTTGCCATAGGAGAAGAAACCGTAGGCGACGCTGTCGGCTGTGTTCAGCACACCGCCTACTCCGCTGACTCCGTTGGTGACCTCACCGTTGCCGATGCCGCGCCGGCGCAGGGATCCGCCGGGGCCGGTCAGGTGCACCGGGTTGGTATTAGGGTTGGCCATGTCGACGCCCGTTTCCTGGGAAGAAATGGTTTTGAACTTGGTCTGGTAGAAAATGGTGCGCGGAACCGAGAACTCAAACGTGTTCATCGTTCCCGAGAGTGGCTCGCGGAGCCAGGTGGTTAGCGCCGTGCTGTTGCCGGCCAAGCCCACATCAAGATCGCCCGCGCGCCCGATCGAACCGTTGACCAGGGAGGCTAGCGTGAAGTGATTGATGTTCTTAAACAGCGGATGGCTTGCGCCGTCCAACGCACCGAGCCCGGCAGCATTGGTGCCGTTGAAGTACACCACTATCGGGAAGGCGCCAATGTTGATTTGTGTGTAGGCAGGGACAGAAAGGGTCGTGTTGAATGGATCCTTGCCCTTGATATTGTACTGAACCGGATGGGCTTGTGCGCCACCGGCGATGTCGCTGAGGATCGAGCACCCGATCAGGGTCGGGAAGGTAGCGTTGGGAGTGCAATTCGCGGTGGCCTGGTTATAACCGAGGCCGTTGAGGGTGGCGGCAGCGTAGGCCGTCAATGCCCGGTTGGTGGCGAACTTGGCGTCTTCAGCCCGGATATCCGAGCCCGCCGCGGTGAAGGCTGTCTGAACGGCCGACACAATCGCAGCTGGTAAAGCAGCGGTATCGGAGACAGGGTTGCCAGCGCCATCGTCAAAAAGATTGGCATTGATTAGATTCTGGCCTGCGGTCAAGTTATTGAGCTGCAATTGGGTACGCGGAACCGCAAAGTAGGCCCGGTTGCCGACGACCGTATCGACTGACAGGTAAGCCCAGATTTGGGCCGGGCTGACTGCATCGTTCCACACCACAATCAGGTTGCCGCCTTCGGGGGCAATGTTTCCCGAGCCCCGACTGTCCACAATCTGGGCGCAGTTGACTCCGCCGCACGAGCCCTTGATCGTGTAATGATGGCAGCCGGCAGCACCTCCCGATGGAATGCAAAGGTCATTGAATGCGGCTACGCCAACGCTGTTGAAGATGGCCGACGAGCCCACGCCCAAGAACTTCAGCTGAGCATTGGCGGTCGAAGCCATCCCGAAGATCGCGGCCAGGCAGAGCGCCGCGAGCAACAATCTTGTTCCTCTCATCACGATGTCTCCTTAAAGAGTTCTCAGAATCTTCTTTCGGTTTAGCGGGCTATTTGTAGAGTCAGGCGGACTTGAGCGCCCGATCCGTCTCGCTTCTCGAGCTCCGGTTGCCCGAATTGTCTGACAACCAGCAACTGCTCCCCTCGCCAGGAAACCCAGGGGAGCACGAGAGTTTCCGTGACTGCGGGTGCAACCGAACTATCAACCAAACCTGTTAAGCGCACATGACACGAATGTGAACCTGCCGTTAAATCTTGGTTCGCAGCTCGCGATTCAGTGCACGGAAATGCACAGTGTGCAAATGATTCACCGTTCACTTTTCAGACCTTCGCCTTCGCTAGTTCACGACTTGAAACACACTCTTGACCACGGCGGCGAATCCGGCGCCCTGAAACTTTGCGCTGACCTGTGTCGAACCGACCTTCAAGGATGACAATGTGACCGACGCTGTCCCGTTCACTACCGGAACGACTGCAACCAGCTTGTTAGCGGCTTTGAAGGTAACGTTGCCAACCGCAGCGGTTCCGGCCGCGGCAACAGTCGCGGTGAAAGTAACTGGTTCGCCCTGCACCGACGGATTCTGTGAGGAAAGCAGCACCATCGAAGTGGGCACTGCGAAGCCCAGGTGCATGGTACCGATCGCAAGGTAATTGGGGACGCCCGCGAAGCTGATCGAGCCGGCCGTTGCGGTCAAGGGCACCCCGACCGGAGACCAGACACAAAGCTTGTACGTAAGACAGCCGGTGTTGTTCGGCGTCAGCGTGATGCTAGCCAGGATATTGCCTGTGCCGTTTGGCCCCGCATACATGGTGGCCACCCCGGGCTGAATCGCGGAATAGTAGAAATACAGACCGGTCTGTATGCCGTTGGTGGACGTGATCGTAACGTTTCTCCCGGTCTGGAAGAACATCACCGGATATCCGCCTGGGTTGTGAATGAAATTCCCGGAGCCACCCTTGCTGGCGGAGACGATGGCTTGAGCGTTGGTTGTGAACTGTAGTCCGAAGTTCGGCCCGGGCCCCGAACCCAGACTCCCGGTGCCGCCGTTGTAAAAATCATTGATGTATTCCAGATTCTTCAAACTTCCGAACGTGACGATCCCCTTGGTCTGCGCCCGGGACACCACCGAAGCCCACAATACCAAGATCACAAATATGTAAGTACTCCGCCGCATGATTACGCGACTCCTTTGCAACGATCTTGTCAGTCTCGCCACTCTCTTCGACTAGTGTTACGCTCACGTTACGGTCAAGTTAAGAGCCCGTGAATTCTGCGCTCCCGACTAACGTCCACCAATCGTGAAGGTTCCGCGCTGCTAACCAATACTGCGTTTCCTGATTCATCCGAAATTAATGGCGGTGTCATATTGTCGTAACAATTCTCCGATAGTTCTTAAGGGCTTTAGGTCGAGGTGTGCTCATCCGTGACGAGTCCTAGGTTCTGCGCGTACTTTGCTGCCCTCACTGTCCTTTTCTGTTTTGCTCCTCTGATCTGGGCGCAGGTTCCGGCTGGACCTAATCTGGTTCCGCCAGCCCTTCAGTTTCCCGAACCGCCCCCTGGCGCCAAGGCTCCCGGCTCGCTTGCGACTACGCAAGCCACTCCCGTCCAACCGTCCAACCACAAGCCCGGTGACTCCCAGGTGTACGGAGCCGTGACTGATCAGTCGAATGCGGTGCTGCCGGACGCGACCATCACCGTCACCAACGCCAGCGGTGCGAGCCAGACGGCAACCGCTGACGGTAAAGGGCAGTACTTCATCAACGTTGCCCCCGGCACCTACAGCTTGAAGATTTCAGTTAAGGGGTTCAAAGACTTCGCGACCGAAGGATTGGTACTCAACGCAGACCAGGAAATTGAAATGGACGCCATCCTGGAACCGGCGGCAGCCAGCCCGGAAAAAGTGGAAGTGGTTGGGCAAACCGTTGGTCACGTAGAAACCTACAACGCCGAGATCAACGAGACCATCACCGCCAAGCAAGTGGAGGCAACGCCGCTCAACGGGCGCAACTTCGTCAGTATGCTCACGTTCGCACCTGGAGTCAGCAACCAGAGCGGGCAGGACGAAGCCCTGGTGGGCGTGAAGGGCAGCGTGAAATTCAGCGTCAACGGCGGCCGCGTGGAATACAACACCTTTAGCGTGGACGGCGCCGATGTTCTGCACGCGGGCATTCACGGCAGCGAAAGCACATTGGTGGTTTATCCCAGTCTGGACGCGATCAACGAACTCAAGGTGTTGACGTCCAACTACGGAGCTCAGTATGGCCGCAGTGCCTCAGGCACCATCCTGGTTGACACCAAGTCAGGCGGGACGTCACTCCACGGCAGCGCCTACTACTTCGGCCGCAACGAGTTGTTTAATTCGCGAAACTATTTCGACATCACCACGCGTGCGCCTCAATACCGCAAGAATGATTTCGGATTCACTCTGGGCGGCCCCCTGACCATTCCAAAACTCTATCCGCACAGGGACCGCACGTACTTCTTCTTTTCCGAAGAGTTCCGGCTGGAGAAAGATCCCACGGACAACAACTTCAACCAGGCGGTGCCATCAGCGGCAGAACGGCCAAATCCAAACCTCACGAACCTCGATGGAGCGCCGTACACGGGGGCCGACTTTAGCGATGTATGCCCGCCGATTCCGTCGGGCATTGCGACCATCTCCTTTAATCCGGCACAGTATCCCGACTGCCCTCGGGCCAGCTCGACCTCCAGTAGCCGGGCAAGCACATTCCCGTACAACATCGTCGGCTACTTCGATAACGCTCACCATCAGGACCAGTATCCTGCCATCAGCCACGCCGGCGCGGCCCTGGCAAGCAACCAGGCGGGAATGATCCCACTGCCGAATGCTTCGGTCGGCTGCAACTCGACTACCGGCTCCTGCTACGACTTCGCTTTCGCGCAACCGACCTATTGGCGGCAAGAACTTTTCCGTATCGACCATGATCTCAAGCCCAACGGCAGGCTGCGGGCAACCTTTCGCTACATTCACGATTCCTGGGATACGACCGAAGCGCGCCCCATCTGGGGATACGTTCACAACAGTTTTCCAACCGTGCAAGGGCGCTTGTTTGGTCCGGGCACAAGTTCGGTGGCGCACCTGACCCAGACGATTTCCAACAGTCTGCTGAATGAAGTCGTCATAAGTTATACCGCATCGCATATCAGCATGAGCGCCCGGACGACGCCGGGAGTTGATGTGGATCGTTCGCACTACCCCGACCTGATCCAGAACCAAGGCTCCCTGTTCAACAACGGATTTGGCGACAAACTCTCGGGGATTGTACTGACGCCCGGCAATCTGGCGTATGGCGGAGGTTTCAAGATAGACCCTGGATATGTCTCGGTAGGCTCGGGATCAGCCCCCTGGCAGCTTGCGAATCCAACTTACAGCGCGAAGGACGACATCAGCAAAGTCATTGGCAAGCACAACGTGCAGGCGGGACTGCAGGTGATCCTCGGACAGCGCAATGAAATCAATGCGACGAACGGAGCCAATACCGGCGACTTACAGGGCGTGCTGACATTCAGTAACTTCAACTCGGCAACGGTAGGAAACGAATTCGCAAACTTGCTTCTCGGCAACATCCAGTCGTATCAACAGGACAGCGCGCAGATCAAGTATCACAACCGCTATGAGATCTACGAGCCGTATGTTCAGGATGATTGGAAGGTCAGTTCCCGCCTGCAACTGAATCTCGGAATCCGGTTCAGCATTTTTGGAAACTACCACGAAAACAATGGGCAAGCCTATAACTGGGACCCGACGAAGTACGTGCAGCCGGACCAAAATCTGAAGTTTGCACAGGACGGACGGCTGCTCTACAGAAACAAGCCTCTGCTTATCCCGCCCTGCTCGTCCCCGTGCACTTTCGATCTCGCCAGTCTTTCCCCGTACCTCACCAATGGCTTGGTGCAGTGTGGCACGCCTGCCTCCGGTGTGCCGTCCACTTGCATGCAGCCGCACAAGTTCAATCCCGCGCCACGCATCGGAATTGTCTTCGACCCCCGTGGCGACGGCCGCATGTCGATTCGAGCGGGCTACGGAGTGTTTTTTGAGCACGGCACCGGAAGCGAGGCGAACACCGGCTCGCTGGTTGGCAGTGCTCCCCTCAACCTGACGATGACTCAGCTCCGTCCCTACCCCATCGGAACCGACGGCTACGCTTGCATCGGAGGTTTTGGGGGACCAGATGTGTGTAACTCCGGAACAGGCGCGTATCCCATCGATGTCACGTCGATCCCCCGCAAAGCCATCTGGCCTTATGTGCAGCAGTGGAGCTTCAGTGTCCAGCGTGAAGTCACGCACAACACCGTGGTCAGCCTCGCTTATGTGGGAAGCAAGGGAACGCACCTCACCGCTGTCCGGCAGCCCAATGCGTTTCCGGCCGCGCCCTTGGGTGACAACAGCGGGATTCTACTGAACGGGAATCCCTTTGGCCCTCATCAACCGATCATCAGCAACCCCGGTCTGTTGGGAGTCTCAGATTGTTCCAATTTCGGAAACCTGAAACATCCCGTTTTCATCATTAACGGCGTGCGCATCAATGAAACTCAGCCAGCCTTCATCAATCTGTTGGCGGCCTGTGAGAACTTCAACTCGGGACAGCTGCTGCCCATCAACGCCTATCGTCCGTACCTTGGCATCCAGAAAATCTTTTCTCTTGAGAATATCGGCGATTCGAACTACCACGCCTTCCAGGCGACGTTCCGCCGCTCCCGGGGTCCGCTGACCGTCGACATGTCCTATTCCTTCAGTCATTCCATCGACGATTCATCCGACCGAAACGACACGACCATCGTAAATCCTCTCGTGGTCTCCGCCAACAAAGCCAGCTCGAATTTCGACCAGCGCCACCTGCTCAATATCAGCTACGTCTGGACGCTGCCGTCGTGGAAGTTCGATTCCAGCCATGTGCGCGCATGGGTTATGGACGAACCAGCGCCCGAACCGCCGGCGGCTTCAAGTTTCTTTGACCGCTTCGCTACGGCCATGCTGGGAGGCTGGTCGCTCTCGGGTGTGACGCTGGTTCAGAGTGGGACTCCGTATACCGTGATTAACGCCGGATACGGCGAACTGGGCCTTTCTGTTCCCGACAACGCCGGCGTTGCCAGCGGAATCAGTTCTGTGGCCTCGTTCCCGGACATCGTAGGAAGTATCCACGATCCGGCGCCGCTGGGAGCGAACAACCCCAAGAGTTTTGGGCCCGCCCTCGGAAATGCCGCCGCCTTCGCGGCGCCCCGCGGTCTGACGTTCGGGAATGCCGGCCGAAACGTGCTGCGCAATCCGACCCGCTGGAACCTTGATATGACCCTCACCAAGAGCTTCAAGGTGACGGAGGCAACCCATCTCGAATTCCGCACTGAGGTCTTCAACATTTTCAATCACACTCAGTTCCGCGTTTACGATCCTAGTCCGAACTTCGGTAACGGGGCCAGCAATACCATTTCCTGTTACGGAATCCAGTCCTACAGTGCCGCCGGCGATTCCCAAACCGACTGCCTAACCGGAAATGCATTCCTGCACCCGGTCAATGCGCATCGTCCGCGCACCATGCAGTTTGCCTTGAAGCTGAGCTTTTAGCAGGGAGAACGATTCGTGAAACATCTAGGCGTTGGACTGGTCCTTATGGTGATGTTTGCTGCCGGCTGCGGTGGTGGGGGCGGTAGCACAGGGGGCGACTGCTGCGGGGTTCCGGGCATCAATGTTCAGGTCACGTCCCCGGCAGGACCGGCGGGCGTCGACGGAAATCAGACGCTGCAGATCACTGTGAAAGTCACGAACGACTCTGCCAACGCCGGGGTGACGTGGTCAGTCGCACCGGCAGTCCCGGGTGGACCGACCGGCACCTTGTCTTCTCAACAACCCCTTTCGGTTACCTACACTGCACCCGCTTCTGTGCCTTCGGCGGTGCAAGTAACCGTGACCGCAACGTCCGTCACAGACAACACCAGGTCGGCATCGATTCCAGTTTCCGTCTATCCTGGTCTTTCGGTCGCTACACAATCCTCAGATCTCGCCGTAGCATTTGTGAAGACGGATTACAGCTGCATCCAAGCGCCTGTAAATAACGGCGTCCTTCAGATTCCGTGCCAGTTGAATGCCGCTGGCGGACTTGCTCCTTTTACCTGGACGGTTAGCAATGGTCTACTGCCAGCCGGCTTGAGCGTCGCACCCGGTGCGCTGAACTCGACCGTGATCGTCGGACGCCCGACGGCGGCGGGCATGTATTCATTCACCATTACGGTTACCGACAGCACCGGTAATACGTCCAGTAGCGCATTAAGCATCAATGTCGCACCCAGTCAGCTGAAGGTGGTAACGCCGACCCTGTTGAGCACCTCTTTGAATCAGCCCTATGTGCCTGTATCGCTTCAAGCGACCGGCGGCGTGCCTCCGTACACCTGGTCGCTAGTCCCCGGCAGCGATCCCTTGCCGCCGGGAATTGTGCTGAACCCCGACGGCATAATCTATGGAACGCCGACCGACATCACTGGATCCAATTTCGCGCTCCTGGTTCAAGATAGCCAAACTCCAGTGCCTGCTCAAGCATTCTTCCCAGCACCAGTCGTCAGCAGTCCTAAGATCATTCATCTGGGGCCGAGCGGGCTTGACCCCAGCTGTTTCTCGACCGGCTCCCACATTGCCGCAGGTAGTCCCTACGCTTTTGTGTTCTCAGGATTCGACGCAGACGGGCCCGTAACTGTCTCCGGCAGCTTCACATCGGATAGTCACGGGAACCTGACCAGTGGCATCGAGGACATTGTTCGAAAGAGTGGAACACAATTGGCTCAACCGTTGGCAGCCGGTGGATCCATCGGTTTCGACAATTCTGGCCGCGGGTGCTTGACGTTGAACACCGCAACCACCAGTTCCCAGTTCCGGCTCACAACCGCCACGCAGGATCAGATTACGGGTTCTGTCCTAAGCGCCAGCACCATCGAATTTGACGACTCCGACGGCAACGGCACGCGCGCCTCGGGCTTTATCCGCATCCAGGACAGCACGGCGTTTGCGAACCCACTTACCGGCCCTTATGCGTTTCGACTATCAGGATGGAAAGCCGGCCTCGACCACTTTGCTATGGCCGGAGTGGCTACAGCAGACACGGGAGTGTTCAGTGCGATTACCGCCGATGTCAACGACTCGGGCACGGCGTCGGGCCCTCTCAGCGGGGGGAACGGCACCTTCAGCACCGTTGATGCCAACGGCAGGGGCACGGCCACGATCACGGTGGGGACAAACAAGTACCACCTCGTCTATTACCTGGTCGATGCCACCCACTTCGTGCTCAATTCTGACGCACCGGCTTCGCCCGGCCTCCCTTTGATTTCCGGCGAAGCGACGGCCAGTACGGGTCCATTCTCGCAGTCCTCTCTCAGCAACAGCCAGATCTATCGCATGGGAGGATCGAACGTTGGTACCGCCGATCTCAACATCGGCGTGTTGCATTTTGATGGCGTAGGAGGCGTCAGTGGTACGGCGTTCACACGCACCGGCGGCACTTCGGCCTCCACCACGCTTTCCGGGCAGTATGCCGTCGACCCCAGCACCGGCCGCTTCTCATTCTCTGGAACCGCCATTCCCGCAATCGGGTACCTGGCCTCGGACTCGAGTGGGCTCACCGCCTATCTGCTCGGCACCGGAACATCGGCAGCTTCCGGGGTTGTCGAGTTTCAGACCAGCAGCTATCCGCCCGGGTACCCGTTCAGCCCGATCAACGGACCTTATGGGCTGGCCACGAGCGAGATCCTCGACCCCCAAACCTGGGTGTCTGCCGCAACCGGCTTTGCGGATCTCAGCGGCGATCTGAGTGGGGGCTCTTACCTCGACCTCAGCACTCCAACCGCGCTGATGCCAGTGCTCTCCTACGAACTATTCCGCTATACGTGGAATGCGGACGGAACCGGCACATTCGGCGGAAACACTTACATGGTCAGCAATGAGAACAAGATCTATTCCATTGATATCTCGCCGCTGAATGCGCATCCCGCTCTCGTGCTCGGGTCGAGATGGAATTCGATGTGGAATGTCGATTTTGAGATTGTCTACATTGCCACTCCGTTGAGCGAGAAAGAGACGAAGAAAACAGGCATCCAACATCGCATCGACGAGACAGAAAAGCATTTTGGAGTGAAGCTGAGCAATCTGGCCGACATGGAGGCGCTGATTGACCGCGAGATCACGAACTTCTTCGAACGCGGCGGCGTCGGCCTGAAGTCCACGTCAGCCTATTTCCGCCCCCTCCATTTCGACACCAAGATCTCGCGTAAAGATGCCGAAGCCATCTTCACCGAGGTAGTCGCACGAAAAACACCCACCGAAGACCGGCGAAAGCATCTCGAGGACTACCTGATGACCAAAGTCTTCCAGGAACTGAACAAGCTGAAGAAACCGATTCAGTTCCACACCGGCAACCAGCAGAATTGGAACCTGGTCCGCAATTCCGATCCTCTGGAACTGAACAAGTTGTTGTACGAGGGCCAGTTCTCGGACATAAAGGTCGTGATCACGCATGGCGGATACCTTACACACAAGAAGCGATCACGATGGTGAGATATTTCCCCAACGCATACCTCGATCTGGCCTGGATGGCCCTGTTCTCACCTGCAGCCGCGAAGCGCGCAATTGCGCCGCCCGTTCCCAGGCTTGGGATAGTGCGGCTCCACCAGCGCGCACAGCTCACGCCATGGCACCACCTGCTCCATCTCCTCCAAAAATATCGCTCGCCGCGTCTTCCTCGTGTACTGCTCAAAGCCGGTCATCATCGCCAGGGTCCTCTGTTTCATTTCTCAGACACTCTAACTTGACCGGCTCTGGAAAGCAGAGAGCTTAATCAGAGTCTCCCTAGGAACATATTGAATGCCACGGCTTGCGAAACCATGCCGCATTGTGGAAGGACTCTTGCGAACGTGCGGAACAGTTTTTTTGCAAGAGACCTGGGCACCATCGCCCGGAATTATAGCCGCGACGGCTGGTAGTGAGCGGGCGGAAACACGGGAACGCAATAGCGGAGTTTGGGTCAGAGCAATCGGTTTTGTCATGCCGTCACAATCACGCCAGTGCACGGACTTTTGCTAGCACGGTGATAGCTGTGACGCACTCCCGAATCAAAGTATACGGCGTCCCCTGATTCGAGGTTGAACGTCTCGGAGCCGATGGTGAGGTCCAGTTTCCCAGAGATTAGATAAAGCAATTCCACGCCCGGATGCTGGTGAGGCCGCGACTTGTCAGCGGCAATGGGTTCGAATTCCGCGTAGAAAGCATTTAGCTTGCGTTCTGTAGCCTTGAAGTCCAGGCTCTCGAAGTTGTATGCGATGTTCCCTCCTCCTGGACTATCCGGAAACCGCATGCGCTCCTTCTTGCGTACAATCGCCACCACATGACGCTTACGCTCATCAGTAAAGAAGTATTCGAGCCCCACCCCAAACACCAAAGCGATACGCAGCAGCGTCGGGAGTGTGGGGAACAGTTTGCCACGCTCCAGTTTTGAGAGCATGGCCGCCGAAAGGCCGGTGTGCTTGCCCAATTCAACCAGACCCATGCTCTTTCGCAGCCGCAGAGTCCGCAGTTTCTCGCCCAACGCATACGGCCGAAGCCCTTCGACAATTGTTTTATTGACCACTCGCTTTTCCTCGTTTTCCCACCAGTACAACAGCGGGTTGGAGTTTGGACTGGTACTCACATGATTTGCAGAATCTCGTTACTTTTCGTGTTGCGACAATCATTGTTCCCTATAGTTAATACAGCAAACGGGCAAGAGTGCAACAGAAAACAGAGAGAACAAGAAAATAAGGAGAGATGAAATTGAAAGCAGCCAGTTTTGCATTGATTCTCAGCGTCCTCGTAAGCGCCATGCCGGCAGCCGCCGGTTCCGCCAAAAAGGACATTGTTGACACCGCGGTCGCCGCGGGAACCTTCAACACGTTGGCCACGGCGCTTCAAGCCGCCGGTTTGGCTGACACCCTGAAAGGCAAGGGCCCTTTCACCGTGTTTGCTCCCACAGACGAAGCCTTCAGCAAGCTGCCGGCGGGCACCGTCGAGTCGCTTCTCAAGCCCGAGAACAAGGACAAGTTGAAGGCCATCCTGCTCTACCACGTGGTGTCGGGCGACGTGACTGCGGCGCAGGTGGTGAAACTCTCTTCGGCGAAAACCATCAATGGCCAGGACCTGAAACTGACGGTCAACGAAGGCACCGTGATGGTCAATGACGCCAAGGTAGTGAAGGCCGATGTTTTGGCTTCGAACGGCGTGATCCACGTGATCGACACCGTACTTCTACCCAAAGACTAAGTAAATGGAGGAAAAGATGAAGACGTTAGATGTGATCGCAGCTGTGCTTCTAGTGGTGGGCGGACTGAACTGGGGTCTGGTGAGCGTTGCGCACTTCGACCTGGTGGCCGCTATTTTCGGAATGAAATTCGGCGAAACTTCAACACTCAGTTCCGTCGTCTATGCCCTGGTTGGCCTGGCGGCGCTGTACCAGGCTGTCTATTTCAAGGCCATTCAGCACCGCTGGGGACACGAGTCGGCTCCGGCCCGCGCCCGCTAGAGGGAGGACACGGAGGACGGGGGAGAACGCCTCTGCGTTCTCTCCCACTTTACTTGGGATGGGAATCAAAACACTCAGTCTCGATCCCCGCATCACCGTGCGGAAACCCGGAGCGCCGAATCCAGAAGGAGAGTGCGTAGTCTACTGGATGCAGCGCGCCCAGCGGGCATTGGACAACCCCGCTCTGGATGTGGCGGTTAAGCTTGGCAACGAACTCGGCAAGCCGGTGGTTGCTTTCCTTGCTCCGGTGCCTTTTTATCCGCACGCCAATCTGCGTCACTACCGGTTTCTCGCCTCCGGAATTCCGGACATCGAAGAGGGACTTTCCAAGCGTAATGTCGGCTTTGTCCTGCGGACGTACCCTGATCACAGCCTAATTAAGTTTTGTGAACAGGTCCGCCCGGCGATCGTAATTGGCGACGAAAATCCCCTGCGCGAAACTGAGCAAGGGCGAGTCCGCGCCGCCCAACACTTGAAGGTGCCTTTCTGGACCGTTGATGCCGACGTCGTCGTGCCCTCGCGGCTGCT
>JAIQFL010000225.1 GCA_020073365.1 Terriglobia bacterium | reverse complement strand
CGTTCCGCGTTGAAGGGAAAGAATTTCTCTTGACACGGGGCGTGCAATCAGTTATGAATATCTTTACCGCGTCTGGATGTAGTGTGCAATCTTGCGTTTGTGCCCTGTGAGCACAGAAGAGAATAAAGCACAAAACATGTGCCACGGGATGAAGCTTCAGTAAGGCCCGGCGGTCGGCTTGGCGATCGTTGGAAAGTTACTCTCCGCCCGACACGGAGAAGTTCCCTTGGGACAAGCTCTAGGTAGCTGAACGGTTTTTTGGGTTGATTTGAGGCTCAGGTTGAAAGAGAACTTCGACCGATTCAATTTTTGCAATTTACAAGGAGAAGGAAATGGTAGATTTTCGCAGATGGGTTATTGTGGCTGCTGTGTTGACCCTATTCGCAGGGTTGGCTGGCGCACAAATCACAGGTAATGGCAGCGCCGGTCCATTGACCTGCACCGCATCCGTTGCGGTACCCCCGCAGCTTCGCGCTGAGGGTATGACGGAACAAATCGGGGACATCTTGATCACCTGCTCGGGCGGGTCATTCCCCGCGGGAGGCGTTGGATCGGTCATTACCACGGCCAATATCACGGTCAGCCTCGCTACAAACGTGACAAGCCGCATCATTGGCTTTGGCGGCGTGAACGCGTCGGAAGCATTGCTGATGATTGATGAACCGGGTTCCGGCATTCTGGGCCCGTTGGCAACTTTCGGGCCTAACGCCCCTCAGACTACCTGCGTAACTCCTTTGGGCGCTGGCCCAAACGGATGTCCGGAAGTTTTTCAGATCGTAAATGGCCTGCCCGTGGCTGTCCCAGCGTCTCCTGGCCAGAACGTATTTCCAGGATCGACCGCGGCCAATATGTTTATTGGCACCGTGAATGCTAACCAAGTAACATTCTTTGGTGTTCCTATCCTGCCGCCAGTCAGCGCGGGCACCAGCCGCGTTTTCCGCATCACCAACGTTCGCGCGAACGTTTCCGGTCTGGGCAGCGCGGGACTTGCCGGCACCACCCAGTTGGTGGCGTCCATTTCGATCAGCGGCGCCACGTCTCTGCCGGTGAACAATCCGGTGCAGATCGCCGGTTTCGTCCAGGCTGGCTTGTCGGTGGGTTACAACAGTGCGACCGGTGGCAATCTCTCCAGCGGCGGCACTGCATTTAATCAGTGCAACACGCAAACCACCAGTGGCGTTGCCACACTCCACTTCACCGAGAATTTTGGCACGGCCTTCAAGACACGCGTCGCCCCGACCGCGGCTTTCGGGAGTGGCCAGGCTGGCATATTCCCCAACAATTTCCAGAACATACCGGGCTTTATCTACAACTCGGAGTCCGGTTTTATCACCAACTTCGCCACAGGCCAAGGTTCGACTGGCGGCGTTTTCAATGGTTTCGCTCTACCCGGCTTGGCTGACTACGGTACCCGTTTGAAGGCCGTCTTCAACAGCGTACCGGCGGGCGTCAGACTCTTCGTCTCCGTCACGAATCTCGCAAATAACGCGACGAACGCCACCACTCCGCAGCCAACATCGGGGAACAATCCCACTTCGTTCGCCCTTCTGGTGACCGGCGAAGCAACTCCGGACGGTAACGGCACCACGCCTACACCCGCCCCGACTGGCGCCGTGAATGGCAGCCCTGGAACCACGGCGATCTTCGAGATCCCGGTGGTGAATGGCTCCGCCACGGCCGTTTGGGAAGTGGTCAACACCAATCCAGCCGCAATTGAAACCTTCAACTTCGGCGTGTGGACCTCGTACTCCGCCAACCCGGCCAACAACTCTCCCGCTTTGGGGACCGCGACGGTGAATCTCAGCTATGCTCCGACGCCGCCCAACGCCGGGTTCACAGCCGCCCAGGGTTCTGTGGCGTCTGCCGGTCCGATTCCGCGGTTTGCCGATCTGTCTACAGCCCGTAATATCCTGGTGATCAATATTTGCCAGACGTTACTGCTGTACCCGTTCGTCACCAACCAGAACGGTTTCGATACGGGTCTTTCGATTGCCAATACCTCCACCGACCCGCTCGGCACCACCACACAGAACGGCACCTGCAAGTTGACATGGTATGACGGCTCCGGGAAGTTCCCGGCAACTGGCATCAACGGAACCGACCTCACCAAGGAACCTGCCGTGGCTACCGGTACCGTGGCGGTCAATCTAGTCTCGGTGCTGGCGCCCAACTTCCAGGGTTACATGTTTGCCCTGTGCAACTTCCAGTATGCTCACGGCTTTGCGTTCATCAGCGATGTGGGTGCGCGCAACCTGGCAATGGGCTACCTGGCGCTCGTGGTCAACAACGGCACCATCTCCCGTGGTCCGACCTCCGAGACTCTGGGCAACTAAACAACTGAACTTGATGTCTCGTAAAGAGGGGAGCTTCGGCTCCCCTCTTTTTTTTGCCAATGTGCTAAACTACAAGTCTCCCCCGCGACCATCCGAATCCAACCGTGTTCATGCATTGCATGAGGAGGTAAGCTTGAACGGATCCCGATTTTCATCATTGGCGGCGGTGTTCGCCGGACTTGTTTTCATAACTTCCGCGTCCGCACAGAACGTTTCTGTTGTCTCGGGGAACGGGCAGGTGCTCGGCGGAAACAACTTTGCTCTTCAACCCCTGGTCGTGCAGGTGACGGATGCGACCGGCGCTCCCGTCGCTGCTGGCACGCTGGTCAACTGGCAATCTTCTGGCTTCTCCGGAGTTTTCCTTTTGACTGGCACGAACACAGCCACCTCCGCAACGGATTCGAACGGCCAGGCGACGATCGTTTTTAATCTCCCTTTCGCCACATCGGCGGTTGATTTTACCAAGCCTTACGTTCAGACTGCCGTTACTGCCGCTGTCAACAACGGTACGGGCAATGCTGCGACATTCACGTTGACCCAGTTAGCTTCGGCGCCAAACGGGTCGGTCGCCCCTCAATTCTTTGTCAATGCCATCAATGTCCCCTACGGCAATGTCACGCTGACCGGAGCGATAGGCGGCACGAGTTCTCCTCCGATCCAACTTCAGTTACAGGCTACTAACGGGCTGGCCACTGCGGTGCTTCCCAACGTGGCGTTGGTACTTCTGAATTATCAAGATCCCGCATTGGGGCCGTTGGTAGCGTGCGCTCGCGACAGCAATACTGCGGTTGCCGGCCAGAACACGGTCTTGACAGACTCGACGGGGACTGCCACGTGCACCCCCATCTTCGGTGGTCAGCCCGGCCAGGGACGGTTTGCCGTCACTGTCGGAGGCTTGGGCTACCCAGCGACTGCCTCTCCTGCGGGCTTTTGGGCGGCGCTAGATCCCACGGACCCCAACAGTCCCCAAATCCAGACTGCATTGAAGTACCTCCCAGCCAATATGTCGGTCACCCCCGGCGCACCCGGATCGATCAAGATTATTTCGCCGGCAGGCGGTACCACATCCGCCACGTCGGGAACCAGCAATACATCTCTTACCGTCGAAGTGGACAATGCCTCGGGGCAACCCCTGGCGGGGGCTACCGTGGCCTGGAGTGTGGTCTCGCCAACGACCGGCGCTACTGTCAACGCCTCCAGTACAACGACAGGATCAAACGGTCAGACGTCCACCACTGTGTCCTTTGCAAGCACTCTTAACGGCACCGTGCGGGTCACCGCGACTGTGTCTGGCGCTTCTCCCGTGACTTTCACCATCAGTGTGGCGCCTCCCGTTACCATCATCCAGTTTCAGAAGATTTCCGGGGACAATCAATCCGCCGTAGTGAACTCCCCCTTCGCGCAACCGCTGGTCGTACAGGTGAACTCCACCACCGGCGTGGCCCCCAACGTACCCGTGCAATTTACGGTAACGGGTGGCTCCGTGTCTCTCTCGGCGACCACTGCGACCACCGATAGCAATGGCCGCGCCCAGGTGAATGTAACGGCTGGTTCAGTCACGGGTGCAGCCAACGTGCAAGCGAGCCTGACGACGAATGCCGGCATCGGCAGCTTGACCTTCTCCCTAACCGTGCTGCCTTCGGCGCCGAACATCACTGCCGGCAATTTCGTCAACGGCGCGGACCAGCAGCGCAACTCACTTTCCCCTTGCGGCATTGGGGCACTGGTCGTAAGCGCCGGGTCGCTTGGTGTCTCGAATATCTCACCCACATTCCCCGGGGGCCCCGTGCCATCAACCAACGTCCAGTTGACCTTTGCCAACGTTGGGGCGCCGATTCTCGACATAGGCAACAACTCCTCGGGACAGCAGCAGATCCTGTTCCAGGTGCCTTGCGAGGTGGCTCCCGGGAGTGCGGTTCCTGTGACCTTGTCGGTTGGCGGTGGCGTCACCAACATCAATCTGGCGGTGCAGGCCGCCAGCCCGGGTGTCTATCAGACGCGCATGTCCGACGGCGCCTTCCGTGCCGTCCTCGTCCGTCCAGACGGCTCTTCGGTGAGCCTGGCGAACCCGGCCCGCCGCGGAGAAATCGTCATTGCCTATGCCACCGGGCTCGGCCTGACGGCGCCGTCGGTCGGCACCGGTTCCGTGCCCGCACCGGGCGGAACCGCCACCGTGCAAGGAACGGTCGTCCCCGGCATAGGTACGGGCGGCGCGCAATTGGTCTCTGCCCAGCTCAGCCCGGACTTGCCAGGGATTTACGCGGTGGCGTTCCAGATTCCCTCCGACAGCCCCACCGGGAACGACGTTCCTTTCTCGATCGGCGTAGTCCCGCCGGGCTCCAGCACCGCGCTCTATAGCGCTTTGTCAAAGATTCCCGTCCAGTAGTACCTTCCTTCTCCGGGGTCGGGCCAACCCGACCCCCATTTTCTCTTTCGCCCGTGGAGCAGGATTTCATCCTGCAGCCAGCATCACTGCTACCATAGAGGAGCGATGTCCGCCAACCCCACGACCTTCATAAGCCCGGAAGAGTATCTGGAACGGGAACTCCAGTCCGAGGAAAAGAACGAATATTTCAATGGCGAGATTTTTGCGATCGCGCGCCCCAGCCCGCGTCACACCTGGATCGTCACCAATGTGGCAGGCGAGTTTAGGCAGCAGTTGAAGGGGAAGCCATGCCGCGTCTCCTCCAGTGAGCTACGGCTGAGAGTGACACCAACCGGTCTCTACACCTATCCCGACGTGATGGTGGTCGGCGCCGATGTGGAATATGCCTCCGACCAGAAGGACACTGTGCTGAATCCCGTGGTGATCGTCGAGGTACTCTCCAAATCGACCCAGGATTACGATCGGGGACAGAAATTCCAGCACTACCGCACGTTGCCATCGCTGATCGACTACCTGACGGTAGCCCAGGACGTGCCCCACGTCCTACACTGGACCCGGCAGTCGGAGAACCGCGGCTTGCTCGTAGAGTATAGCGATCTCGGACAGAGCATTCCGCTCGCCTCCATCAGTTGCGTCCTGCCATTAACCGAAGTCTACGACAAAATCGAGTGGCCGGCTCCGCCTGCATGAGCCGGACTATTTCCTAGATTCGCCTCCTCTTCGCCCAAAAAATCTATATGTAGTATGTTGCACAATCAGTGTAGATCTGATGGTGTCCTACATAACCCCGTAAAAATCAGTAAGTTCGCACAAAATACCTCTTGCAATATCTCAAACGATCTGACACTATTGGTTGTGTGGACCAAAAGCGGACTTTTTAGGACCGCTTGGGACTAAAAGTGGCAGAGGACCTGGCGCAAACACCTAAAATCGAGCCGCCGCGGGGAATGTACCCCGCGAGGCTGGATGACAAGGGGCGCATGAAGTTTCCTACGGTGTTCCAGGAGTATCTCGCCGCTCTCCCGGAGAAGAAGCTGTTTGTGACTAGCTTGGACCGCCACATTGCCCAAGTGTACCCCATCGCTGTGTGGCGGCAAAACGAAGATTTTTTTGACACCTATCGCGAGGATCCGGATCTGGCAGAGAAGGTGGCGTTTAATGCGGCGGACCTGGGCTCCGAGGCGGAAATGGACAGTCAGGGCCGGATCGTGTTCTCTCCCGAGTTGCGTCGCGAGCTGGGGATCGAGAACCAACCGGTTCATCTGCAGTCTTTCAACGGCGTTATCCAAGTCCTGAGCGAGGATCTTTATCAGGAGATGAAGCAGCAGTCTTCCCAGACGCCGCGGCAAGACGTCAAGAAACTGCAGAGAGCGGGGCTGAAGGTATGACTTATGCACATACCTGTCATGCCAGCCGAAGCGCTCTCTCTTCTGGCGGTTCGTTCCGAAGGCATCTATCTGGATGCCACCGCGGGACTCGGAGGTCACACTGCGCTCATCGCGCAGCAACTCAGTTCGGGCATGGTCATTGCCAACGATTGCGACCCGGCCTCCATCGAGATGGCGCGGCAGAACACGGAGGAGTGGAAGGATCGCATCCGCTTCCATCACGGCCCCTTCAGTCAGTTGGCGGAAGCGGTAGCGGAACTGGCGAACCGCAAGTTGGACGGAATTTTGGCGGACCTGGGCGTAAGCCGATATCAGCTCACCGATCCGCACAGAGGGTTTTCGTTTATGTCAGATGGGCCTCTGGATATGCGCATGGATCAAACCACGGGCATGACAGCAGCCGATCTAGTCAATTACACCGACGAAAAAACACTCGCCGATCTGATTTTCCAGCTTGGCGAAGAGAGGAGGGCGCGGAAAGTAGCCAGAGCAATCGTCCGGGCACGGCCCATACGGAGTACGCTACATCTGGCCGATGTGGTGTTACGGGCCGTGCCAAGGACGGGTCGTTTGCACCCGGCCACCAAGACCTTCATGGCCTTGCGCATGAAGGTCAACGATGAAGCCAGTGAACTCGACCATTTACTCCAAATCGGACCGGCGTTGCTGCAAAGCGGCGGCCGGATGGTAGTCATCAGTTTCATGTCAATCGATGACCGAAAAGTAAAAGAGAGATTCAGAGAGCTGGGCAGGGACGGGCGCGCAGCCATTCTCACCAAACACCCGCTCCGGCCGAGTGAAGAAGAAACAGGACGGAATCCGGCTTCGCGCAGCGCCAAGCTACGCGCGCTGGAACTGAATTAGAGAGGGAACGAAAAGACCATGGCGACCATGCCAGCATTTTTCCGAACGACATATGCGCCGGCGTATGCCGAGGCAACCCGGCGAGCGGCGCCGGTGCGCGCCGAACGGAATCCATTCGAGCTGCGCGCACTTCCGCTGGAAGACGTGTTCTTCTATTGCAAGAAAATCGACAATTCACGCCTGGAACGGGAGCATGATCCGAAGGCACAGGGAGCATGCTGGTCCGCCATCGGGGGGGCCGTCGTCGTGCTGGCGCTGCTGACCGGCGTCCTGGCCCCCAGCGTGGCCAGCACCATGGCAGGCTACAAACTCGAGGCCCTTCGCGCCGAAGAGCGCAGTTTGCTGGATGAAAGGCGCACGCTGGAACTGCAGGAAGCCGAGCTCCTCAGTCCCGACCGGCTGGAACGGCTGGCTCGCGAGCAGAATCTGGTCACGCCCGCGAGCGGCCAGGTGTTTCGTCTGGACGGGAAATCCGATGGCGCCGTCGCAATGGCGAGATAGAAAGGCAGGACGTGATTGGTTACGCGGTACGGCATGGTGGATCGTCGTCTCACATGGCTCGCCGGGGTCGTCCTCCTTTGGGGCGGGGCCATTTTCTACAAGCTGGTTTCTCTGCAGGTTCTCCATCACCGGCTGTACTCCCAACTGGCGAGGGCGCGCCAGGAGCTGGTGATCGAGATCCCTGGACCCCGCGGCACGATCTTTGACCGCACGGGGCGGCCCTTAGCGCTGAGCGTACCAACGGAGTCCGTCTACATCAACCCCCTGCGGGTGCCGGACCTGGAGATTGCCTCCGACCTGCTGGCACGGGCCCTGCACCTGGACCGCACACAGTTGTACGGAACCATGAAGCTGGCCTACGACAACCATCGCGGCTTCCTGTGGGTCAAGCGCAGAATCGAATTCAACGAAGGGCAGGAGCTGCGCGGCATGCACCTGGAATGGGTTGGATTTCAGAAAGAAAGTCAACGCCACTATCCCAAGGGCACTCTTGCCGCGCATGTGCTGGGGTCGGTCGATTTCGAAGAGAAGGGCAACGCCGGGATCGAGAAGACCCTCGACTCGGAACTGCGCGGCCAGCCCGGCCAGATGCGCATTTTGACGGACGTAAAACGCCGCGGCATTGATTCGCAACTTGCCACACAAGCCCGGCCGGGCACTTCCATCACCACCACCATCGACGAACGGCTGCAGTTCGTTGCGGAGCGTGAGCTCGCCGCGGCCGTGGTCTTGCACCACGCCGTAAGCGGCAGCCTCGTCGTAATGAACCCCAACACTGGGGACGTACTCGCGCTGGCGAGCTACCCTACTTACGACCCCAATGTGCCGGCGGCGCCTGGCGAAAACTTCGCGCGGCAAAACCATGCCGTCTCGGTCCCGTTCGAGCCAGGCTCGGTCTATAAGGTGATCACGCTTTCCGCCGCACTGGAAACCACCAGCCTCAGACCCGATAGTCTGATCAACTGTCATGGCGGCGTCCTCGCGCTCCCCGGGCGAGTCATACACGATTCGCACGCCGGCATCGGAATCATCCCCATGGCCATGGTGCTGGCGCGATCGAGCAATATCGGCGCCATCGAAATCGGCATGCGGGTCGGTTCGCAGAACATGTACGACTACATGCGGCGGTTTGGCTTCGGCCAGAAAAGCGGCGTCCAACTGCCCGCCGAATCGCCCGGTAAGGTGCGCAAGCTGTCACGCTGGGGCACCACCTCACTAGCCTCGGTTTCGATGGGGCAGGAGGTCAGTGTCACTACCTTGCAGTTGGCCCAGGCCGCCGCGGTGATCGCCAACGGCGGCCTGCTGGTTCGGCCGCGCCTGGTGTCGAAAAGAGCAGGCGAGGCCGTTCCCGTGCCTGTACCGGTTCGCATTCTGCGGCCGGAGACTGCCATCACCATGCGCCAGATGATGGAAGGAGTGGTGATCAACCCGCAGGGCACCGGAAAAAGGGCACGGTTGGCAGGATACACGGTCGGCGGGAAGACTGGCTCGGCGCAGATCTACGATTTTGCGAGCAGGCATTATACCCATTCCTATAACGGTACGTTCGTGGGCTTTGCACCCCTCATCAATCCCGCCATTGTGGTGGTGGTGACTCTGAATGGGACGCACGGTGAAGGCGGATTCGGAGGCGTAGTCGCGGCGCCCGTCTTCCACGCCGTCGCTACGGAAGCCCTGCGCGTAATGGAAGTGCCCAAGGACCTGCCCGACGAGCTGCCCAACACGCTGGTGGCCGGCAACAACAACCTGGACGATCTGGCGATTGCGGATGCCGAACCGGGCCAGCCCAATATCCTGGAAGAAGGGGATGATGAGGGCCAGCCGGCAGACCAGCCGAAGCCGGTGTTCGTAGGCCCCGTCGCACCCATCGAGGCGAAGCCGGGGTTTGTAGGCCCCATCGCGCCCAGCCAGCCGAAGCCGGTCATGGCCGTGCAGGCCCCCCCTCCGCCGACCGTACCGAATTTCAAAGGAAAGACCCTGCGGGCCGTGCTGGCGGAAGCTGCGGCCAAGGGCCTGACCGTGTTGCCGGATGGGAGCGGTGTCGCCCGCGTACAATCTCCGCCGCCGGGTTCCATCCTCCATCAAGGAGACCGGATTCGCGTGCAGTTTGAACGGTGACACAGGCCCGTGTTACAAGATGACTCTAGGCGAGATACTCTCGGGCGTCCGGCTGAAGCAGCCAATCCCGCCGGAGCTCGCCATCGCCCAGATCGAGGGCCTGGAGTACGATTCCAGACGAGTGGGCAGGAACTTCCTCTTCTTTGCGTTTCCCGGGAGCCGCGCCGACGGCCGCCAGTTCGTCCAGGACGCGGTGGCGCGCGGCGCCATGGCGGTGGCGAGCGAATCGGAGGCCCCGGGCCCAGGGGACGGAACCCCCACCGTCCCCTGGATTCAAGTCGAGCACGGCCGTCAGGCGCTCGCGCTAGCCTCCCGGAACTTCTACGGCAAGCCCGATGAGCGTCTGGGTCTGACCGCCATCACCGGCACTAACGGAAAGACCACCACCTCCTACCTGGTCGATTCCGTGCTGCGCGCCGCCGGACACACCACAGCGTTGATCGGCACCATCGAATACCATCTCGCCGGACGCGTGCTGCCGGCAGTCAATACCACGCCGGAATCGCTAGAGCTCATCCGGTTGTTCTCGGAACTGGAGCGTGCCGGGGGAACCCATGCCACCATGGAGGTCTCATCCCACGCCCTGGCGCTCGGCCGCGTGTATGGCCTGCAATTTCACACCGCCGTCTTCACCAACCTGACGCGCGACCACCTGGACTTTCACGGCACCATGGATGCCTATTTCGCGGCCAAAGAGATGCTCTTTGCAGGCGCCGGCGGCCCTCCTCCCGCTTTCGCCGTTCTGAACCGCGATGACGAATACTCCCGCCGTATCAAAGTCCATCCTCAGACACGGGTCCTGTGGTATGGCCTGGGGCAGGATCCGGACCTTCGCGCCCGCCACATTTCCTCGGGATTCCAGGGACTGCGCTTCACTGTTCAGGTCGGCAAGCTGCGCTTCGCCGTGGAGTCCCCGCTGATTGGCAAGATCAACGTCTATAACATCCTGGCGGCCTGCGGCACGGCCTTGTCCTACGGCCTGTCGCCGGAAATCATCGCGCGGGGGATCGCGCAGCTCCGCGCCGTCCCGGGACGTTTTGAACAAGTTTCTGAAGGCCAACCCTTTGTGGTGGTGGTGGACTATGCCCACACCGACGATGCGCTCAGAAACGTGATCGCAGTGGCCCGGGGACTGAATCCCAAGCGCGTGATTACTCTGTTCGGCTGCGGCGGCGATCGCGACCGCACCAAACGGCCCCTGATGGGGCAGGCGGCGGCCGAGGCCAGCGACTTCGTGGTGCTGACCAGCGACAACCCGCGGTCCGAGGATCCCCTGGCCATCATGAACGACGCGCTGGTGGGGATTCGCCGCAAGGACGTGCCGCACCTCGTGGAGCCGGACCGCGCCACCGCCATCGCCCGCGCCCTTAAGGAAGCGCGCGAAGGCGACATCGTCATCCTCGCCGGAAAGGGCCACGAGCCGTACCAGGTTCTGAAAGATAAGACCATCCCGTTCGACGACCGGGCGGTGGCGAGTGAAGTGCTGCGAGGTTATGGGTTCCGCAAGACTCAGTGAACCATGACCCTGAATCTGCAAGAAGTTGCGCGCGCCATGACCGCTGAGGGAGAAGCCCTCCCGGTGAAAGTTACGGGGTGGAGCGTGGACACCCGGACACAGAACCCGGGCGATCTGTACTTCGCGCTGCGCGGGCCTAACCATGATGGGCACGATTTCGTCGCGGCCGCGCTGGAGAAGGGCGCTGTGGGAGCGGTGGTGGAAAAGTTACCCGAGAACGCGGGCAGGTCAGGAGGCCCGCCCTACCTGCTCGTGAGGGACACGTCGCAGGCCTTGCAGGAACTGGGAGCCTGGGCCCGCCAACGATGGGGCGGACAAGTGGTAGGAGTGACCGGGAGTGCCGGGAAAACAACCACGAAGGATGCGATTGCCCATCTCCTGGAAACCGAACTGCAGGTCGGGAAAACCGTGGGCAACTTCAATAATCACGTAGGAGTGCCGCTCTCGATTCTGCGGCTGCCGGACGAGTGCCGCGTGGGTGTGTTGGAGCTCGGGATGAATCATGCGGGCGAGATCCGCGAGTTGGCCGCCATCGCCCGGCCGGAAATCGGAGTGGTGACCAACGTCGGGTATGCCCACGTGGAATTCTTCGATTCTATCGACGGCGTGGCGGCCGCCAAGCGGGAGCTGATCGAGGGCCTGCCGCCCGATGGGGTGGCGGTACTCAATGCCGACGATCCGCGGGTGCTACGGTTCCGCGACGCGCATCCCGGCCGCGCGGTCACTTTCGGCTTTTCGGAGTGCGCCGGGGTACGGGCAGAGGCCGTGGACTTTCGGGCTGAGGGTACTCGCTTTCGGGCCCTGGGCATCGATTTCGAAACCGGACTAACCGGGCGCCATGCGGTGCTGAACCTTCTGGCGGCAATCGCCGTGGCGCAGGTCTTCGGGGTTTCTCCGGAGCGCCTTCGCGAGCCGGTGCGGACGTTCACCATCGGCAAGATGCGCGGCGAAAGGCTGGAGCATAACGGGGTGGTGGTGTGGAACGATTGCTACAACTCGAACCCCGAGGCCGCCGAAGCCATGATCGATGTACTCGCCAAGACTCCGGCCGAGAGGCGCATTGCCGTGTTGGGCGAGATGTTGGAGTTGGGACACGCCGCGGAAGAGTTGCACCGGGAGCTGGGGCGGTACGCGGCGGAACACGGGGTCGACGCGCTGATCGGCGTTCGCGGAACTGCGCGATCGATGGTGAGCGAGGCCATCGCCGCGGGGCTTCCCGAGAGTGCCGCCTGGTTTTTCGAGGAGCCCGCCGACGCGGGCGATTTCGTTCGGCGGTGGGCGCGTCCGGGCGATGCGGTTTTGTTCAAGGGTTCGCGAGGTGTGCGGGTGGAAAGGGCTCTGGAAAGGTTCCTGAAGTAGGTCTCGATGCTTTACTATTTGCTCTACGAGCAGCTCCATAGATACGTCAGCCCGTTCCGTGTCTTCAGCTACACCACCTCGCGCACCGCCTTTGCGAGCCTCACGGCCCTGTTCCTCTGCATCGCGCTAGGGCCTTGGCTGATCCACAAGCTGCGCCAGTTTCAAATCGGGCAGTACATTCGCGAGGAAGGTCCGAGATCGCATCAGAAGAAGGCCGGCACGCCCACCATGGGAGGCGTGCTCATCATCATCTCCATCGTCATCCCGACCCTGCTGTGGGCCGACTTGCGCTCTCCTTACGTTTGGGTCGCGATTGTCGCCCTGCTGGCCTACGGATGGATCGGCTTCCTGGATGACTACGCCAAGATCACCAGGCGCCGCAACCTGGGTCTGTCGGGCAGACGGAAGTTGGTGTACCAGTTCATCATGGGGTTCACATTCGGTTCCACGCTTCTGGCGATGCGGACTTACGGCACGTTCTCCACCAACATGAATATCCCGTTCGCCAAGCAGTATCAGCCTTCGCTGCTGATCGAGTCGCTCCTGCGCAACCCATGGACGTACCTGATCGGAGTGGCGCCTTTCCTTATTTTCGTGGCGCTGGTTGTGGTGTTCATGTCCAACGCCGTGAACCTGACGGATGGGTTGGACGGGCTGGCGATCGGCCTGATGGTGGTCGCCGCGGGCGCGCTCACCGTCCTGACGTACGCCGGCGGGCACGCGACGCTGGCCGAATACCTCCAGTTGGCGCGCAATCCACGCACCTCGGAGCTGACGATTTTCTGCGGCTCGATGACCGGCGCCAGCCTCGGTTTTCTGTGGTACAACGCGCATCCGGCGGACATTTTTATGGGGGACGTGGGAGCCCTGGGGCTGGGCGGCGCCATGGCGGTGGTGGCTGTGCTCATCAAGCAGGAAGTGCTGCTGGTGTTCATCGGCGGCATTTTCATCCTCGAGGCGCTTTCCGTGATTCTCCAGGTCGGAAGCTTTAAACTGCGGCACGGGAAGCGCATCTTCAAAATGGCCCCGTTGCACCATCACTTCGAGGCGTTGGGATGGACCGAATCAAAGATCATCGCGCGTTTCTGGATTGCCGGCCTGGTGCTGGCCCTGTTCGCGCTGACGACGTTGAAGCTGAGATAGAAAGTGGGGCAGGCTTCAGCTTGCCAAGCCTGTTTGGAACGGTGGGGCAGGCTTCAGCCTGCCAAGGCACCTATGGAACTGAACGGCACGAAGACGTTGGTAGTGGGCATGAAAAAGTCGGGCATGGCGTCGGCGGAACTGCTGGTCCGCAACGGCGCGGTAGTGCGTGCAACCGATCTGAAGGCTCTCGACCAGCTTCCCGAGGCCGCCGGCCTGCTTGCCCGCCTGAACATTCCGTTCGTCGAACAGTCGCCCGAAGTGTTCGAGGGACACGACCTGATCGTGCTGTCCCCGGACGTGCCCGCCGACCTGCCGCCCCTCGCCAAGGCCCGTCAACGGGGAGTGAGGGTGATCGGCGAAGTCGAACTGGCGGCGCCGTTTCTCAAAGGCGAGACCATCGGGATCACCGGTTCCAATGGCAAGACCACAACTACCAGCCTGATCGGCCACATTCTGCGCGAGTCCGGCGTGCCCGTCGCGGTCGGCGGGAATATCGGGACGCCCGTCACCGCGATGGTGGAGAGTTCGCGCGCCGATGGATGGAACGTCCTGGAGCTTTCGAGCTTTCAACTCGAGACCATCGAGCGGTTTCGCGCGCATATCGGCCTGGGCTTGAACGTGACCCAGAATCACCTGGACCGTCACCACACGTTCGAGAATTATGCGGCCGCCAAGGGCCGTCTGTTTGAAACCCAGCGTAGCGGTGACTTCGCCGTGCTCAACGCCGACGACCCCATCTGCGCCGGCTACGCGGACCGCACGGTCGCGACCGTCGAGTGGTTCAGCAGCAGGCGCAAGGTGACGCCCGGCGCGAGCCTGTGCGCCGATAAGCTGATCCTCGACGGCAAGCTCCTTATGGAAGCCGGCGAGATTCCCATCCGCGGGCGCCACAACGTGGAGAACGTGCTGGCGGCGTCCGTCGCGGCGGCGCGCGCGGGGGTGGGGCGCGAGCAGATCCGGGCGGCCGTGCGCACCTTCCACGCCGTGGAGCATCGGCTGGAATTCGTGCGGAACGTGAGCGGAATCGACTTTTACAACGACTCGAAAGCTACCAGCGTGGATGCCACTCTGAAGGCAGTGGACGCTTTCCCCGGTGACCTGTGGGTGATCCTGGGCGGGAAAGATAAGGGCCTCGACTACTCGGCCCTGCGCGCGCCGCTGGCCGCCAAGGCGCACGCCGTGCTGCTGATCGGCGCCGCGGCCGGGAAGATCGCGGACCAACTGCGGGGCGCATTGCCGCTGGTGGATGCCAAAACGCTGGACGCGGCCATCGCGCACGCCTATCAAAACGGAAGCCCGGGTGATACCGTTCTGCTGGCACCGGCATGCGCCAGCTTCGATCAGTTCAAGAATTACGAACATCGCGGCGAAGTTTTCAAGCAAATCGTCAACCTCCTCGAACCCAAAGGATGATATGGCTCAAAGACTCAAAACCGACTGGGTGTTGTTCGCCACTGTGCTGGCGATGGTGTCGTTTGGACTGCTGATCCTCTACAGCGCATCCTCCGTGATGGCGAAGATGGACCCGCGCTTTCACTCGAGCTGGTACTTCGTAATCCACCAGGCGGAGTGGGCGGCAGTGTCGATCGCAGTCATGATGGCGCTCAAAAAGACCAGCTACCGCAAGCTCAACAACTCCGCCGTGGCATTCACTGCCATGGGCATTACCTTGATCCTGCTGGCGGTGGTTTACTTTTTCGATTCGGCCAGCCACCGGTGGCTGCGCGTGGGGAGCATCGGTGTGCAGCCGTCGGAGCTGGCCAAACCGGCGCTGGTGATTTTCCTGGCCTTTTTTGTCACCTGGAGGGCGCGCGCGATCAACGACCCGCGGTACACGCTGATCCCGGCGGCCCTGTCGGTCGGTCTGGTGCTGGTGGCCGTCGTGGTGCCGGACCTGGGCACCGCCGTCGTGCTGGGGATCGCGGCCGGTGTGATCTTTTTCGTTGCGGGCCTGGAGTGGCGCTATTGCGCGATTGTGGCCGGGTTCGCGCTGTTGGGGGTGATGGTTTCCATCGCATCCAAGCCGTACCGCCTGGCGCGCGTCGTGCAATTCTTCGATCCGCAGTTCAAAATCGTCGGCAGGTTCGACCACGCGGGCAAGGTCAAGGCCCAAATGCAGAACTCGCTGGCCACCCGCGATACGAATTACCAGTTGGAGCAATCCCAGATTGCCGTGGGCTCCGGCGGTCCACCCGGCCTGGGGCTCATGAACGGGAAACAGAAGCTATACCTTTTCGGAGCGCACACGGACTTCATTTACGCCGTGGTGGGAGAGGAAATGGGCCTGATCGGCGCCGCGGGCTTGCTGATCGGCTTCGGCGTAATCTTCTGGCGGGGCCTGCGAGCCGCCTGGCTGATGCATGACGATTTTGGCCGCTACCTGGCCCTGGGTGTAACGGTGGTGGTAGTGGTGCAAGGGCTGATCAACATGAGCGTAGTGCTGGGGATGATGCCGACGAAGGGCCTTCCCCTCCCCATGATCAGCTACGGCGGAAGTTCGTTGCTGAGCACGTTGGCGTTGCTGGGAATCTTGATGAATGTGAGCGAGCATGCGGGCTAGGTGGCACAGCCATTCTTGGCTGTGTGGCTGTTCTGGTCGGGCAGACGATCGGTTCTCGTCATCGGCCTTGGCCGACCACAAAAAGCGATGGTCTGCCCCACAGAAGGCAGTCGGCGGTGCCTAGAGTATTCCTCATGGCGGGAGGAGGCACCGGTGGCCACGTCATTCCGGCTCTGGCTGTCGCACGGGAGCTTCGGCAGCGGGGGCATGGGGTTTTCTTTGTAGGCACCGACCGAGGACTGGAAGCGAAGCTGGTCCCCGGAGAGGGTTTTGAGTTGAAGCGGATCGACATCGGCGGATTGAATCGCGTGGGGCTGCGGCAGAGGCTTGCCACGCTTGCGAAGTTGCCCTTCGCGACGCTCGCGTGCGGGAAACTCGTGCGCCAATCCTCGGCGGTCTTCAGCATGGGGGGCTACGTCGCCGGCCCCCCTGTCATGGCGGCGCTTCTGCGGCGGGTGCCCGTAGTGGTGATGGAGCCCAACGCAGTCCCGGGGCTCACCAATCGCATAAACGCGAGGTTTGTTTCGTGCGCGCTGATCTCGTTTCCCGAAACGGCCAGGTTCTTCCGCCCCGGGAAGACCGAGATGACCGGGTTGCCGGTCCGCGAAGAGTTCTTCCAGATCGCTTCCAAATCGCGGGGCGATGGGCTGGACATCCTGATCACCGGCGGCAGTCAGGGATCGCGCACGTTGAATGAGGCCGCGCGTCAGAGCTGGCCGCTGTTCCGCAAGGCCGGGATTCCCGTCAGGATCGTGCACCAGACCGGACCGGGCGGGTTCGAGCAGATCCGGGAGGAGTTCGCGCAATCCGGTCTGGATGGGGAGATTGTCCGGTTCATCACGGATATGCCTGCGGCCTTTCGGGCGGCCGACGTGGTGGTGTGCCGCTCGGGCGCGGGCGCCGTGTCGGAGCTGGCGGCGGCGGGAAAACCCTCCATCCTGGTGCCGTTTCCCTTTGCGACGGATGACCATCAGACCCGCAACGCGGAGGCCCTGGAACGTGGCGGCGCGGCCCGGCTGGTTCGCGACCGGGAGATGAACGGCCAGAAGCTATTCGACGTAGTCACCGCGCTGGCAAACTCCTCGGGGGCCCTGGAGCGCATGGGAGAAGCGGCCCGGCAGTTCGCCAGGCCGGGCGCCGCGCGGCGGGCGGCGGAGATTCTGGAGGAGGTGGCGCGCGGCTGAACGTGAGAATTCATTTGACAGTTGCCCCGCGAGCCGAAACAATACGGTAAGGAAATGTTTTTCCGTCCCCAGCATCTTCATTTTACGGGCATTGGCGGCATCGGGATGAGCGGCATCGCCGAGGTCCTGCTGAACCTGGGATACCAGATCAGCGGGTCCGATGTGAAGCTCTCGCCCATCACCGAGCGCCTGGCGGCCATGGGCGCCCGTGTTTACGAGGGGCACGATGCCTCGAATATCACGGGAGCGCGCGCGCTGGTGGTGAGCTCCGCGGTGGATGAGCAGAACCCCGAAGTGCAGGAAGCGCGACGGCTCCAGATCCCGGTCATTCCCCGCGGCGAGCTCCTGGCGGAGTTGATGCGACTCAAATACGGCATCGCGGTGGCGGGGAGTCACGGCAAGACCACCACCACCTCGATGACCGCTACCATTCTGAACTATGCCGGACTCGATCCCACGGTAGTGGTGGGCGGACGCGTGAGCACCATGGGCGGCGCCAACGCCCAGGTGGGGCACAGCGATTTCCTGGTGGTGGAGTCGGACGAAAGCGACGGCTCGTTTCTGAAGCTGGCGCCCATCATCGCGGTGGTCACCAACATCGACCGCGAGCACCTGGACCATTACCCTTCGCTCGACAAGATCCGGGAAGCCTTCATCGAGTTTGTCAACAAGGTGCCGTTCTATGGCGCGGTGATCGTCTGCCTGGATGACGAGAACGTGCAGGGCATACTCCCGGCCATCCGGCGGCGCACCATCACATACGGCACCACGGCGCAGGCCGACATGGAAGCCAGCGACATCGGGTGCGGCGTTTTCGCCAGCGAGTTCGGCCTGCGGTATCGCACCACCGAGCTGGGCCGCTTCCACCTGAAGATTCCTGGACGACACAACGTCCTGAATGCCACGGCTGCGATCGCGACGGCTATGGAACTGGAGGTCAAGCCCGACACGATTCGCGAAGCACTGGCGACGTTTATTGGCGTGGACCGCCGGTTCCAGGTCCGTGGCAAGGAGCAAGGCATCACGGTGGTCGACGATTACGGCCACCACCCCACCGAGATCCGGGCGACCCTCGAGAGCGCCCGGCTCTGCGGTTTCCGCCGCGTTCATGTGCTCTTCCAGCCCCACCGCTACACCCGGACCTTCCACCTGATGGATGAGTTTGCGGGCTCCTTTCACCAGGCCGACAGCTTGTTCGTGATGGATATCTATGCGGCGTCGGAAAGGCCCATCGAAGGTGTCACGGCGGAGGCCCTGGTGGAGCGCATCCGCCAGT
>JAIQFL010000224.1 GCA_020073365.1 Terriglobia bacterium | reverse complement strand
GATCTCAACCGGCTGAAGGAGCGGGTGGATCGCAAATCCGTGGAGTTCGCCGGGATTCTGGAGCAGTTGCTGGCATCCGAGGAGGAGCAGTGATGGCTCGTATCACGATCGCCCTGCTCGCCGGCATGGCGTTAGCCGCCGCCACGGGGTACCAGTCGGAGATCGCCGAATGGCGCCGCGCCCGGGAGGCCGCCCTGAAAGCCGATGGCGGATGGTTGAGCGTCGCCGGATTGTTCTGGTTGCACCAAGGCGCCAACCGTTTTGGGAAGGATGAATCCAACGACATCGCGTTACCCGACGGCCCCACCCAGGCCGGCGCCTTCGACCTGCACGACGGCAAGGTAACGGTCACGCTGGACGGCGCCACGCGGGAAGTGGCTCACGATTCCGCTGACGTGGTCAACGTGGGACGTGTAAGCCTGTTCGTGATCCAGCGCGGCGACCGGTACGGCATCCGTCTCAAGGATCCTGGGAGCCAATACCTCCGCGAGTTTCACGGGATCGAGTACTTTCCCGCGAGCGAAGCATATCGCGTAACGGCCAGGTTCGTTTCCGAGCCGCGCAAGATTCCAATCCTCAATATTCTGGGCCAGACGGAAGACTCGGAATGCCCGGGGTACGCCGTCTTCCGCCTGCACGGACAGGAATTGCGGCTGTATCCGATCCTGGAAGAACCCGACGCCAAAGAGCTCTTCTTCATTTTCCGCGACCAGACGGCCGGGAAAGAGACATACGGCGCCGGCCGGTTCCTGTATTCGGACATGCCCAAGAACGGCCAGGTCGTGTTGGATTTCAACAAGGCCTACAACCCGCCCTGCGCATTCACTCCCTACGCCACCTGCCCGCTGCCCCCCAAGGAAAACCACCTCGCCGTGCGCGTGGATGCCGGCGAAAAGAAGTACGGGCATTAGGGTGACCGGCCTACTCTCTCAATTTCCGATTCCCCGAGTCCGGCAGCGCGAAGAATGCCGCCAGCCCGGCACACAACCCCACGCTTGCCCACACATTGACAAACGCCAGCAGGAACGCAGCCAGGTATAAAGCCGGCCCGAACCGGTACTGCCGCGTGATCGCCTGGGCGGCTTCCCGATCGTATCCGCGGGCCAACAGCCGGCCGTGATGTGCCGCGTAGTGCCAGAGCGCATTGAACAGGGCCGCAATCAGAACAAAGGTGCCACTGTAGACGGCGGCGGCGGTTGCCCCACCGGGCTGGGCCAGGTGCTCGGCCAGCAAACTGGTGGGAAACGGCATCAACGTCACGAACATCAGCAGCAGACCGTTGATCAGCAGAAACGTATGATCGCTGCGCCGGATCAACCGGAATACCTTGTGGTGATTGGTCCACATGATCAGCACCGTCACAAAGCTCAAGACGTATGACGCATGCGTGGGCCATTGCCGCCATAGCGCCTCTTCGAGCGTTGACCGGTCGGCGAGCTCCAGCGCCCGAGGCACCTTGATGTCGAGCACCAGCAGCGTTATGGCAATCCCGAAAACGCCGTCGCTGAACGCTTCGAGACGGCCGGTTTCCTTTTCGTCTTGTGCGCGCTCACCTGTGGTGGATGGCATCGTCAGTCATTCTTACAGTTCCGCCGGACCTGGGACAAGGCGTTCGAACCGTGCTCTCCGGCGCCATCCGATGGAAAAGCAAATTTCACGGCGGCGGAGCCCCGGCCGCTGGTGCGCGTGGTGGGACAAGCACCCTTGGCGGCCACCGTGTATGCGCTGGAACAGTTGCGCTGCAGCTTGGTTGTCGAGCCGATGCGTCTGGGCCGCCTACTTCTCCAATTCTGCCGCCAGGTCCGGGTGTCCGTACTGGCGAGCCAGATCGGCGGCTGTCTTCCCGTCCTTGGTCTTGCGTTGCCGGTCGGCTCCCGCGGTGAGCAACTTCTCCACCATCTCGCGGCCGCCGCGGGCCGCTGCTGAATGCAGCGGGGTGGCCTCCAGAAACTCCACCGGATCGGGCGCCGCTCCGTGCGCAAGCAGCAGGTCCAACAAAGCAACACTGCCGCTCTCCACAGCGGAATGCAGTGGTGACACGCGAATCGAGTTGCGCGAGGGCCGGTTCACATCCGCTCCGGAATCGACCAGCATGCGGGCAATCTCCAGGTGCCCGAAGAAGACCGCCAGCCCGAGGCCGGTGAATCCGTCGCGGGAGTAGCCGTTGAGAAGCCCGGGCTCCCCCTTCAGGAGTTGCCCAGCGAGATCGTGCTGTCCGAGAGCGCAGGCTTCGAAGAAATCCGGCTGGCGGTTGCCCAATACCAGCGGCGCCAGTTCGGCATGGCGGGTGTAGACAGCCCACAGGGCGGGCGTGGCGCCATCCTGGTTGCGAGCTTCCGTGAGCTTCGGATCGGCTGACAGCAAGGTTCTGACCAGGGCGGCATCGCCCTTTCGGATGGCATCGAAGAGTTGAGCCCCGCGGTCGGACGAGACCTGGGCGAACATCAGGGTTAACAACGAAATCAGGTTCATGGAGGCAGTATGGCGAACCGTCGGGCGGCTGTCTTATCGAGAATTGCTTAATTTCCGGGTGGCGGATGGCGGCACGCCGAAAGACTGCCGGAACAGGGTGCTGAACGACGGCGCGCTTTGAAACCCGACGGCGCCGCAGATCTCAGTGACGGTCAGTTCCGTGGTTTCGAGCAGCCGCCGGGCCTGCGCCAGGCGGAGTTCATTCCGGTACTGGTGCGGGGTCTTGCCGAAGGCCCGCGTGAAGACTCGATGGAAATGGTAGGGCGAAAGACAGGACTGGCGGGCGATATCCGCGAGAGTCAGGTCTCGGGTGGGATTGGCGTGCAGAAACTCCTGGCCCCGGCGGACGCGGCGAAACAGTTCCCCGCGGGTGGAGGGGCGGCGCGCGGGCATGAGGCGGATACGCCGGCCAAGGTCGCGATCCAGCAGCAGGAGATCGCGCGCGAGGAGAAGAAACTGCTCGTCCATCCACAGGCGGCCGGGCTGCGGGGTGTTGGCAATCGCCTGCATGCGCGGCAGGATGCGATCGTCCCTGGTGTGCAAATGCCCCGGGAACGGGGCGGGAGCCGGCTCGGCATCAATGTCACCACGGGCGAGAGAAGCGTGTGCGGATTCCACGAAGCCGTGCTGGAAGAACACGCACAGCGTGGCGACCGGCGTTCGGGAATCGATGTTCATGGAATACGGCTCACCGTGGTGGAGGACGAGGAACGAATCGCGGTCGACCACCAGTTCCCGGCCGCCGCTCGTCCATGCGACCCTGCCGTCGGTTACGGACTTAATGGAGAGCGGGCCCGCGAAGTCCTTCACCCCATGCGTGCGGGACCGCGCGCGCAGGATGGCGTTGTGGCTGCCCAGAGGCGCCGACAAACTACTCTCGGGAAATGCGCGCTGCCCCTCCATCGATTCGATTGTACACGCACGCGCTATGATCGCAGTAACCGATGAACCCCGACTTTCTTGTGATTGGAGCCGGAGTGGCTGGCTTGCGAGCCGCAATTGAACTGGCCGAAGCGGGACAAGTGCTGGTGGTCGCCAAGGATAGCCTCCGGGAATCCTCGTCCGAATACGCGCAGGGCGGGATCGCTGTCGCCCTCAGCGACGACGATGAGGTGGAACTGCATGAGCAGGACACGCTCTACGCCGGCGACGGCCTGTGCGACCGCGCGGCCGTACACACGCTCGTGGAGGAGGGCCCCGCGGCGATTCAGGAATTGATCGATTGGGGTGCGGAGTTCGACCGCGATGGCGCCAGGCTGGCATTCACGCGCGAGGGCGCCCACAGCCGGAACCGCATCCTGCACGCGCACGGCGATTCCACCGGGCGCGAGATCGCACGGACGCTCTACCACAAGGCTGCCTCGCTTCCCAACGTGACGTTTCGCAGCTATGCGGCCACCACGGATTTGCTTCTCGATGCCGGCGCGGCCGGCGCTCTGCTTTACGATGCCGCGGCTCAACGGGAGGAACCCGTGTACGCGCGCGCGGTATTGCTGGCTACCGGCGGGCTGGGGCGTGTGTTCCTGAATACCACCAATCCGGACGTGGCCACCGGCGACGGCGTGGCGATGGCGTACCGCGCGGGCGCGGAGATCAGCGACATCGAGTTCGTGCAGTTTCACCCCACCGCGCTGCACGTGGAGGGCGCGCCGCGGTTCCTGCTTTCGGAGGCGCTGCGCGGCGAGGGGGCGCAATTGCGCAATCAGGAGGGGGAGCGTTTCATGGAGCGTTACCATCCGCTGCAGGAACTGGCCCCGCGCGACGTGGTGGCGCGCGCCATCGTTGCGGAAATGAACCGGACCGGCACGCCGCACGTGTACCTGGACCTGACGCATCGCGAGGCCGGATTCGTTCGAGCGCGGTTTCCGCGCATCTACGAGACGTGCCTGCGGTACGGCATAGACCTCGAACGCCAACCTGCGCCGGTGGCCCCCGCGGCACACTATGCCATGGGCGGTGTGCGGACGGACCTGGACGGGCGCACTAACCTGGCGCGGCTGTTCGCAGCGGGCGAGGTGGCGTCGACGGGTGTCCACGGGGCCAACCGGCTGGCCAGCAATTCGCTGTTGGAGGGAGTGGTCTTCGGCGCGCGCGCGGGACGGGCCATGCGTGAAGCAGTGAGGGACAGACGATCGGTTTCCGTCGTCTGTCAGCCGGCTTTAGCCGGCTCTTCTTCCTTTCCCCGGCCCCCGGCCCCTGGCCCCTGGCCCCCAGTTTTGTCCTACGTCCAGCGCATCGCCTGGGAAAAGTGTGGAATCGTGCGCGACGGCGCGGGTCTGAGAGAAGCGTGCCGCCAATTGGAGCCGCGTGCCAGCGACAATGCCGCGTTGGTCGCGCTGCTGATCGCGCGCTGCGCGCTGGCGCGCGAAGAAAGCCGGGGCGCCCACTTCCGCAGCGACTATCCTGAGAAATCTGCCGCGTTTGCGGTGCATTCGGTCGTCAGAAAAGATGCAGACATCGTCTTCCGATAGGCGGCAGCAGGCCATCGCCCCGGTGTGCGCGCTCCTGGTGTTGTCCGCCGGGACGATCCCGCCAGCCAGCCCCACGTCCGTCTTCTGGACCGCGCCCTCCATCCTGGTAGCGGCCATGCTGATCGCGTGGGCCGCGGAATCGGCGCAGTTCTTCATTGCCCAGGGATTCGCCCTGGCCATCCTGGCCTGGCTGCAGACGCTGCCGGAATTCGCGGTGGAGGCGGTGCTGGCGTGGAGGCAGCAGGTTCCGCTCCTCATGGCCAACCTCACCGGCGCATTGCGGCTCTTGACCGGATTGGGCTGGCCCATGATCTACTGCACAGCCGCGGTGTTCCACCGCAAGAGGCTCAAACGGCCCATGCTCGAGATTCAGTTGGAGGACGAGCACTGCGTGGAGGTAATGGGGCTGCTGGCGGCTATGATGTATGCCGCCATCATCTGCGCGAAGGGATCGCTGACTCTGGCGGATGCGGGCGTGCTCATTGGGATCTATGCGGCCTACCTGCTGCTGTTGCGCCGCATGCCTACGGAAGAGGCGGAGAACATCGAGGACCTGGAGTTGATTCCGCGCACCATCGTGAAAGCCTCCAAACCCGTGCGCATTGCCGCCATTACCGGCCTGTTCGTGGGCGGCGGGGCACTCATCTATTTCACGGCCGAGCCATTCCTGGCGAGCCTGCTGGCGGTCTCGGCATCGCTGGGCGTTCCTAACTTCATCTTTGTGCAGTGGGTGGCGCCATTCGTTTCGGAGTTCCCGGAGAAGGTTTCGGCGTTCTACTGGGCGCGTACCGTGGACCGCGCCTCCACCGCGCTCATGAACATGGTTTCCAGCAACATCAACCAGTGGACCTTGCTGGCGGCCATGCTGCCCATCACCTACTCCCTCAGCCGCGGCGTGGCATCCAAGATTCCGCTCGACGGCGAACAGCAGTTCGAGCTGCTCATGACGCTGGGCCAATCGCTCCTGGGCGCCATGTTCCTGATCGACATGCGGCTGAAGTGGTGGGCGGCCACGGGGCTGTTCGGCCTCTGGGTGGTACAATTCGCGTTCTCACCCGTGAAGCCGGGCCCGGGTGTGGCGGGATTCCTGGCGGAGCACATGCACCGCTGGGTCACGCTGGCCTACTTCGCCTGGTCGGCAGTGGAAATCGCCCGGATGCTGGTGGGAAAGCGGCAACCGGCGGCGTTCCGCATGTTCGCCGTGATGTGGGTAAGGCACATTCGGCGGTGAGCTAAAATAGGGTCACACAAACAATGCAACAAAAGATACGCTCGACGACGGTGCTCTGCGTCCGTCGCGACAATAAGGTCGTGATGGCCGGCGACGGGCAGGTCACGCTCGGTAACGAAGTGCTCAAGGCCAGCGCCCGGAAGCTTCGGCGGCTGTATAACGACAAGATACTGGCGGGATTCGCGGGCTCCACCGCCGACGCCTTCGCGCTCTTTGCGCGCTTCGAATCGAAGCTGGAACAGTTCAACGGGAATCTGCCGCGCTCGGTAGTGGAACTCGCCAAGGACTGGCGCACCGATCGCATCCTGCGCCACCTGGAGGCCCTGCTGCTGGTGGCCGACGTCAAAATCACCTACCTGGTAAGCGGAAACGGCGACGTGATCGAACCGGACGAAGGCATTGCCGCCATCGGCTCGGGTGGTCCATTTGCCACCGCGGCAGGCACTGCGCTGCTGCGCAATACCAAGCTCTCCGCCAAGCGAATCGCAGAAGAGGCCATGGCTATCGCGGGCAAGATCTGCATTTACACGAATGATAACGTAACGTACGAGGAGCTCGAGTAGCCATGGTAATCTATCTGCCCGGCCAGTCTGTGGACGAGGAGCCGATCCTCGACGAGTTGACGCCTCGCGAGATTGTGCGCGAACTGGACAAGCATGTGGTGGGACAGGCCGAGGCGAAGCGGGCCGTGGCGATCGCACTCCGAAACCGTATCCGGCGGCAGAAACTGGCGCCCGAGATGGCCGAAGAGGTAATGCCTAAGAACATCCTCATGATCGGTCCCACGGGTGTGGGCAAAACGGAGTTGGCGCGGAGGTTGGCGCGGCTCGCGAATTCACCCTTCTTGAAGGTGGAGGCCAGCAAGTTCACGGAAGTAGGTTATGTGGGCCGGGACGTGGAGTCCATGATCCGCGACCTGGTGGACATCGCCATCGATATGGTGCGGGAGGAGCGGCTGGACGAAGTAGCCGACCGGGCGGAGTTGAACGCCGAAGACCGTCTGCTCGACTTGCTGATGCCGCCGCAGCCCGAGCCGAGCGAAAGCGTCGAGCGTACCCGCGAGAAACTGCGCGAGCGACTGCGCGAAGGCAAGCTGGACGAGCGCCTGGTGGAGCTGGACGTGAAAGACCGCGGGCCGACTCTCGAGGTCACTACCAACACGGGCATCGAGGATATGGGCATCAACTTGAAGGATATGCTGCCCAACCTGTTCGGCCAGAAGACGCGGCGCCGCAAGATGCGTGTGGCCGAAGCGCTCGACTACTTGGTGCAGGAAGAGGAGCAGAAGCTTATCGACATGGACCAGGTAACGCGCGTGGCGTTGGAGCGCGTGGAGACCAGCGGGATTATTTTTCTCGACGAGATCGATAAGATCGCCGGCCGCGAATCGGGGCACGGACCCGACGTCAGTCGCGAGGGCGTGCAGCGTGATATTCTGCCAATTGTGGAAGGTACCACCGTCAACACGCGGTATGGCTTTGTTCGCACCGACCATATCCTGTTCATCGCCGCCGGCGCCTTTCACGTCTCCAAACCGAGCGACCTCATCCCCGAGCTGCAGGGGCGATTTCCGATTCGGGTGGAGTTGAAATCGCTCACGGTGGAGGATTTCATCCGCATCCTTAAGGAGCCCAAGAACGCCCTGGCAAAACAATACACCGCGCTGCTGGAGACCGAGGGCATCAAGCTGACGTTGACCGACGATGCCCTGGAGGAAGTCGCGAAGTTTGCCGCGCAGGTGAACGAGAGCGCCGAGAACATTGGCGCGCGGCGGCTTCACACGATCATGGAGAAACTGTTGGAGGAAGTGTCGTTCGAAGGTCCGGATTTGAAGAAGAAGACGGTGAAAGTGGATGCCAATTACGTTCGCCGGCAACTCGCCGACATCGTGAAGGACCAGGACCTGAGCCGGTATATTTTATGAGGGTGGACTGATAACTGAAGTGTACGGGAGGATGTTTACCAGTGCCTGTCTTGTTGAGCGCGTCGGTCCGGGGCTACCCTTGCAGTGTACAGTTGAATTGGATCGGAAAACACTATGAAGGATTGTACAGTTTGTCTCGTCGAGCACGATGACGAAATCCATGCTGCCACCCTCAGTGTGCGGAGTTGGTTCCACCAGCAGGTCGTCCAGGGCTTCTACGATGAGCCCTCGGATGAAGCGCCCATTCTGGAGCCGGACCCCTTGGCAACTGTGGTACCCAGTCCGGCGTGCTCCCCGCTCCCCGGTGCTGCGTAGACAGTCCTTGTCGGCGCGAGGCAACCGCTCCCTGAGCCTGAGCCGGAGCTGAGAGAGCCAGTGGGTGTGCAGGGGGAGCCAGTCCACACAACGGACTGTACCTGACACCAACTGGACGACCTCACGGGGTTCCTCAGGGTCCGCAGTCGCGAACGTTCACCTACAACAGCTTGGTTCAACGAAACGGAGCGGCTTCGGCCGTCGTATCCCGTGCTGGCGCAGATGGTATTGCCGCTTTCGCGGCCATTGCGTTCTCCCCCCGGAGGAATTCCCCCCGCTGGCGCTCCGGCGTGCCATATGCCAATCTATCGTTTCCGGAGAAGGTGCATGAAACGGTATTGGATTGGGATGCTGTTTACGCTTCTCGCCGCAGCGGGTCCCGCCCACGGTGAAACCAGGCGCGTCGTTTTCCAGAGCGCCGGACAAGAGCACACTTGGGCGCTGAAAGACCTCGACCCCGGCCTGCCGGCCGATTGGACGGAATTCCAGTTTCTGGTGTTGGAGCTGCGGCTTTCTTCACCGCAGCGCTTTGACCTGCGAATCCACAACGCCAACGGCGTGCGCGCGGTGCGTTTGGCGCCAGTGGCGGGCGCCTGGATTCGTTCCGCCGTGCCGCTGAGCTTTCTCACGCAGGCGGCCCGCCAGGGGAATGACCTGGCCTCCGTCCACAACAAGGCCCGGCCGATGATGTTCATCAACCTCAGCGGCACGCCCGGCGAATTGAACTCCGTTCAGGAGATCGGCGTGGTGATGCCGAATCCCATCGGAGCGCCGGCGCTCGAAATCCGCTCGGTGCGGTTGGCGAGTGAGGATCCGGGCGACGCCCTGCTGGAATCCAAGCCGTTGGTCGACCATTTCGGCCAGTGGATGGGCGACGATTGGCCGGGCAAGGCCACCAGCCTGGACCAGTTGAAAGCCGCATGGGCCGCCGAGGAAAAAGCGCTGGGACGCGGAGACTTCCACTATTGCCGCTACGGCGGCTACGATGGCACGAAGGCCGAGGCCACGGGCTTTTTCCGCGTGGAGAAGATCAAAGGAAAATGGTGGTTCGTGGATCCCGACGGGCACCTGTTCCTGTCGGTGGGTTCCGATTCCATCGGGACGTCGGCGGCCACTTCAACACAAGGGCGCGAGCAACTGTTTGCCGCTCTTCCTCCGGCCGAACTGTCCCCATCGCGCGCGCGGGCCGGCGGGTTGGCGCTGATCGCCCCGCCCGCCGCGGTTCCTCCGGCTAAAGCATCCCCGCCGCGAGGCGGAGGGCGCTCCGGCTCATCCTTCTATACCTGGAATATGGTGCGGAGGTTCGGAACGGACTGGAGCGAGAAATGGATCGATCTGACCGTCCGGCGGATGTTCGCCTGGGGCTTCAACACGGTCGGGAACTGGTCCGATCCACGCCTGGGGAATGCGCACCGCATTCCCTATGTGGTGACCCTGCGTGGCTGGGGGATCGAGACCGGCCCCATGGGCGTGCCCGACGTCTATTCGCCGGAGTATGCCCGGAACATCGACCGGGCGGCCGCCCAGCAGTGCGAGTCGCACAAAGGCGACCCCTACGTGTTGGGATATTTCCTGGGGAACGAACCGCCATGGCCGGGCCGCGAATCGGTGGCGGTGGATGCCATTCTCGCCGGCCCGCAGAGCGCCCTGCAGAAAGCTCTGAAGGCATTCCTTGCGGATGGCGATACCGCCGAACGGCGCAAAACGTTCCTGTACCAGACGTATCAGAAATTCGTTGAGGCCGCCACGGCGGCCATTCGGAAGCACGATCCCAACCATTTGAGCCTGGGGCTGCGCTTCGGCTCCTCGGCGCCGCCCGAAATCGTCCGCCTTTCTAAGGTGTTCGACGTTTACAGCTTGAACAACTACGCGTATACTGTGAACCGGCAGGAAATCGACAAAGTGCGGACCCTGATCGACCGCCCGATTCTGATCGGCGAATTCCATTTCGGCACGCCGGGCCGGGGCATGACTCCGGGGTTGAAGCAGACCAGCAGTCAGGAAGAACGCGGCGTGGCCTACCGTTACTATGTGGAGAACGCGATGGCTGACCCGTCGATCGTGGGAGCCCACTGGTTCGAGTGGATCGACGAGCCTTCCACGGGCCGGTTCGACGGCGAGAACTACAACATCGGATTGGTGGACGTAACGGACCGCCCCTATCGCGAACTGATCGACCGGGCGCAGACCACGCACAAGCGGTTGCTGGGCGTGCATGCGGGCAAAGAAGCGGCGGTCACGCGGCAAGCCATGGTGCAGTAGAGACTAAGACTTATTCGGTGCGGAAGTCGTCATCATCGATGCAGAAGCGCTTCCTGGAGGCGTTTCAGAAGGTCGCTCGCGGCCTGGAATCCGGGGTTGAGGGCCACCACGTTCCGCAGAGTCGATTCCGCCTGTCGAAGATCTCCGGCGCGCCATTGGGCCATCGCCAGGTTGGTTCCCACCAGCACCAGGCCGGAGTTCTTGGAAAGCGCATCCTGCCACAATGGGATGGCTCCGCGGTCGTCTCCGCGCTCGAACAGGATGCCGCCCAGGCCCACCGAAGCCGTGACCTGCGCAGGGTCGAGCCGCATGGCCCGGCGGTACAGGGGAATCGCCCGTTCCGCTTGGCCGCTGTTGCGATAGATCTCGGCCAGGTAGAGGAGCAGTTCGGCATCGTCTTTCGAGGTCCGCTCCGCTGCTTCTAGAAGTTGCAACGCGCGCGCCTGCCCGGCGGCGCCCTGACGTCCCGCGACAATGCCATAGGCCAGGGCTAAATCCCGTGGGGAAGCCGAGGCGCCTCCAAAGGGAACCAGGCCTGCTTCCGCCGGTGGAGCCCCGCTTGCGGCTCGCCGGCGGCGGGGAATCGAATGATCGGTGTAGACCACGTGCTGCGCGTCCGCGACCGGCGCTTTCGGCATGTGGCAGGCGATGCAGTCATCCTGCCTCCGCGCCCGCTTGGTCACCGTCTCCGCGCAGGCATTCTCCGCGTGACAGGTCCGGCACTTGCGGCGAAACCAGCCGGCCCGTTCGGCGGCCCTGGGCATCGAATGCGGATCGTGGCAGGAGCCGCACCACAACTTGTCCCCGGCAGCGCGTTTGCAGGCGCTCTGCGCAAGATTCTCAAAGTGGCTGGTCACGCGCATTCCCGGAATGACGCCGGCGCGCACGAATACGCTGACGGAATCGGCGAGGCGGTCTCCCGCGCGGTAGGAATTCCAGGAAGCGCCGGGGCGCATCACGCGCACTTCGCCCGAAAGATGGCATTGGGCGCAGATGCTGTCGCGGCGGTCGGGCGGCAGCTTCGCCGGATTGACGATCGCGGTGCCGCCCGTCGCGCGGCCCACCCGCATTCGCTCGATGTGCGCTTCTCCCGGACCATGGCACCGTTCGCAGGCGACGCCGCCTTCGCGCAACGGCGGCTCTGCAAAGCGGTTCAGTGTGCCGGGCGTTGGGGAAAGAACGCTGGCGTGGCAGTTCAGGCACCCCGGCACGATGGGCCGAGTCAGATATGGGTAAGCGTATTGGCCGTAAGCCGGCGCCAGGTCCCACTTGGCGGCTGTGGAATAGTAAGCCACGGGAGCCTCATAGAGAAATCCATCGGCCTCCCACAGGTAGCTGCGAGCCGCGGCTCCGGATCCAACAAAGTACGCCAGAGCCTTCTTGCCGTGGAGGCTTCCATCGGCGGTTTTTTCGAACTCCATGATATATGCGCCGCCGCTCCGGCTGACGCGGTACCGGAACCCGGACGCCGCGTGCGTGAAGGCTGCGCGGGCAAACGATTCCGCAGGAACGCCGTGGCCCGCTTCGCCGGTGGTCGCGGCCATGGGCGTCTGTTTAAAGGCGTCGTAGATGGCGCGATGGCAAGCCGCGCAGGCCGCGCTATCGGCGCCTGCGGCAACGGAGGCCCACATTCCAACAACTACAATAAGGGATGACCGCATGAATGCTCGCACATCCGTCTCTACGATTGTCTATCTCATTTCGCTTCTGGGAAGCGGGCCTCTATTGGGGCCGATGCGGATCCCAAAATGATTCTACTCTGCCCCAATGGCGCGCCCGGATCGGAAAGGAAATCGGCCCCGGAGACGGTCCGCCTCACTACCCATGGGGAGCACGTCATTTCGAGCGTACACCACCCCTGCCCCGCGGCGTACCTGCCGGCCCAGGCCGGAGCGCCTATTCGTATGCTGCTCCCGCTGTTGTTGTTGGCCGGGATGGCCGCCGCGGCCGATCCGGCGCCGGGCTATATAGGCGCGGAAGCGTGCGCGCAATGCCATCCTGCCGAGTTCGATCTGCAATCGCAGAGCGCGCATGCCCACACTCTGGCGCCGTCCGCCGCGGGCCAGCCTGGAGATTGGGCCTTTGGCGCGGGCGGGCAAGCCATCACTTTCGTCAGCCGGGAGGACCGGGACCACTATCGCGAGCTCGGGCGGACCTGGTACCGCGAGTTGAACGGCTATGGGGTCACGCCAGGCCATCGGAACCAGGATGGAATCTCGTTCCGCCTGTTCGATGCCGACGCCCGCATCCTGCGCTGCTTCGCCTGTCACTCGACTGGCCCCCTGACGCTGGGCGAAGACAATCGCATCGTTCCTCACGAATTGGGCGTGCGCTGCGAGATGTGCCATGGCCCCGGGAGCCTTCACGCGCAAGAACCGGCGCGGAATCGCCCGCGGAATCCTGGGCGCCTCGGCGCTGCCGGGATCACCGCTTTCTGCGCCAGTTGCCATCACTTCAAACTGGAGACCGGCGAAGAACTGACCGACCTGCCGGACCCGCGGAACTCGCGTTCCGAGCCGCTTCGGCTGGCGGCCAGCGCCTGCTTCCAGAAGAGCAGTGGACGGCTCACCTGCCTGACCTGTCATTCCCCGCACGCGCCATTGGAGCGGAGGGCGGCGGCCTACGATCGCACCTGCAGCCGGTGTCACGCCGCGCCGCGGCATGCGGAGCCAGTCACCGCCCAGAGCTGTTCGCAATGCCATATGCCCGGCATCCGGACCGGAAACCTGGTTTTCGTGAACCATCGCATTGCCGCGTACCGGCCCGAAGATCCGCTCACGCCTGTCAGTGTGCCGGCCCGGCATTGATCTGCTGCTCCAGCGCCGCCGCCTCGCGGGGGCGGCCCGTTCTGCGATAGAGGTCGGCGAGTCTGCGAGCATCGCTCAGCGTTTGCGTATGGTGCTGGCCGAGAGTCTGGCGGTCGAGCGTCACCAGGATATTGAGAATCAGCTCCGCGGGGGTGCCGTCGCGGCCATCCGCCTGTTCCGCCTTGGCCAACGCCCGGCGAAAGCAGGCTGCTGCGCCCGCGAGGTCGCCGGCGGATTTCCGCAAGCCGCCGAGCGTCGAAAGGGCTTCGCCGGCCACCAGGGGGTCGGGAGATTCGGCCGCGCGCCGGAGCAGCGGTTCGGCCGCTACCGGGGCGGAAACACTGGCTAGTGCCGCCGCATCCTCGAGCGTTTGCGGTGCGGAGGCGCCCAAGCTACTGTCGTCGATACGAAGCACCTGGGCTAGCGCCCGACGCGCTCCAGCGGCGTCTCCGTTGGCGCGCAGGAACAGCCCGAGATCGCGCGCCGCTTGCCCCGTGCGGGCATCGGCATCGCCGAACTCGCGCTGCCGGCACGCCAGTGCTTCCTCGAAGACACGCCGCACGACGGCGATGTCGGGCTGGAGCGTTGGAGCGGGCACCCCCAGACCAAGTGCGAGGGCGATCGGGGCGATCAGCCGCCTGCAAGCAGGCGAGGCAAGTGAAACCGCCTGCCTCACCATTGCAGGCAGATGTTTTGTGCTGGTGACGCCGGCGGCTTCGCCTGCGCCGGGCGGTTCCTTCGGTGGCAAGCGCACCTTACCCCTTCGCCAGGATCGTCGCGGTTCCCGGCTTGAGGCCGGGAGATGTGGCGGTCACACGGATCTGCCCGGCGCCGGCGCTGGATTGCACGATCGCCAGGCACATGCCGTGGAAAGCCTTCCGGGTTTTGCCTTTGAAATCCGCCGCCATGTCGGACATATTGCCATTATCCACGCCGATCAGCCGGCCTTCACCCTGAACTTCGAAGGCGATCTCGTTGTCCGCATCGGGATGCAAACGGCCCTGGGCGTCCAACACCTTCACGGTCACGTGGGCCACGTCGCAGCGGTCGGCGCGGATGGCGCCGCGATCTAAGGAAAGGCTGATGGCTGCCGGATCGCCGGTGGTTGAGATCTCCACCTCCACCGCGGCCTTCCCCCCCTTCATCCCGACCGCCTTGAGAGTGCCGGGCGCGTAGGGCACATCCCAGGTGATGTGGAGATCGTTGGTGGTCCGGGCGGCGCCCGCGGGCGATGGCGCGTATTGGCCGTAGCGGCCCTGCATGCCGTACCGCGGAAACGTGTAGCCTTTGACGCCCACCGACCTGCCATTGAGGAACAGCTCGACGCTATCGCAATTGGTATAGCAGGTGACCGGCAGAAACACGCCCTCGCGGCCCGTCCAGTTCCAGTGCGGGAAGAGGTGCAGCACCGGCTTCTCGCTCCATTGGCTCTGGTAGAAGTAGTATCCGTCTTTGGGGAAGCCGCAACTGTCGATAACCCCGGCGGTGGCGCCCCTGGATGGGCCGCCGGCTTCGCCGAGGTAATCGATACCGGTCCACATGAAGTCGCCGGCTACGTAGTCGTGCGTGCGGACGAACCTCCAGAGCTGCTCGGTATCCAGGCCGCGGCCGCCGCCACGGCCAAATCCGCCCCCGCCTCTGGCCCCGGCCGCTCCTCGCCCGCCTCCAGTCGCGGGCGCGACCGCAAGCGGCGCCACGAGGGCCGCGGCTTGCGCCGGGGGTGCCGGGAGCATGCTGCGATAGTCGCCGCGGGGCCCGCCCATGCCGCTGCTTTCCGTGCCGATCATGCGCCAGTTGGGATGCGCGGCTTTATCCAGGCTATAGTACAGTTCGCGCCGCTCGCGCCAACGGTCGGCGTAGTTGTAACCCACGACATCCAGCAGGCCCAGGAACTCCGCCGTCGCCGCTCTGGGCTCGGCCGCAATCTGGTCGCAGCCGGCCGTGACCGGCCGCGTGGGGTCTTCGCGATGGAAGATGGCGAGCAATTCCCGCAGAATCTCGACACCGTGATCGCTGAGCTGGTCGGGGATTTCATTGCCGCAACTCCACAGCACGACGGAAGGATGGTTGCGGTCCCGGCGGACGAAGTCCGTCACATCGCGTTCGTGCCACTCGTCGAAAATCCTCGAATAGCCGTTGCCGCGCACCTGTCCCTTGCCGGCCTTCCACTCGTCGAAGGCCTCGTTCATGATCAGGAAGCCCATGCGGTCGCAGAGGTCCAAAAACTCCGGCGCCGGTGGATTGTGGCTGGTGCGGATGGCGTTGCAGCCCATCTCGCGCAGGATTTCGAAGCGCCGCTCCCACACGCGTTCCGGCACGGCGGCGCCCACCGCCCCGCCATCGTGGTGCAGGCAGACTCCATTCACCTTGACGTGTTCGCCGTTCAGCAGGAAGCCGCGGTCGGCATCGAAGATCGCTTCGCGAATGCCGAGTGGAGTTTCGTACTCATCCACCACTTGGCGGCCCACGCGGACCGTGCTGCGCACCTTATAGAGGTAAGGGGTGGCCACACTCCAGAGCGCCGGCTTATCGACGGTGAGAGGTTGCGCGAACGCGTATTCGGCGTGGGGGCCGATCTCCTGCGAAGTTTCCGCATTCTGCACCGGCTTACCTTCGCGGTCGACCACCGTGGTGACCAGGGTGCAAGCGGCGGCCGACGCTGTTTCGTTGCGCACTCGCGTCCTCACGTGAACGGCTGCGGAATCCTTGGAAACTCGCGGCGTTGTCACAAACGCCCCCCAGTGGGCGACATGGACTGGATTCACGGCCTCCAGCCAGGTGTGCCGGTAGATGCCGGAGCCGGAATACCAGCGCGAGCCGGGCTGGAGGGAGTTATCCACCTTCACGGCGACGACGTTCTCGGCGCTGGCGTTCCAATGCGGCGTGAGGTCGTAGGCGAAGCTGATGTAGCCGAAGGGCCGCTTGCCGAGATACTGCCCGTTGATCCAGACCTCGCTGTTCTGATAGACACCATCGAACTCGATGGACACCCTGCGGTCCTTGTACGACGCCGGAAGGCGGAAGCGTTTCCGGTACCAGCCGATGCCGGTGGGGGCATATCCGCCCGCGCCACCGCTGGGCTCGTTCTGGGAAAAGGGCCCTTCGACGCTCCAGTCGTGCGGCAGGTCGAGAGTGCGCCAGTGGGCGTCCGCGAACGCGGGCTCCTGGGCGCCGGGAGCATCGCCCTTGAAAAACTTCCAGCCGAAATCGAAAGAGTCGCGGATCCGCGCGGGTGGTTCAGGCGTTTGGGCAATCAACGGCCCGGCGGAGTCGAGCGACGAAAGCAGCGCCGCCGCTCCCAGCGCCTGGCCGAGGAGGCCGCGGCGGGTCATGGCATCATTGGGATTCATTCGAATTTCCCCTTTTGGTTCTTAACGCCGGCGGATGGTAACCACGTACCAGGTGGTGGCCGGATCTCCGATGGCGAATGCCCATCCCTCGGGCGTCTTCTTCGCTGGAGCGGCTTCGCCCAGCGGTTTTCCGGCGCCGTCGAGAGCAGATACGCTCACCGCCATAGCTCGATCGATATTGCGCAGGGTCACGGTGCCGGCTACCGGCTCGATCAGGGAAGGCGAGCCGCCCTGATTCTGAAGCCGGGTGCGCGTATCGTTCCATTTCATGCCGGTGTTGGCCACGCGTGAGCCCGCCGTGAGGAGCATCTTATCCGACCGCGCCAGGGGCTTGTCATCCAGCGAAGCCAGCACGATGGTGGCAAAGTTGTTAGTGATGTCGGCGGCGAGATTCTTCAGCACCTTATGATTCGCCTTGATAAAGCCTGCCAGGGCTTGCGTGCGATCGGTTTCCACCGTCACCAGGCCCGTCTTATCCGGTGTGTACCAGGACAGCTCTTTCGTATCGGAGACGATGGGATTCGCCTCCGCTGCGCTGAGCTTTTCCGTTGTGGGGCCTTCCAGCGACTGGATGCGCACAGCATGCTCGAGCGGGAGCGCCAGCGGAAAACCGGGAGTGAAGTAAGGCTGCTCGGTCCGCGGCAGCAGCCGGCTTTCCAGTACCTGCTCCTTGGAGTAAGTCCGCGTCACGGTCTGGCGCGCGGCATGGATATCGCCGCGCAGGAACATCAGCGCGCCGGAAGCCATTTCCGTCATGCGGACGGGATCGAGCGAGATATCGAAGGGATCGCCCACATACGGCTTCCAATCCGCTGCGAGCTTGGGCTCGAATGTGTACATGACGATCGCGTCCCAATCCTGGAAGGCGCCATAAGCGGCGAGGATCGGAATTCCCTCGCTGGCCCATTCGTTCGGAAACGGATGGTTCGTTTCGCTGACGGTGTACGGTTTGCCGGCGAAGGCAGTGCGCGAAAGCTGAACCACCGCGGAGTGCAGCGGGTCGTTCACCATGGGAGTGTTGACCGGCGGCGGCGAGCCGGGATGCTGCCAGTACACGTGGCCGTCAAGAATGTCGAGTTTCGCCAGCGAGGCCAGCATGGAATAGGGGCTGCTGGTGTGGCTGTGGTCGGCCGTTCCCGTGATCGGTGCCTTGACCCCGAGCGTCTTCTTCAGATAGCCGCTCATGTCTTCATAGAACCTGCTCTCCGTCTTCATGTAGAAGGCCATCTCGGTCTCATAGCGCTCCTTCGGTGCGCCGGCCGCCTCCTGGCCTTTCAATCGCGGGATGGGCGCGCCCTCCGCGACGGATGCGAGTTCGCGCAGCTTGTTCAAAGCCTCGGGGCTGCGATTCTGTTGCAGCCAGTTGTTATAGAGCCTGGTTAACTCCTCGTCGTAGTAAGGTGTGGGCGCGCGAAAGCCCAGATAGAGGCCGTTCTCATTCAGAATCTCCACAATCGCGATGGCAGGCTCATCGCGATAGGCCGTTTTGGTATACGGATTCACGTGGGTCAACAGGCGCTGGGCATACTCCTTTTCCAACTCGATCAGGCGCGGGTCATACAGGGTGAGACCTTTGCCCCACTGGATCTTGTCGAAATCCTGCACGCCGTCCCCGGCCTTGTAAGAACGGCCTACGTTCAGATTGAGATCGACGTAGATGCCGCGCTTTTTGAACTCCGAGATCTCAAAATCCAGCCGGTCAAGCTGCATGGGATCGAGGGAGCGGCTGTCGTTGCCGGTGGCATCGACAATGCCGCGGGGAGAGGGCAGATCGAGAAAATGCAGGCGCACCAGGTTGACGCCGTAGCGCGCCAGCGTGGCGGCCCACATGGGGGCATCGGCTTGC
>JAIQFL010000656.1 GCA_020073365.1 Terriglobia bacterium | reverse complement strand
CCTTGGATGCTGCCGCTAAACTGCGCCCAACAAAAGCCGGCCAAAACGACTGGAAGTACGGCAAACCGAACTATGAACCTCGGCAAACTTGGCCACATACAAATCTCCCTCATCGCGGCCGGCAGACCTCAACGGCTGCGCTCAATTGTGAGTTGGCGTTCTCCCTCGCGGTAGCGCAAATTGGCACCGCACCCTCAGACTAGTGAATTTATACTATGAGTTTCTTGACAAGTCAATGAAAAAGTTTAAGCGCTTGCAATGCGCGCTCGGGATTTGACGTTCAGCGTTAAGGGCCAATTATTCCACACTATTTGGTCCTTTCCTCCGAGTAACACGGGTATTCTTGCCTGTGTGGGTTTTGGCGCTTGCAACCCCACACAATGATCTCGTGCGGTTGGGGTGCGGGGCTCGCGGCGGCCGATTTTGCAATCGCTTTCAGAAGTGTTTCGCCGCCGCCCCAAAACCCTGGGATGCGACAATTCCGGATGCCTCGTTGATGGTGACTAACTGGTTGGCCGCCACTTTGGGGAACGACTGTCGCTGCCCGGTGGGCCAGCGGACCTCCAGGTCGACGCTGGCAACGTCGCCCAGACCGAAGTGCAGCCGCCGGTCATCCACCGAGAGATAGCTCGACTGTGCCAGCACCTCCTGCGCTTGCACGTGCTCGCCGTATTTCACCGTGACCCGCGCACCGATGGCGCTGCGGTTCGACTTCACGCCCACCAGCTTGACCTTGATCCAATGAGCGTGGCCCCTGATGTCATTGCGCAGGAGTGAGGGCGGTTCATTCAGGTTGACGATCAGGATATCGAGATCGCCATCGTTGTCAAAATCGCCGAACGCGCACCCGCGGCTGGAGTGAGCCGCGGTCATGGCCGGTCCGGCCTCCGTGAAAAGCTCCTCAAACCGCCCGTTCCCAAGGTTGCGAAACAGTATCGGTGGCGTGCGGTAGGGATACTGTGGCAGTTTTTTCTCGACCTCGGGGTACACGCTACCCGTCACCCAGAAGAGGTCCGGTTGTCCGTTGTTGTCGAGATCCACGATGCCTGCTCCCCAACTGACGAAGCGCGTCTCCACGCCCAGCCCGGAGCGGATGGTGATGTCCGTGAAACCGGTTTTCTTCTGGTTCGCGTACAGGGCCGGTGTGTCCTCCGTGAAATGGGTCTTCAGAATATCCAACTGGCCATCCAGGTTGAAGTCTCCGATTCCCAGCCCCATGCCTGCCTGCTCCTGCCCGTCTTCGTTCAGCGCCACGCCCGTCTCCAGGCCGGACTCCTTAAACGTCCCGTTACGATTGTTCACGAATAGGAGACTGGGCGTGGAATCGCATGCTACGTAGATGTCCGGCCACCCGTCATCGTTAAAATCCGCGGCGACGGCGGTCAGACCGTAACTGGCCGCGGCGGCCGCGATCCCCGCGCGGACGCTGACCTCCGTAAAGGTGCCGTCTCCGTTGTTGTGGTACAGCGAGTGAGTATCCGTGGGCAGCCCGCGTGGGCCGCAGTTCACCAGGACACCCTTGAAGTTGCATTCCGGGGCGTGCCCCGCGGCCGGGATTTTCTTGGGATCGAATCGCATGTACCGCGAAACGAAAAGGTCCAGCTTTCCATCGCGGTCGTAGTCGACGAATGTGCAGCCCGTGCTCCATCGGACTTCATCGCCCAGCAGGCCCGCCGCGCGCGTCACGTCCGTGAACGTGCCGTCGCCGTTGTTCCGGTAAAGAATGTTGTGGCCCCAACAGGTGACGAAGATGTCTTCGAAGCCGTCGTTGTTGTAGTCCCCCACGGTCACGCCGCAGGCCCACCCGGTCCGCGTCAGGCCGGCTTTTTCGGTTATGTCCGTGAACGTACCGTCGCGGTTGTTGTGATAGAGCCGATTCGTCGCGCCGCGCGGGGCGCCTTCCCAACGCGTGCCGGAGAGCAGGAAAATGTCGAGCCATCCATCGTTATCGTAATCGAGAAACGCGGCGCCGCAGCCGATAGCCTCCAGGATGTAATCGTTGCGTTCCACTCCGCCATAAATCACCGGTGCAGTCAGTCCCGCTTGGGCGGCCACATCCGTGAACGAGGCGTCAAACGGCAGCCCGGACGCCTTGCCTCTGGGAGTCGGGTTCACGCCCCGTGACGACATCTGTGCACGCGCCACCAGGGGAGCGGCGAGAAGGCTCATGCAAGCCCGGCGTGTCAGGCGGTGGGTGGTCATGGAATAGGAAGAGAATCGTAGTATACAGCACCCGCGAGACTGGCCTGTGTCAGATGAGTTAATCTGCTAAGCATGGAGACGTCATTGTCTGCTCGGTGGGGCAGGCGCTTTCGCCTGCCTCGCCCGCATTCGGGCGCTTCTTTTCCCGCCTCTCACCTCAGGCTGCGTGCCCGATTCGCAGCGTTCGTCTTGGTCGTCCTCTTCTCCGCCAATCCGGCATTGTTAGCGGCCAACGATGATGATGCCGTTCGTTCCATCACCGCCGCGTTGCGCGCGCGCCGTTTTCAGCAGGCTTTGGATCTGGCTCGAGCCGCTCAAAAGACATCGCCGAAGGAGGTCCGAATCCTAGTCCTCGAAGGTATGGCCCTGACTGGCCTTCGAAAAGATACCGAGGCGCTCGCAGTGCTCAAGAGCGCCATGGAAATCTCTCCCGACTACGTTCCCGCCATCGAGGCTGCCGTGGAAATCGAATATCGGCAGGGCAGTCCCGAAGCAGCCGCTCATTTGCAGCGTCTGCTGGCGCTACGCCCCGGAGATGCGACCGCCCACGCGATGCTGGGTGCCCTGGCATGGAAGCAGTCCGACTGCGCGGCCGCGGTCGAGCACTTCAGTCAGGCCCGCGCGGCGGTCGCCGCCCAGCCCGATGCCCTCCGCGAATTCGGCGCCTGCCTCGTGAAGATGAAGCGGGCGGAAGAGGCGGCGGGCGTTTTCCGGCAGTTGATTGCCCTGCGGCCGGAGGACCGGCGGGCCCGGTTCGCACTGGCTGTCTCGCTGATGGAGGCAGCCCGCTTTCGTGACGCGATCGCGGCGCTGGAACCGCTGGCGGGGGCCAGGAATCCGGATCCCACGGCCCTCGAACTTACCTCCAGCGCGCACGAGGCGATGGGAGAGACGCCGCAGGCCGTAGCCGTTCTGCGCCAGGCTGTTTTGCTCGATCCGCGAAACGTGAATCTCTATCTGGATTTCGCCTCCCTATCCTTCACGCATCAGTCCTTTCAGGTGGGGATCGACATGATCGACGCCGGCCTCACGCAGGCGCCGGATTCCGGAGCCCTGTATCTCGCGCGCGGGGTGTTGTATGTCCAACTCGCCGAATACGCCAAAGCGGATGCCGACTTCGACAAGGCGGAACGGCTCGATCCCAACCGGGCGCTGGGTTCGGCGGCCCGCGGCCTCTCGCAGATTCAGCAGAACAATCTCGATCAGGCGCTGGTGACCATCCGGGCGCAGTTGAAGGTCAACTCCAGGGACCCATTCCTCCACTACGTGTTAGCCGAACTCCTGAGCCGGCAAGGTGCGCAAGCCGGCAGCCCCGAGTTTCGCGAGGCCGTGGATGCGGCCGTCGAAGCGGTCCGTCTGAAACCCGACTTCGTCCTCGCGCGCGACGTCCTGAGCCGTCTCTATCTGCAAGCCGGTCAGGTGGATCAGGCCATCCGGCAGTGCC
>JAIQFL010000655.1 GCA_020073365.1 Terriglobia bacterium | reverse complement strand
CCCTGGGCCAAGCCGATTGGAGGGCCGTAAACGGTGAGATCACGGGCACGCCCAAGTCGCCCGCGGGCGGGTGGTTGCTGACGGACCGGGGCCTCCAGGACCTCGGGGTTTATGCATCCTTCCGTTGCTCCGGTGGCTGCAAAACCGGCATCATCGTGCGCGCGCAGAAAACTGCGGACGGCATGAAAGGTCTGCTGGTCTCGCTCGCCGAAGGCGAGCAGGGGCTCTACCGCATTGCCCTCGATGCCCAGGGACTGGAGACCCATCGCGATAAACTGCGTCCCGCTGCCTCAATGATTCGCTTCGGCCAGCCGGCTACGGCCAACGTTCCCGCGTTTCCGGGCGGCCGAGGGCCGGGCGGTCGAGGCCCCGTCTATCACGCGGGCGACTGGAACACCATCCAGGCAATCGTCGACGCGGACATTCTCCGAGCGGCCATGAATGGCGGACCGGGCGGACTGGGCGCCGGCGTAACGGAGGACGAATCCACCGGGTTCGGATCCATTGGGTTTTATGTGGGCGGTTCGGGCGAGGTCCATTTCAAAGACATAGGATCGAAGGATCTTGGCGTGAAAGAAGAGCCGCCCGAACAGACGTCGAGTCATTTCCGCATGCAACGCCTGGATGAATATTATTACTCGTGGGGCGTCGCGGCCGCGGATATCAACCGCGATGGCGTAATCGATCTTGTGGCTGGCCCCTACTACTATCTCGGTCCGGATTACACCAAACGGCGCGAGATCTTCGCCGCGTCCACATACAGCCCGAGCACCCAGTATGCTGGCCTCTCGTGGCTCAATTTCGCGTACGATTTCACCGGCGATGGCTGGCCGGACGTGATCACGGCAGGCGCCGGCCGTCCCGTCACGCTGTATGTCAATCCCAGGGGCGAGGCTCGCCGCTGGGACAAGTTCGTGGTGATTCCGCAAAGCAACACGGAGATTAGCCTGCTCAAGGATATCGATGGCGATGGCCGTCCGGACCTGGTGCTGGGTATCGGCGGCGTGCTTTCGTGGGCCGCTCCCGACCAGGCGAATCCCACCGGACCGTGGATCGTCCACCATATTTCAGGACCGAATGGCGTAGGGGCGCACGGCTTGGGTGTGGGCGATATCAATGGCGACGGACTTCCGGATGTGGTGACCGCCACGGGCTGGTACGAACAGCCGCCGAAGGGCAGCACGCAGGAGACCTGGACGTTCCACCCTGAGACTTTCGGCGGGCGGGGTGGAGCGGAGATGGCGGTTTACGATGTAAATGGAGACGGCTTGAACGATGTGGTAGCCGCGCTCGATGCACACGGATTCGGTCTCGCGTGGTTTGAACAGAAGCGCGACAAAGACGGGAAGATTTCGTTCGAACAGCACATGATCATGGACGATTTATGGACGAAGAATGCCGGCGGTGTCACGTTTTCGGAGTTGCACGGATCCACGCTTGGCGACGTGGATGGCGACGGCATTCCCGATTTCATTGTCGGCAAGCGCTACTGGTCGCATGAGGACAGCTATACCGATCCGGACGCCTACGGCCCGCCGGTCTTGTATTGGTACCGGACCGTGCGGAACAGGAACGCTGCGGGCGGAGCGGAATTCGTGCCGGAATTGATTCACAACCGCTCGGGAGCGGGTTCGCAGGTCCTCGCGCTGGACCTGAATGGAGATGGCGCACTCGATATTGCTGTTTCGACCAACCGCGGGACTTTCATCTTCTGGGGTACGCCGCGCCGGAGATAGCCCGTGGGGCAGCCCATCCGGGCCAGTCCTGGCTGCCGTCGCGTTTTCAGGCAGCGCACGGTGGCACTTCCCCGTCCGGCTCACTCCACCGGCGCATCGGGCGACCAGAAGGGTTCCGCCGCGGGAATGAACTCGACAGGAACTTCGGGAATGAACGTCTTGAGCCGCTCCGCGCAGTATCTCATCCCAGACTGCTCGGACGCGACGTGCCCGAGAACAATCAGCGCCTTCTTCCTGCCGGAAGAGATCAGGTCCTGCACGTACTCCACGAGCTCGGCAGTGTTGCAACTTTGGCGTATCCAATGCTGGTAGGGTGGTGAGGTGACCAAACCAAGGCCGGTGGAGTTCAAATGGCGGCAGTTTGAGCCTCAATTGATTCTTAAAATGGTCCGGGGAACACGCCAAACCAGACTAAGAGAGCGGCCAGCACTGCGGGAACGAGGCTTCCTGCCGGCGCGAGCCTGGACACGCTAGCCGGGCTTTCGGTCGGCTGCCCGTACATCACAACAACAATACGCAAGTAATAGAAGAGGCCGATCGCGCTTGTGATCGGGGCCCAGGTACTGATTTCGAAACGTCCGCTTTTCGAATGTCCTTCCCACCAATGGGCAGACCACTCGTTGCGTTTGCATACTTTTGCCACAGTGATAGGCTTGACGCTGGTTGAATTCGATACAGCGGTGACGATGCTCACTTACGCGGAAGGCGGCCCACTGCCGTCATCGTCGGCACAAAAGTAAAATTGGCATTCTCCCTCTCGATGGCGTTCAATTCTTCCAGAAAGGGTGCGTCGTCCGGCCGTCTGCGCTAATACCCGGCGGAGATCTGTTGGTGCCTTTTCCGGAGACGCCGCTTCACATCGGGCCAGAACTCCTTGAGCACGTTTGAAAACGCGTCCGTGGCCAACTGGATCGCGAGCTTCTCCACATTGTCGGAGACGGTGCGGGTATCGGGATACCACGCGTTGCTGACGGCGACAGCGGCAGCGTTGCCTCCAAACTCCGCGAAATTGAAGGTATTGTGGCCCGAATCGGTGCGAATAACCACAAGGCGGGACAAGGCGTAACCTGTCCGCGACCGTTTGGACCCTTAGCCGATGCGGAAATAGCGCGGATCCTCGCGCAGCAGGCTGGGCATGATACCTTCGGTCATCATGTTCCCGATCATCTGATCGCCATAATCAGCGGCGAATCGTTTTGCGTAGCCAGCTATGCCTTGGCCGAATGACGGGTTCTGGTTCTCCAGTTGGTACAGCAGGCAAAGGCAGCCGCGGTGGGGTAAACCGGCCAGTCGAAGGAATCCTTGGCCGCGATGGTCATCTTCCGCCCGGCGGAGATCGGGGAGAAGGGCAGGAAAGGCTCGGTAGTCCGATTGTTAGGGAGGACTCCGAATATGCGCTTGTCCTCCTTCGGTGCGGTGGGAGTCGCCGGTTCCGCGGGGGACTCCGTAGCGGCCCGTGACGCTGATGCGCCGGAATCCGGGTTTTGGGCATGGGCGTGAACGGCAGACAACAGGCCAAGTGCGAGACAGAATCCGAAGCAGCGCATCTCCAGTTTGGATGAAGGTGCGCCTCATTCGGTTTCCACATGGGTTGACTCTTAAGGGCTAACGGCGGCCGCCGCCGGCGGTCCCGACTGGGGCGATTCCTCAGCGTGACACTCGTTCAATCGAAGTTCCTAATCGAAGTTCCCTGCGGTTCAGACAGTAATTTGAGCCTCCGGCGGCTCGATTCGGCCTCAGGGCGTACTGTAGCGGGGCGCCGCCGGTTGACGGGCTGCCGGTGGACTGTTGCCGTCTTAGGCCGGCTGTCCTGATCCCGCTTTTGTTTCCAGTTGAAGGGGTTTTTCGGAGCCTCCTCATTTTTCCGGCCTACAGCAAAGTCGGCTGTTATGCGGTTGCTGAATCGATCC
>JAIQFL010000654.1 GCA_020073365.1 Terriglobia bacterium | reverse complement strand
CACACTCTGCGAGCATTTCGTCGAGTCGTTAGCCGCCTGAGGCGACGAAGCTGGAACAAACGATACTCCCCGGGGCAAATGCTCCGGGGATTCGTTTTTTCAAGCCTGCCACCGCTTCGTGACTTTACTTCTTCTTGGGATGAGCGCTGGCGCGGTTCGGAGAATTCAGCCCGGTCACAGTGCCGTCTGGGTTATGAGCTACGCTGTGGCAGGTGAGAACACAAGTGTTGGTGGCGCGGCTGTAAGAGATCGGATTACTCCCATTGGGAGCAACTACGTTCGCGTCGAAGTTCACCAGTCGTTCGCCTGAGATATTTCCGTTTGTGGCGCCCATGCCGTGGGCGGTGTGGCAGGTCGAGCACGTAAAGCCCGTGTTGATGTGGTCAAAATGCTGCAGGAAGCTGGTGTTCTTCATGATCTGGTTGGGCAGATCGTGGCACTTGCCGCACAGTCCATAAGGGCCGTTCGTGCTCAGATCGGGATTGGGGAAAAGATTGGTGATGGGCTGGCCCGGTGCTGGAGCCTGGCTGAATTCATAGCGGCGTTCAAGGATGTGCGTCCATTTGGAGCCATGTGGCCCGTTAGGTCCCGTCCCTCCGAATTCGCGATTGTCATCGCTGTTGTGGCAGTCACTGCAGAAAATGCGATTGCCCATCAGCCGGCCCTGGGTGGTGCCATCCAGATTCCACATATTGGCCAACAGACTTGGCTGAGTCAGGGCACTGGTGCGGTCATGAGTCACAGGATGGCTTGAAGTGGAACTGGGGCTGAACTGCGGAATCACATTCAACGGATCGCCGGCGGAAACCACCCTGGCCGGAAGGTACCCGTACATCGGATTGACCGCCTTCCCCGAGCTCGAACCGTGGCAGCGCAGACAATTTTCAAACTGATTGACCGCGGGATCGATGATTGTGGTGCCATCGGTCGCGCTGATTCCCGGGATGCCATTCTGCGAGACCCGAATTACCGGAGGTGGCGGGAAAACGGTCACCTGGTTCGAAGCATGTCCGTTGTGGCAATCGACGCAGGTAGCGTGTCGGTTATTGTTGAGCAGCACAGCCTCGGAAGCATCGTGCCCGTTGGTACCCGCCGGAAACGGGTGGCCCGTCTTGGCAAATTCCGCGAAAACGTTCGGGGCTGGTGGAGAGATATTCGTGCCGCCGCTGTGGCAAGCCACACAATCCTGTTCGTTGGGGCCGCGAAGCAATCGCGCCGGGCCTGGCGCATTGTGGGTTGCATGGCAGGAGATGCACGCGTTCTGCGCGACGTTTGGATAGGTTCCAACATTGGCCAGCTGGGTCACTTTGTTTGCCGCAGTGGCATGAATGCTGGTTGCCCATCCCGCCAGCGGGTTCACTTTCCCTGACATGGTGCGCGTGGGGTCGTGACACGCGAGGCACATCTGACCATTGACACTGTCCCGCACCAGAAAGTTCTGCGAGACTAGGTCTTTTGCCTGCACGTGAGGATTGTGGCACGTGGTGCATTCCACATTTCCGTTGATCAACTGGATGGTCGGGTCGCCAGTTTTTCCCTGAGAAACCAGACTAGGAATCAGATCGATCGAATCCTTCAGCGGAAGCGCCAGGCTGAAGGGGTGAGACGGCTGAAGGTTCGTCCCGAAGACGTCGGTGTTATACATCGATCCAGACATCGTTACCTTGCCGTACACAACCGTCTGTCCCGGCGCGACCGTTCCGTCGTGGCAGCTCAAACATAGGTTGCTGTCGGCTCCAAGAACAGGCTGCGCTCCTTTGTTGACCTCCGTCGTGCTGGTGTAGGTCTGGTAGGACTGGGTCGAGAGGGTTTGGTTCCACAGCGGCGCCAGGCCGGCGATGCCGGAGTGCGGAGCGTGGCAGTACAGACAAAAGTCGGGACGCGCCCCGGTCGTCGGCGACTTACTGCCCGGCCCAAGGTCATGCATGCCGATCACATCTCCGCTGAACTGCGCTCGCACCACACCCGGAGCCAGCAGCACGATCAGGCACGCTAATAGTATTCTCGCCTTCACATTCCTTCCTTAGTCCGCTTGGGCAGCGCGAAATAATGAAAAATCTGTACCCTGTGATTGAAAGAATCGACCACAAAAATCCGGTCCTCATGGTCAATGAAAAGTCCGGTCGGCAATTGAAACTGTCCAGCTCCGCTGCCGTGCTGTCCGAAGTAGTACAGTAACTGGCCCTGCCGGTTGAACACCTGCACCAATCCCCACAGGCCGTCCACGATATAGAGGTCACCTTCGGAATCCATGGCCACGCCCTTGGGTCGAAACATGTTTCCGGTACTGTCGCCGAGTTGACCAATGGCATTGCGAAACGTCCCGTCACGATCCAATACCTGCACGCGGAAGTTCATCGCGTCTACCACGATCAGGTTTTGGCCATCCAGCCTGAGTTCGGTGGGAAAGTTGAATTCGCCGTTTCCGGAGCCGCGTTGTCCCAAAATCTTCAGCACGCTGCCCTGCATGTCCATCATGAAAATTTTGTTGCGTAGCGTGTCCGTCACCCAGATTCGCTGGGCGGTGGAATCCACGGCGATTCCCGTCGGACGCTTGAAGTAGCCTTCTCCCCCCTTCAGGCTGCCGATTGCGCGATCGTACTTTCCGCTCGAATCAAACACGAAGATTTTTCCCGACTCTGAATCGGTAACGTAGATATTGTCCTCGGCGTCGACAGCGACACACTGGGGCGCCAGCATCGGATCCTTGCCCTTGTCTTTGCGCGACAGGAATTTGTACTTCTGCCGAGCGAAATCGAAGATATGAACGCCGAAAGCGCCTGGGTCGGCTGATGGGCTATTTCCAGCCTGCCGAACCCGGCCAGGCGGTGCAGGCGGTTCCCGGCGCCGGGCTCGAAGTGCCGATCTGGATCCTCGGGTCCAGCACCTATGGCGCGCAACTCGCGGCGATCCTCGGTCTGCCCTTCGCCTTCGCGTCGCATTTCGCGCCGGCGATGATGATGCAGGCGATGGCGATCTACCGCCAGCGGTTCCGTCCGTCGGCGCAGCTCGCCACGCCCAACATCATGCTCGGGGTCACCGTCGTCGCCGCGGAATCGGACGAAGAAGCGCGTTTCCTGTTCTCGTCATTGCAGCAGTCGACCCTGAACAACCGGACGGGACGACGCGGCCGGGTGCCCGCGCCGGTCGAGGATTTCGACGCGCGGCTCGATCCCTACGCTCGCGCGATCCTCGCTGACAGCCAAGCCTGCGCCATCGTCGGCGGGCCGGACACCGTCCGGCATGGCCTCGACGAATTCATCCGCCGCACCGGCGCCGATGAGTTGATGGTGACGGCGAACATCTTCGACCACAGCAAACGCAAACGCTCGTTCGAGATTGTGGCGGAACTGCACGGCGCGATGAAGGACGCCGCCGCCGCCGATCAATAACTCGGTCCTAATCAGCCGCGGCTTTATCGCCCGCGGCTTTATCGCCCGCGCCTTTATCGATCGAGCCAGACATCCTCCATCCGCCAGCTATTGTAGGCGCTGTTGACCATCTGGGTGAGGTTCTTGACGTGGGGCTGCCAGCAGGTCGCCGCGCGCATGTGATAGATGACCGGGCGAACCACGTCTTCGACCATTCGGCGCTCGATTTCCCAGACGATCTGCTTGCGCTTCTCCGGATTGGTCTCGGTCGATTGCTTGTCGATCAGCGCCTCGA
>JAIQFL010000223.1 GCA_020073365.1 Terriglobia bacterium | reverse complement strand
CGGTCGGCCAGGTAGATGGCCTCATCCACATCGTGGGTCACGAACAGGATGGTACTGGCGGACTCATCCCAGATCTTGAGCAGCAGTTCCTGCATGTCGCTGCGGGTCTGTGCGTCGAGGGCGCCGAAGGGCTCGTCCATCAGGATGACACCGGGCCGGAGCGCCAGCGTGCGGGCAATGGCCACGCGTTGCTGCATGCCGCCGGAGAGCGTGTCGGGGTAGGACTTCTCAAACCCCGACAGGCCCACTTGCTCGATCAGCTTGGCCACGGTCTGGTCCCGCTCCGCTTGCGGGACGCCGTTGATCTTCAGGCCGTATCCTACGTTTTGTTCAATGGTCAGCCATAGGAACGAGGTGTATTTTTGGAAGACCATGCCACGGTCGCGGCCGGGACCGGTTACCAGTTTGCCCTTCACCAGTACCTCGCCGGTATCGGGATGGTCGAGACCGGCGATCAGGCGGAGAATCGTGGACTTTCCACAGCCGGATGGACCCAGCAGGACACGGAACTCGCCGGTATCGTGGCCATCCGGTGTGTAGACGTCCTCCACCTCGAAATTGATATCGTGGATGGCCTGTGGGGGAATCGAGATATGCAAGCGAGGGACCTGAAAGACGCGGCCGCTGCTATGGAGGACGCTCTTCAAGTGTTTACTCGCAAAGAGTATCCCGAGGAGTGGGCGCGACTGCAATGCAATCGGGGCATCGGTCTCGCATCGCAGTCGACTCGTCGCATGGGGCAAAGACGCACGCGAGCTCCTGGACGAGGCGATCACCGCGTTCGCAGAAGCCCTCGAGATATATACCCCAATCGAGTTTCCTCAAGAATACGCCGACGCGGAGAAGGCGCGACGCGCTGCGGAGAGGATGCGCTGTCTGCGTTTCAAGCTCTGTCCCTGATTGAGATTCGTTCTGCGATGCTCCGGGCGCCACTACCAGACAGGGTCCACGGAAAGGCCCGGCGCACGTTATTGCCTATCCAAGAGCGCATTCCGTGAAAGATAATGCAGCGGACTGCTCGGGAGTGCAGCCGAATCGGAAGTTGCTTTGGTTCCATCGGAGGATCACTGAGAGACCGCCGTTGACTACCGATTCGACGGTGGTCTGATATGTCCCGACAAAAGTTGACTTGGTTCCTGACGTTCCAACGCGACGAAAACGCCCGATGCCGAGTACCTTCGTGCAGCGCCCTTGCGCCGGGGCAATTGGCGTCTTCTAAACGTCTCCGCAAAGTTCCTGGTCGCGGAACAGTGGAAGTGTTCTGCGAGCCAATCCCCGCCCGAGTCATGAAGCAGCATATCTTGGCCGATCTTCGTAACCGTCGTAAATAAGCCGATCGAAGAAGTGCGGTCAATTGAAATCCCCAACGACCAACGTCCGCTGATTCTGTTTGGTGGCCCTCCGTGTCAATGTGGCCTCTCCTTCAATGGGAACTGGAGGGGAGCACGCTTGCTAACATGTGGCTGGTACTACGCGAGCCAATTCGTCCGCAAGGCTGCCGAGGGAACGCGTTCATAGGCGTGCGGCAGAATTGCGAGGGGCGAGTGGAAGCTTCAACCGAAGCTGATGAGAGAAGGACTGCTCGGTGAGCCCTTGTCGCGCGCAAAACTGCTTCACCGATACGCCGCTCTGCCTTTGCGCCGAGATCCGCGCGCGCCAATCCTCGCTTCTTGATCCCAGCTTCCTTGCCACAGTAGATCTTGTCATGGAACCACTATGGGGCTTGGCTAACGGCATTGGAAGAGGGGTTCATCGGACGCTTACCCTGAGGAACTCGCGGACCTCGCCTGGAAGGCCGCGCGCAATGGCGAGCCGTGGGCGATCCAGATGATTTACAACCGGCTCGATCCACAGCCGGCGGAGTTAAAACTCACGCATGAGGGAGACCATGGAATCGACTACAGCCGACTCACCGACGAGGAAATCGATCAACTGGAAAGCCTGCTTGAACGAGCCGCAACTCCAGTTGCTGAAATTGAAGGCGGAGAAAGCCTGCCGCCGACTGCATGAATTCGTGGTGCAAGCCTGGCCCGTGCTCGAACCGGAAACCGCCTTTGTCGATGGCATCCACGTGCGCTCCATTTGCGATCACCTGCAAGCGATCACTGAGGGTCGCCTCCGGAATTTGATCATCAACGTTCCGCCCGGTCATGCCAAGTCGCTGCTAACCGCGGTCTTTTGGCCAGCCTGGGTCTGGATTACTCGTCCCGAGTCCAGATGGTTATTCAGCAGCTACCGGGAGCCCTTGGCAACGCGGGACAGCGTCAAATGCCGGCGCCTGATCGAATCCGCCTGGTATCAGGAGCGCTGGGGCGGCCGGTACCAACTCGCTGGCGACCAGAACCAGAAAAACCGGTTCGAGAACACTCAGACCGGCTGCCGCGTTGTAGTGCCGATGTCCTCGGGAACAGGCGAGCGTGGCGATTACGTGGTGGTTGACGACCCGCACTCCGTCGACCAGGCGGAATCGGATGCCGAGCGCCGGAGTGCGATCGAATGGTGGAACGGCAGTATGAGCACGCGCCTCAACGACTTCGCCACTGGTCACAAGATCGTCATCCAGCAGCGGCTGCACGAGGCCGACCTCACCGGCGATCTCCTGCAAAAAGTGGTTACGAGCTGCTCCGCCTGCCCGAGGAGTTCGAGCCAGATCGCCGCTGCTCCACTTCGATCGGCTGGCACGACCCGCGAACCTGTGCAGGCCAACTCCTCTGCCCTGAAAAGATCACGCCCGCCGACCTTGCCAGTCTCAAGGTCACCCTAGGCAGCTACCGTTATGCTGGCCAGTACCAACAGCGGCCGGCACCCGCCGGCGGCGGCATGCTCAAAACACATTGGTGGCGCTACTGGCAGCCCCGCGGCGCCGACTTGCCTCCGGTGCCGGTCAAGCGGCCAGACGGCACATTGGAGCAACGGAAAGCCATCGATCTTCCGCTGCACTTCGACCAGCAGCTCCAATCCTGGGATATGGCTTTCAAGGACACCAAGAAATCAGACTACGTGGTGGGCCAGGTGCACGCAGCCAAAGGTGCCGACCGGTATCTTCTCGATCAGGTCCGGGACCGCATGGACCTGCCGGCCACTCTGCTGGCTGTGGCCGTCTCAGCGGACGCTGGCCGAACGTGACGCTGAAGTTGGTCGAGGACAAAGCGAACGGCCCGGCGGTGGTTCAATCCCTGCGCCATGAGATTGCCGGATTTGTCGAGGTGAACCCGGAGGGTGGGAAAATTAGCCGCGCCGCCGCTGCGAGTCCGCAGCTTGAATCTGGAAACTGGTATCTTCCGCACCCGCTGTAGCGCCGTGGGTGGAGCAGTTCATTGGAGAGTGCGCAGCGTTCCCGGCGGGCGCATTCGATGATGTTGTGGACGCTTGGAGCCAGGGAGCGAAACGGTTGCTTTACTGCCGGTCGAAGCCGTTGGCTCCGGAGTTCGAGCCCTCGTTCATCTACTACCCCGGTGGCGACCGGTCATGGATGGTGTAACGAGCACATCAGGCAATAACAGGGCCTGATCCGGGCGTTATCAGGCCCTGTTACGCCCTGTTCCGGCGTGATACTTTGGCAGCACTTTCTGCACGCAAGTTCTCTGGAATGTGGGCGGTAGCTCGCATGGGATGAATCTGAATTTCCCTGTTCCGTCCCTGTTTTACAGAGGACTCGCGCCTGATCCGCTGCAGAACCGTCGGCCATCCCCGATCTAAGGGAACGGAATTCCAAGTTTGGCGGCCGCCAGCGCATTGCCCGCGTCCTCCAGCGCGAACATAGTGGCGCGGGCCGCGGCTATATGGGAGAAGTCCTCCGCGTCCCCTTGTGCGTAGGCCAGGCGCAGTTGGTCGAGAATGTTCTTATACTCGGTAAGAGCCTTTTTGGCGTTCGCATCGGTGTCCGGCGCCGGCGTGAGATTCACCAGGTAGGATGTGGACTTTTTTTGGAAATACGGCTGCAACACAGCGCGAATCTGGCGGAAGCGGCTAAAGTGCTGGACACCGTCGCCAATAATCCGCTCGGCGAGTTCCTGCAGATGGGGCGGATAAGTTGTCGTATCGCGGAGCGTTGCCAACACACGGGCATATTGGCCGTCGAGGCCCCCGCTCGGCTGCTCGACCTGGATGAACTGGTCCAACCTGTCTGACGTCAGAGGCAGCAACTCGCGAACCCGGTCCGGCTGGCCTTTTTGAGTGGGAATTTTCGCGGCGGCGTCGAGAACGGGACCGGTCGCCGCGATCAAGCCCGCATGCTCCAACTCCCACAGCAGTTGATTCACCCATCTCAGATGGCGCATTTCACTGACCGCGATCATCAGCATTTCGTGCCGGATAAATGTGACATCGTCTCGCAGCGGCTGAGGTGTATGGTTGGCCGGATTCAATACCGAATATCGCGCGTACAGATACTCGAGCATTACGGCATGCTCCACTCCGGCCAACTTGACCAGGTTGGTAGTCAGTTCAGCCGGGTTGGCGAACGACGTCGCCGTTTCAATGGGGCGCGGCTGGTACGTGCGTGTGACCTCCTCGCCCAGCAGAACGATCGCCAGGTCCTGCCACCTCTCATTGATTTCGTAATGATCCATCTGCGCGCCGCGATTCTTCCGTTCGGTGTCAAGCGCGGCCCCGGTGCGGTCCGGAGAGCGGTCGGAGCGTAGCCAGTCGATCGGGGTTCCGGCCGCCACGGGGTCGGCGGGCGAGCCGTCCGGTAGCGTATCCCCCGGCTGTGGTTCCGCCAGCACGATATCGGGATGATTAGAGGCCCAATAAAAGCAGGCGCAGTCGCGAAAATCATGCATCCACGGCGAGCAGAGACTTTGCGTCAGCTCACCTGCCGCATATGACGGATCGATCACGCCGGTCGTGGAGTCCGTGTACGTCCGGCGCCATCCGTCGAGCTGAACATGGCTGGCCGCCCCGCTGGCACCCCGATTCTTCAGCAGAATCGAGACCGGACCCTTCTCCAGGGCTCGCACCAGCCGCCAGATCGTGATGCCGGGCAACCGGGCATTCGCCGCGTCCCCATCAACAACGATTGTCTTGCCGCTCTGCGTGATGGATTCGAGAAACCAGTTTCCGGTGCGGAGCTGTTTTCCAACGCTGCCCGCCAGTTTCAAGGCCAATTGCTGGCGCGTGTTTTCGTCCGACTGGTCGGCAGCGGCCGTATTCGGGCCGGGCGGCGCGAGCGCCTCGTCGGTCAGATCGGTCGCGGTCAGATGCGCGCCCGTGCGGTCCGGCGTGTTGTTGGTGGTCACGAATTCGAAAATCAGCCCTGGGAAGAAGCGACGATCGAGGTTCCTATGGTCGAATTCCAGACCAGGAAAACAGTTAGAAACGCCGCTCTCAAGGCGGGTAGTCACAGGATTCCCTGCGATCTGCATGGCAGCATGGGCCGTCAAGTTGCGCGGGAAGATTCGATTCATAGTGTCGCCACCATAGATTGAGCTGGATGTTCGAAGAAGTCGGGGTGAATGCGGATAAGCCGGTCGTAAAAGCGCAGGCAATACTCCAGCCAGCCCCGAATGTAATCACATCCGGAGCGTCCGGACGCGACGACTTCCGCATGACAGCCGCCGCCGCACAGATATCGCGCCCAACACGAGGAACACAGGGGTTGCCGGTCCACGTCGCGAGCCGACAGAAAACGCTCGCGCGCGCCGTCACTCTCGGAGGCGCCCATTCGGAACCGCGCGTCGCCGATCGTGCGATGGCAGGCGAAGTATTCGCCGCTGGTACTGACTGAAAGATAGTTGGCTCCCGCCCCGCAGGGCAGCCGCCGCGCGCTACCGTGATGGATCTGCTTGAGCGCGGTCGCCAGGTTGGAAAATCGGAGCGGTAGTCCCTGGCTGACGCGGCCGAATTCTGCGTCGCCGGCCCGTACGAATTCGGCCAACAGCCGCGGCCAGTCATTCTCCCGCAGGGCCAGGCCCGGCATCGGACTGGTACGCACCGGAGCGACGCCAATTTCCGCGAAGCCGACGGCCGACAAGGCGTCGATACGTTCCAGGATGCGAAGGTTCGCGTGCGTGACCGTCGAGCGGGCGGCCAGCTTGACACCGCCCGGATCATCCAGCAGCGGTGTTAGCCGTTCTACCGCGGCGGCCCACGCGCTTGTGCCATCGTGCGCTCTGCGATTCGCGTCGTTCACGGCCTCGCTGCCGTCCAGGCTTACGCTGATCCCAAAGGCGTGCCGGCGAAATAACTCGATATCAGACGCGTTCACCAGCGTTGCATTTGTCGTAATGGAAAATCGTACCGGCTGCCGCCGCTCGCGCGCCCGGTCGCATGCGTACGCGACGGTGGCGTGCAAAACCGGCCGGTTTAACAACGGCTCCCCGCCAATGAACCCGACAGTTACACTCTTGCCGCGAGCGCCCGCCAGCAGCCGGTCAACGGCCGCAAATGCAACCTCTTCGGACATCAGCTCGGCGCGTCCGCCGAAACGACCTTCGTCCGCATAGCAGTAGCTGCATGTGAGGTTGCATGCCTGCGCGATATTCAGCGAAAGTGACGTTGGTGGACTGAGCCGCTCCGCCGGATCTGCGGGAATCGGCGCAATGCCCGCCACTTCGAGCAAACTCCTACCGGCGTCCGGATCTCCCGAGGCGAGATCGCCGTAAAAGGTCGGATCGATTTCGAACAGTCGCGATCCGTCCACCAGGAACGCCAGCCGGGGTTCTCCTGCAAGCAGATGGAATTTGGGCGGGCTGGCGGGAGGCGGCGCGAATGTCAGCGGTTGTAGAGTGACCAGACCTGTCATTGTAGGCCTCGACGCTTGGCTACGCGCCGGACATGCTTGCGCACGGGCGTTTGTGGAGGCTCTGCAGCCGGAGCCGCGTCCGCGACGGGAGCCGCTCCCGACACGGGTGCGGCCGGCTGGGCTTGCAATCGCTGCACGACATCCATCAGCGTCCGATATTGCCGGCGTGTAATCGATAGCGGCGAAGCGTCCGCGTCCCGCATGTACGGAGGCATGCGCATATCGAACAGATTGTCCCGATCATTTCGCGGGTCCCGATGGTCGGGATTTGGCGCGGCGCTGGCATCCACACTCTCTGCCAGGTCGGAAAACGCGCCGAAGGGCGGCCGCACAATCCGCTTTACTTTGTCCGCGTTTGTCCGCAGGAATAAGGCCAGGTCTTCCAGGTCCGCCAACGGTTCGTGGACCGCGTGCGCCACCGAGGCGTAAGGAAGGCGCTCGTGCGTCGTGGGCCTGGAATTCAGATTCTCGGTCTGATCGAACAAAGGATCGCGCTCGGTCATGCTATCGTTCAGCGTGGTCGCAGGCGCGAACGGGGAAGCTCTTTGGCCGCTCAGTGACCGGTCGCGCATCGCATCCACATTTGCCAGGCTGGCGGTCTCGTAAGCGCGTTGGAAGAAATCGCCCACCCGCTGCAGAGCATCGTCCAGAGACTCCGGCGTTTCGTTGGCCGGGGGGTCGCGGTCGATCAGCTCATCGGCCAGCGAAACGAACGGCCGGCGGTCCGGCGCAAAATCCGGCGGTCCGCAGAAGACCCGTGCCACAGCCGATAATCGTACCGTGCTGTTGACTACCACGACGGCTTCAATGATGACGTCACAGGTGTCGTCGACCACTCCGAACGACAACTCCTGTCGGGTGCTATCGTCGGCGCCATCATAGGTGTCGGCAGGTTCCGGGTTATCGAAGCGCGTTTCGTCGGCGTTGTACGTAATCCACGTGGCGTCGCTGTTGAGGATACGGTTGACAGCGGGCACCATTTCGAAGCTTCGACCGGTCTCTTGATCGGTGCCATTGACGGCGCCGGGCGCGCCGTATACTTCACCGCGCGCCGGCGTGTAACGCACGCGCAAGGTGTCCAGGTTGACATTGAACTCGGCCGCGGATGCCGGGCGAATCACCTGGAAACTCCCCAGAGGGATAGGACGATCGGGCGACACCAGCGGCCGGGGTCCGATACTCGACGCAGCCAGCGGATGCGCGGCGTGGTCGTTGCCAACCACCGCGATAGTGGCTGTATAGGCACACGCCTCGTCGCCGGTGCGCCGAGCTGCCTTTCGATTCGCCGCCGTGACCGTGTAGCTCACGTTCGCGAGCGTGGCCTGGTTCTGGCTCAATAAGGCCGTCGTGAGCGGCTGCAGTTCCTGTACGCCTGATACTCTTGCCCACAATTCCAGAAAAGGAGCGGTAGGCCGCATCAGATTTCCGTCGCGGAACTGGATCGTGCCGGGCATAAACGGTCGCACCGACCCGTCCTGCTGCACCTCCAGTGTGACCGCCGGATCGATCACCGTCTTTCCCGCGCCGTGCAGTGAGGGGTCCTCGATCCAATTGAAACTGTCCAGGGGCTGATCGCTCCCGCCAAGACGGGCAACCGCCATGGGAGGCAAGAAAAAGATCTGCTGAATTCCCGGCATCCATCCCTACCCGGTTTGAAGTCTTTTCAGATTCTCATTTGACGGGGAGGATTTGTCAAGGAATAATTATCGCGTGGACGAAGTACTGATTGCCGGTGACGGTGTCGCTGGAATCGCCTGTGCGTTACGGCTCCTGCAACTCGGGTTTCGACCTGTAATCGCTTCGAGCGGTGCGGAAACTCCGCCTGGCGCCGAAATCATTCCCGAACCCGTGCTGCCTCTACTGCAGCAGTTGGGATTGACGGAGGCGCTGGCGCGCGCGGGAGGCGAGCACAGGCGCGGATTTGAGAATTGCCTGGACGCCGAACATCCGGTGCTGCTGTCCGGTTCCTGGACCCATTTCGAGCGGCGCGATTTTCTAAGATTCGCCCTTCAGGAAGCGCTTTCCCGTGGAGCCCGCCTCCAGCACAGCCGCGACCTCCGTAGTGATGCCGAGCGGCAGCGCGGCCCGGTAGTGGTAGATGCAACCGGACGATCCGCCATCCTTTCCCAACCACTCGAGCCGAACGGTTCGGAAGTAGCTTCCGTGTTCCGGATTCCAGGCTGCACGAACGAGCGCGCGCGCGTCTTTCGCTTCGGCGAGCACTGGATCTACGCCATACCTTTGGCCACGGACACCACGCTCGGCATTGTGGGTTCGCCCGTCGATCAAATCCCAACGTCAGTATGGGGTTCATTACGCATGAGCGGACCAGCCGTCCGGATCGCGCGCCGGCCTGCATTCGCGCAGCGCTCGCTGCGGCCCGTCGATGGCCACCGGATCGCGATTGGTGATGCGGCGATGGCCTACAATGCGGCGATACGCACGTGGCGGGACGGCCCCGCCGATTCGGCTGTGGCGGAACAGTACTACGAAGAGTTCGTCAATGCCGCCTGGCGCAGGCACATCGGCTTCCTCGAAGGACGTTCCCCGAACACGCCTCGCCCGGCGCACCCTCCCTTGGCCGGCCCAATCCGCTTCACGGCGTCTGTCCGCGTCACCGGCGTCTGCAGGGACGCCCGCATTGTACCGGAAGAAACGGTGCAATTGTCGGATGGAGGTCTGGTTCGATGGGTGGGTGGCTTGGATCTCCTGAACCTGCGCGGCCTCGCCGCGGTCCCCATCCCACGGCGTGAGTTGATCGCGCGTTTGTCCGGCTTAGGCCTGACACCTGACCAGGCATTGCGGTTAGTGGAATGGTGCCTGACCCGCGGCGTGCTCGGTTGACATTCTGTGCTGCTCCGCACCGAGACCACCCATGCCGCCCTCTGTAGAGATCTGGAACATCGCGCTCGACTGTTTTGGTGCGCATCCGAGAAAGACCGACCACTAGGCACCGCGTAGCGTCCTGGAGGTTGTCTCGATCCTTCACCACTTGGTCTCTTTCATCGCGCCGGTATAGCCCGCGTATCGCAGCCGCATGGACGGCGGGGTCGGACGCCGGTGCTGCTCCGCACCGAGACCACCAACGCGTAACCCAGCATCATCTCCCTTTCCAGTTCCGAGTCGTTGCCTGCTAACAGGCCGGGAACAGGCTGCATCGCCATTTTGAGCAAATCCCTTATAAGTTGTTGATTCTATTAGTATATTAACATGCGCCAATCAGCTCCAGCCGCTTTCCTGCGTAGGTTTTCGATCCTTAGCCGGCTGCGGAAAAAAGGCCTTTCGCTACGTCAACGAGTAACGGACGATCAGGCCATCCAGCTTCTGTCACCATGCCGCCCTCTGTAGAGATCTGGAACATCGCGCTCGACTGTTTTGGTGCGCATCCGAGAAAGACCGACCACTAGGCACCGCGTAGCGTCCTGGAGGTTGTCTCGATCCTTCACCACTTGGTCTCTTTCATCGCGCCGGTATAGCCGGCGCTCCTCCAAATATTTCGAAAGCGAAGCGAAAACCTTGAGACGCCCCGAACGCATTCGTTGGCCCACCTCCAGGATTCCGGACTCCAGCGGGTTGTCTATAGCTCCCAGGTGAAGTCCATGATTCCGGTACAGCTGAATCAGCCGTTGCCCATCCACCGCGTTCCGGCCGTTAGCCGCCGGATCGACTACTCCCGGAATCCAGTCAGCACGGGCGCGTATCGCAGCCGCATGGACGGCGGGGTCGGCTTCACCACAGTATTCGCTGTATAGATACAGCACATCCGACTGCGGATCACGCGCGCCCCAGATCGCCACAGCCGTATTCCATCTGATATCCAGTCCGTATGCGCGCGGCCAATGGTCCGGAATGGCGTGCTCCTTGACTACGATGTCGCTGTCTGGAATCGCGTAAATGAGGCGATGCTGCCCCGAAACCGCGCTCCACGCCATCGCCAGCGCCATCACCGTATCGTCATGCTGGCCGCTGGGGGCCGCATAGCGTGTCAGCCCCGACGGCAGCCTCTCCGCTTGATAGGCCACCAGTTCGCTAACCAGTACCGGATCGTTCAGAATGCGGATGTCTCCGCGTTCCAAGGCCAGTGCTAGAGCTTCGATGGCCTGGGCTTTGCTCGCGTTGGTGGTGGTGAACGGCTGAATCCGCAGTCCGTCGCGGGTCAGTTGCTCGATCACTGGCTGCCCGATGCTGTTCTGCTCAGCAATGATCTGCCGCGGTTGCCATTGGTCGGCTAAGGCCTTCAGCCGGTCGCACTGGATGGCGTAATCCACTCGGTTAGAACGATCCATCGTCACAACGGCGCGCGCGGTTGCGTCCAGCACGATAAAGACGGTGTAGTCATGCGACCGGCCCCAGTCGCAGCCGATGACATAATCGTGTCCTGCTTCCGGTTTCCCCATGGCGCCTGCCGTGGCCGCTTCACCCACACGGCGGAAGACACTGCCCTCCCAGTTGACGAACAGAGCCAGGTATTCCTGATTGAAGGCCGATTCCGTCAGGTCCATTCGCGCTTCTTCGATTTCCGCGGGTTCGATATACGGATTCTCGCTGGTGGGCATTTGCCAAGACATCCAGTCTTCGCGCTCCGGGTCCTGGCCGTGATCGAACAGAGTCTTGAAGTAGTTCATACCTTTCGGCGTGGACAGGAACCACGCAGCGCCTCGCAGATCCGTCAGCGTTGGACGAATGGATTGCTGCCAGGCCTCTTGGAGCGAGGGAATCATGGCCGCCTCGTCGACCACCACGACCGCATATTTTCGGCCGCGGCCGGAGTCTGCACTGTCGAGCGACCAGAGGTCTACCACGCCGCCGCCCATCAGCTCCAAACGCTTTTCCTGCTCGCTCTTATCGCGCGTAACGGGAGCTAGCGTGGCCCGCAACTCCCGCCACGTATCAGCCATGAATTTGTTGGACGGGCTAAACCACGCGACGGGTTTACCTTGCAGCGCCAGGTGAATCAGCCGATCCATCCCCAGCACTGTCTTGCCCCAGCGACGGCCGCAGCAAATGACGTTGAAGCGCCTCGCTTCCTGGATCATTTTCGCTTGTGCTGGATGCGGAGCCGGTAAGCTCAAGCCGATTGTTCTGCTGGACATAGGTCACCGTGATTTGAATCCCTTCCGAGCCTTGGCCTTCGTCGCCGGTGGGCAGGCCGTCGGTGTAGGACAGGAGCAGCCGCATCGCCTGTACGTCGCCGGCGTAGCACAATTCGCAGAGTTTCTCGGCAAACCGCTCGCGGTCGACCGTCTGGCGCAGTATTGCGCCCAATTCATCTCCAAACCGCGGGCGCCCACGCGGGTTGCCGCTGTGGCCTTTTTGCCATGAGGTGTTCGTTACTGGCATGGTTCCCCCCTGGGCATGAAAAAACGACGTGGCCCTTGCGATTTCGCCCGTTCGAAATATGTCACTGGCGTCCGCCACAATCGCTTGGCTTGCCGTTCAGCCCGAAGGCGGATTTCACATGCCTGCTTCTCTGGGACCCTGTTGGCCGCCATGGCGCACCAGATACGGAACGCCGTGTCCGGATCCTGCTTTTCCAGTTCGGTCATGTCCACCGGGAAGTTGGCATAGCAGTCCTTGATGGCCGCGATCATGGCATTGTGTTTTGGTGTGCCGGTCACTGGACACCTCCCGCGGCGCACAGCTCGCCGAAGTCGCCGCCGGCCCGCGCCGGCTCCATGCGTGCGGGCGACCGCCGCTGCCGCCGGTTCTCTTCCACGGCGCGGTCAATTTCGGCTTGGGTGATGGCTGGCCGTGATGGTACCGCGGCCTCTGGTTTTGTTGCAGGCGCCGGGTTGGGCTGCTTCGCCAGTTTCCCGCCGGTAATCGCGATTTGGCGTTGCCATCCCAGGCGTTTGGCCGCACGGCGGATGTCGCCTTCAACAATTCCAAACTGCCTGTCGGAAAGGTGGATTTTGAGTGTTTGGCTATCGTCTGTGACCTCCGAATCCTCGATGGCATCGGCGGTGAAGGGGCAGTAGACCGCGTGGCAGGCGGCCACCAGGAGCGATTTTGCACCGGCATGGACGCGCCCAATTTCCCGGTCGGGATAATCAGCGCCCTTGTGGAACCGCACTCCCTCCGGCTTTGCCAGCTCGCTTTCCGTGGGCAACTGCTGCGCCTCTACTCCGGCCGGACAGCAGCAGAAGTGTAAGTTTCGGTCTATGGCATTTCCAACGGTTCCCAGATCGTGGCACTCGTGGCAGGATTGCCAGCCGAAAATCTGGCGTTCGAGCTCGTTGGGTGCGATCAGCTCGCCTGTGCGCCTGAAGCGGGCCTTCAACGGCAGCGGCATGTCGCGCCCCGCTGAGCCGACCCGGTACTGAATCCGGCCAAAGGCCTGGAGCAACGGCATCGGCTGATCCAGCTCGGCCACGGCTGCGGCTTCGGCTGCTTGCTGACATTCTCGAGCAATCTCCGCGTCAATCTGGCGCTTCGCGTTGGCTTTCCTCTGGAGCGCGATGTCTTCGGCGTGGTTTTTGGCGTCCGCCAGGTACAAGCCCCACCGAGAGTCTTTGGCCTTCTGCCCCAGCCTACGGGTTACCGTGTCCGGCACCCACGTTTCAAAATCGGCACCGTCGCTGAAGGCTCCCAAGATTTCCAACGTGATGGCACGATCCGGCCTTTTGATTTGTGACAAAGTTTCAGGTGAGATCACGCCGCCAAAGCTCAAGCTTGCCGCCCGTGCCATCTGGAGCTGTTCCCTGGCTGTCTCTATCAGGGCTTCCCGGTCTTCCGGCTTGCCCGTGGAGCTGGTTTCAGTTGCGGGTACAGTCGCGGCCGGAGGCTCTTCGGTTTTGTTCTCTTCAAGAGAAATAAAAGGGGCGTCGTCGGTCGTTTCCTGGGAGTTGATCGCCTCTTGAACAACGGCAGGCGCTTCCGACGACGACGATTCCTTTATTGAATTCAAAGTACAAGATTGAGTGGGGGTGATCTTACCCCCACCGGTCGGGGTAACTTGTACCCCAGGGGTGGGGGTAACTTGTACCCCACCCCCCCGTTTGCTGCCGCTTTGGTTTTGCGATGCTTTTTCCAGCTTTGCGCGGACCCGTTCATTCACCGGCCAAGTGTATCGAGTCCGTGCGAGATCACCGGCAGCGTCAAGCCCTTGCCGGTGGCGGACGATGCCGATCTTCTCTGCGAGGGGCCTATCCTTCCTGCCGCCTGGACGCTTGCCCGAAAGTGCGCGCTGGATGGCTTTCGCATCCGTCGCCGTTTGCTTGGCGAGTTGCGCAATACCAATCGAGTCGGTCAGTTTCCCCCATCCATGGGTCTGGCGCCAGATGACAAGGGCAGCCTTTAGCTCTGCGACCGAGCCGAGCTTTGGCATTTCATTGTCGATGAAATCGAGGATCGCCAGGTGGGCAGTGAAGACTTCTACCTCTCTGTCGCTGCTCTTAGGACTGCCGTCGCCGGAGTGTTCGGGTTTCATCGGCGCGCACTCAAGGTTCGGAGTTTGGCTCGGTCTGCCCTTAGATCCAGCAAGGCGCCGCTGGCTGGATCGACGGCAAAGGCGTGCTGCCCGGCACAGAATGCCGAATTCCTGAGCGGGAGTTCACGCTTTCGTACTGCGGCGCTCGCGCGGAGGCCCCTCGCCTTGCTGGTCGGCTCTGTGACTAACCTGTTGTTTTTGAAGGTGATATCATCTTGCCGGTTCATCTCAACTCAAGTGCTGGATCGAGATATATGCCGGTGAGAGGTATGGTGAGGGCGGTGTAATGCTGTGCGATTCCGTCCCTGGCCACCATGTTTTCAAAAACTTACAAGCACTCCAAAACGCAGTCTCATTCCATTTCATTCCAAAACAATTTGGCTCGTCGAGATTTGCCCTACAGGAATGAGGCTGTGTCCGGGGTTTTTTTGGGGGGCAGGGCTACGCTATGGTCCTGCCCTTTCATTCATTGACCGCACGAACGTGAAGAGTCTGGTGGCCGGTAATCATCGTCATCGCCGTAATCACCACAAGCCACCCCTCTCCAGGCTGGCGGCAGGACCAGCACAGCGAAGCACGATCATATTCCGGGTCTTGACATATGTACGAAAACACTATACGATAATTATACGCGATGCGCCCTTTATGCCCGCGTTTCAACGACCGATCAGAATTGCGAGACGCAACTCCGGGAGCTTCGGGAATACATTTCACGGCGTGGCTGGAAGATTGCCCGAGAATACGTCGATACCGGTTTTTCGGGATCGAAAGCCAGCCGACCGGCGTTGGATCGGCTAATGGCGGATGCCGCTCAGGGCAAGTTCGATTGCATTGTGGTCTATAAAATTGATCGGTTCGGGCGATCCGTTCTTCACCTCAATCAGCAATTGGCGGCTCTAACCAGCTATGGCGTCCGGTTCATCGCCACGAGCCAATCGTTGGACACCGACGAAAAGAACCCCACCAGCCGCGTGTTGCTCCAGGTTCTTGCCAGCGTTGCAGAGTTCGAAAGGGAAATGATCAGGGAGCGGACACTTTCAGGGATCAGGGCGGCTCAAGCTGCCGGTAAGGTTGTCGGTCGCCCCAAGCGAGTTTTCCGGCGTGATGAAGTCAGTCGGCTCCGTGATGAAGAAGGTTTGTCCTGGCGTGCAATCGGAAAGAAGCTCGGCATCCCGGCGATGACGGCAGTGGACAGTTACCGTACCTCGGCACCTTGTACGGAAACTGTCTCGACCGGAAGATCCGATGCGGGCGGCAAACGAAAGAAGAAATCCGTCGCCGCGTAGCTGTACGAATGCCATCGTTTGCCGTTCGAAATTCATTCCTCCTCTGAAACTTGGCAAACCGCCTCTGTCATCGGGCCGGGAGGAACTCAAGGGCGGCGGGACCAGTCCCGGCGCGGCCGACTGAGAGTCCGCGCCACACTATGAGTCCGCCCCACATTATAAGGTTGTGGGACTCAAACGTTTCGGGAAGCAACAGCCCGCACAGCCCCTTGTCGGCAGATTGTTAATCTGCAGCCGATTGTCAATCGGCCTTTTTCGGTGCCAGCGAAAGGCGGATTGCCAATCCGCCGCAGGTTGCCAACCTGCCCCACAAGCCACCAGTCTTCCTAAATCCCGAAAACATCTGGAGGGCTGGCCGGCCATCCTTCGGCGGAAATTAGGAAGGCCGATTCTCAAAACACCGGGCTGACGCGATGCGGCAAGGCGGCGGCAATCCTCAGGCGAAATCGGTCGACTGGTGGTATCGTAGGGCTATGAGCGTCGAGACGCTGATCCCGGTCGAGGAATACCTGAACACCTCGTACGATCCCGATGTGGAATACGTGGACGGAGTTCTGGTGGAGCGCAACGTGGGAGACTTGCTGCACAGCTTAGTTCAGAGCAATATTGGGCACCACATGCGCCGGAAATATCCGCACGTCTATGCGCTTCCGGAACTCCGGTCGCAGACGCGAAGCACGCGCTATCGGCTTCCCGACATCACCGTGCTGCTCAGCTTTCCCCAGACCGATTACGTGTTGGAAGCTGCCTTCCTGGCAGTGGAGATCCTTTCAAAAAGCGATAGCATGACCAGCGTGATCGAGAAGCTGGATGAGTATACCCAGAAGGGTGTAGCCAATATCTGGCTGATCGATCCACGGCTCGAAAAGATGTTCACGTTCCGGTCGCACAACCTCCAGGAAGTCGAGGACATCATCGCCACCGATAACCCGCGCCTCGAACTGACCCGGGACGAAGTGTTTCAGAAGTAATCCACGCTACAGGTGGCCGCGGCGCGGCGAACGGCCTCCAGCGACATCTCCATATCCCGCTCGGTGGTGCGATAGTTGAGCACGCAGCCGCGCAGGGCGAACCGCTCTCCGATTTTGGCGTTCGAAAGATAAGTGCTCCCGGCGCGCTGCAACTCCACCAGGATGCGCTCGTTCAAGGCATTCAGATCGCCGGCAAAGCCTTTCGGAGCGTAGCGGAAACAGTAGATGGAAAGCTCCACGGGGGCCAGCATCTGGAAGTAGTCGGCGACCGCGTCCGCCACGGACGCCCTCGGCAATGGAATCCACATTCGGTTCGCAGCGTCGTTTTGGGGGGCGGGCAGAGGACAGCCGGGAACCCCGGTTGCGAGCCGTGGGAGCGCGCTGTCGCGTTCCGGCTGCCCTACTTCAGTACATCGGCGAGGGCGGGGCCGAGTTGCGCAAATCGGAAGGGGAAGCCGGCCGCCTCGGCTTCTTTGGGCAGTACCCGCTGGCTGGCCAGCAGGATCTCCGCCATTTCGCCGAACAGCAGACGCAGGGCGAATCCGGGGACCGGAAAGATCGCCGGCCGCTTCACGGCGGCGGCCAGTGCCTTGGTGAAATCGGCGTTGATCACGGGATAGGGCGCCACGCCGTTCATGGGACCGCGCACGGGATGGTCCAGCGCGAACTGGAACAACCCCACCAGATCCTGCACGTGAATCCACGACATCCACTGCTTGCCGTTGCCCAACTTTCCGCCGGCCCCCATGCGGAATGGGGGCAGCATGCGCCGGAGCGCACCGCCGCGGGCGTCCAGCACCAGGCCAGTCCTGACTCGCACGACCCGCATTCCCAGGGCTTCCGCAGCCGTCGCCTCTTGCTCCCACGCGGTGCACACTTCGGAAAGATAGCCGCTCCCAGGCGCCGAGGATTCCACCAGAGTCTCATCGCCGCGCGAACCGTAGTACCCCACCGCCGACGCGCAAATCAATGTTGCCGGACGGCGTGTGAGCTTGGCCAGCGCCTCGACCAGGTTGCGGGTTCCGGTCACCCGGCTGTCGCGGATTTGCTGTTTGGCGTGGGCCGTCCAGCGCTGGGCCACGGCCTCACCCGCCAGGTGAATCACGGCGTCGGAATCACGCAGGCTCTCCGCGGGCGGTTCCCCTTTGGGTGGATCCCACACGGATAGACGCACTCCTCCCGGCATGTTCGTGCCGGCGTGCCGGCTGAGTACGTTCAGCGAATGGCCGTCGGCCGCCAGCGACTTCAGCAGCCGGCGCCCAATCAGTCCCGAAGCTCCCGAAATTGTAATTTTCACGTGATCTGTTCCTTGCCTGTCCTCTCCAGGTACTCGATTTCTTGGATGTAGGCCTTGACCCCAGTCTTGCGGTCCATGCCCGCTCGCGACATCCAGCGGACGGTTCCAAACACCGGCCGCTCGCCCCACGGGCGGTCATGCAAACCGAAACACCAGAGAATATTCGCATAGGTGTTCGGATCCTGGCCGTCGAGCGCGTAGCGGTCATGCAGATGGATCATCATAGCCAGCGCTTCTTCCGGGGTTGCCGACCACTCCACAATCTTCTTGCCCCAATACATCCGGTAATAGCCGTGAATTTTTCCGCGCAGCAGTAATTCCTTTTGAGTCGCGTTCCATAAATCATCGCACGTTGCGGCGCTTTCAAACTGCTCTCGGGTATACACCGGATCGCGCGGGTCCGGGCGGTGCTTGTCCAGCGTCGCTCTGGCCCACTGCGGCAACTCGTCCAGGCTGTTCACCCTCTTGGCATAACGCACAAAATTGAACGCCAGTTCCCGGCGTACGATCAATTCCTCGATAAACTCATCGGCGACGAGTTTGTGCTCCCTGGCGTAGTCTTGTACGGCCAGCGCCACCTCCAGGGACGAGATGTGGCCGAAATGCAGATACGGGCTGAGGTCGGAGGTGGCATGGGCGCACGGCTCGTTTTTCTCGCCCGAATAGCGCCGTAGCCGCTCTTCGAGGAATAGTTGCAGGTGCCGTTCCGCCTCGACGCGCCCGCCGCGAAAGGCCGTGGACGGCCGTACGCTGTGATCGATTTCGCACGATGCCACCAGCTTCGCAATCGGCTCATGGGGTATCCGGAACGCGATAGAGCGTTCCCGGCGCCCGTTCCCGGTGTCTTCGGCATGCCCCCCAAAGCGCTTCTGAAGCCTCACCGGCGGCACGGCTTTCAGATACTGTGGCAAGAGTCTCTGGATCTTCGGCCGGATCGAGTATGCCGCATACGATCGCGCCTCGATGCAGTTCGTGGGCACGACGCAGCTCGAATCCACGGCATAGGCCTGGACGTCGAAAACGGCCGTCGGCCCGGCGAGGGTCTCGGGATAGCCGTCCGTCACCACGGCCGTCGCCTTTTGGGCCGCCTCATACACCACCCGATCCCCTTCGCTCTTGCGTCGCGCCAGGTGAAACTGGTACCCGGCACCGAGTCTCCGCAGCCGCGCCGCGGTTTCCGCCACGCCCTCCAGGACGAACGTGTGACGCCGATCGTTGGCGTAGGGGTCCCTCGATCCCAGGCTCTCCAAAACCAGCAGCGGGAGATTCAGGCGATTCGCCAGCCCCGCCGCGAAGGCCAAGGCATGGTTCGATTCGGCTCGCCGGTTCCAACGCAGCCAATAGAGAACGTATTCGCCATCGGGCCGAACCTCTCGTTCGTTGAGCTTGTGGACGCGTGGTTCCACCACCCATGAGATTCACTGAGGGGCCGCACAGGTACAATGAATGTAAACATGAGGGCCTGGAACCGGGCAAAACTTTTGTGGGGGTACCTGGCGGGCCGGGCCAAGCTCGCGGCGCTGCCGGTGGAATACATCGTCGAGACCACGGCGAAGTGCAACCTCTACTGTCCGATGTGCCCGCGCGAAACCCATAAACAACCCAAAGCCGATATGACGGACGAGGTGTTCGAACGTCTTGTCCGCGAGTCTGGAAATACGGCCGAGCACATGATGCTGATCGGCCTGGGCGAGCCCTTCATGGACCCGCGGATCTTCGAGCGCATCGAATTCTGCCACCGCCACAGCATTTCGTCGCTGCTTTCCACCAATGGCACATTTCTCGACGAGCCGACGGCGGCCCGCGTGCTGGACTCCCCCCTGGAGCAGATCACCCTGAGTTTCGATGGCGCGAAAAAAGAGACCTTCGAGTTCTATCGCAAGGGCGCGAAGTTCGAAAAGGTGCGCGACAATTTCGTCCGCTTCGCCCGCATGAAGCACGAACGGCGTTCCAAGCTTCAGGTGGTGGTGCAGATGGTGAAGATGGACGGGAACGCGGCGGAGGTGGACGACTTCCTGGCGTTCTGGAGCGCCATGCCGGGGGTGGACCAGGTTCGCATCAAAGCCGACGAAACCAACCTGATGCACCCCGACGCCGGTCATGCCGCCGCCGACTGGAAGCACCCGTGCCACTACCTCTGGCGCGGTCCCATGTACGTCAAGCAGAACGGCGATGTCTACCCCTGCTGCCAGAGCTACATGTTGGACGGCGCGCCCGTGGGCAACATCCAGACCGAGACTCTGGTGAACATCTGGAATTCGGAGACGATGCAGGAGATGCGCCGTTTGCACGCTTCCGGACGCGGCGGAGAAGTGGATATCTGCTCGCGATGCTGCACGACCATCCCCCATCCGGCGCTGGTGACGGGCAGCCTGATTCTGCACGGCCGCACGGTGCGGCGTCTCCTGCCCATGGTGGAACGGCTGACGTACCTTTCCAAGCTGCCGGCCCGTTTGCTGCGGCCTTCGCGGCGGATGGTCAATTAACGCTGTAGCGGGCTTTCAGCGCGAAGGGCGCGATCTCGATATCGAACTGGTTCCCGCCCGCGCGGGCCATCTGATAGGTGCCGCGCATCGTACCCATGGGGGTCTTGAGAGGGCACCACGACGAGTATTTAAACGACTCGCCCGGTCCCAGGACTGGTTGTTCGCCGACCACTCCCGGACCTTGGACCTCTTCGGTGTGCTCCAGGGCATCGGTGATGAACCAGTGCCGGCTGAGAAGTTGGACCGTCTCGGACCCCTGATTCGTAATGCGGACCGTATACTGGAACACCCATTCGTCCTGCAGGGGCCGTGAGTTCTCGGGTGAATATCTCGACAGAACCTCGACGCGGATATTGTTGGTGACGGCGTCGGAAACCGGAGCGAGCTCCAAACGCAGATCAGGCATAGTGGAATCTCATGATACACCAAGCCGGCGGCGCGGATGGTTGCGCAAATGGTGGGGCGGGACCCCCTGGTCCGCGCGGGTCCCCTGGACCCGCTGGCCGCCCAAGAGTATCAGGTTCCTGTGGTCGTGGCCCGAAGGCTCGGTTAATACTGTCCGTTATGCCTCCCCAGCTATGGGTGTTATGATCGACCGCATGCTGCCCCTTCTTTTGTACGCCATCGTGGGACTGCTGCCGGCGCAGGAGGTCTCCCAGAGCGGGATCGAGCTGAAAGCTCCGCGGCCCATGGTCAGCGAGCCTGAGCGCGCGCCTAAGGCCATGATCGCCAGCGCCAATGAGATCGCATCACGCGCCGGCCTGGAAATTCTGCGCAAAGGCGGCAATGCCGTCGATGCAGCCGTGGCCGTGGCGGTCGCGCTGGCAGTGGTGCATCCCGAAGCGGGCAATCTCGGCGGCGGTGGGTACATGCTGGTCCGCATGGCGGACGGTACCGCGCGCGCCTTCGATTACAAAGAGACCGCCCCGGCGGCGGCCCACCCAGGGATGTTCGCCAGCCGGCTGGACTCCACCGTCGGTTACAAGGCTTCGGCCGTCCCGGGCACGCTCGCCGGCATGGGGATGGCGCACGCGCGGTTCGGCAAGCTGCCGTGGAGGGTGGTGATCGAGCCCGCCCGCCTGCTGGCTAAGAATGGCTTCCCCGCATCGCAGCGCATGGAGTTGATCCTGGCGTTGCAGGTCCCGGTGATGAAGCAGTTTCCGGACAGTGCGCGGGTCTTCCTGCACGGCTCCGATCGCCCCCTCAAACAGGGCGAGCTCATCAAGCAACCGGAGCTTGCCGCGACACTGGCCAGAATCCAGAAGCATGGCTGGCGAGAGTTCTACGAGGGCGAGACGGCACGCCTGATCGATCGTGACATGGCGGCGCACAACGGCACCATCCGGTACGAAGATCTGCGCGCCTACAAGGCCATCGAGCGTGACCCCGTGCGCGGTACCTTCCGCGGCAACCAGATTTTTTCGATGCCCCCATCCTCGAGCGGCGGCACTACCCTGATCGAAATGCTCAATATCTTCGAGAACTTTCCGGCGCAACTGGGGCGTGAGGGCTCCGTGGAACAGCGGCACGACATGATCGAGTCCATGCGACGGGCCTTCCGCGACCGCGCGGAGTTCTCGGGCGACCCGGGTTTCGTCACCATTCCGGTGGACCTCCTGACCAGCAAACAGCACGCACGGGAATTGGCGGCCACGATTCAACCGGGCCGGGCCACCGTTTCGGCCGCCGGGGCAGGGGGCCCGGCAGAGTATGAATCCGACAACACCACTCATTTTTCGATCATCGACCAGGCCGGAAACATCGTCAGCAACACCTATACGCTGAACAGCTTCTACGGTTCGCAGGTGATGGCGCACGGTACCGGAGTCCTGCTCAACGACATCATGAGCGGCTTCAGCAACCAGCCCGGCGGCCGGAATGAAATCAAGGCTGGCAAGCGCCCCGTCTCTTCCATGGCGCCCACCATCGTACTGCACGCCGACGGCTCGCCGTGGTTCGCGCTCGGCTCTCCTGGATCGGCGACGATTCCCAACACCGTGTTTCAGGTGATCGTGAACATCGTCGACTCCAGGATGTCTCTGCGCGACGCGGTGGAATTTCCGCGGATTCACCATCAGTACCAGCCGGATCGGGTGGACGCGGAGCCAGCGGCGCTGATTTACGATGTAGCTCAGAGGCTGGAGTCGTTTGGCCACACCATCAATCCGAAGCTGCGATCGCAGGGCGACGTGCACGCCGTTATGGTGGAGGAGGGTACGGGTTGGAGGCTGGGCTGGTCGGATGGGCGCCGCGGAGGGCGCGCAGTCGGACACTGACCACTTCCGCGTCTTGACATTGTCTGGCATGCCGGTCGCGCCCGTTGGAACCCGTTGGAGCTTCCATTTGACATACCAATGAAGTAGCGCCATACTCTATTTGAATGGCCAATAGAGAAAAAGCGGATGTGCTTCAGGGCACGCTCGACCTCATGATTCTCCAGACCGTCGCCGCGATGGGGCCCCTGCACGGCTACGCCGTCGCCGAACGTCTCGAACAGGTGTCAAGCGGGGCCCTCCAATTGAACATGGGTACCCTTTACCCTGGGCTCGTGCGCCTGGAGCAGCGCGGGTTCATTCGCGCCCAGTGGAACAGGACCGAGAACAATCGCCGCGCGCGGTACTACAGCATCACTGCCGCCGGTCGCCGGCGGCTCGACGGCGAGAAGGCCGAATGGACGCGCATGGCGTCCATCATGCAAGCGCTGCTTTACTAGGAGGCGAAATGAAGGAGAGGCTACGGGAATGGTGCCTCCGGGTCTGGGCAACATTCACAAACCGCGATGACGAGGTGGACGATGAGCTTCGTTTCCACCTCGAAATGGCCGAACAGAAAGCCCTGTGCGGGGGCGCGTCCGTTCGGCAGGCGCGACTGGAGGCGGGAGGGCTCACGCAGGCGTTCGAAGCCGTGCGCGACCAGCGCGTCATCGGCTGGTTGGGCGACTTGCTGCGGGACAGCCGCCACGGCGTTCGGCTACTGGCGAAGACTCCTCTGTTCACGGCGGCCGCGATCGGTTCCCTGGCCCTCGGCATTGGCGCGAACACGGCGATCTTCAGCCTGATGGACGCCGTGATGCTGCGCATGATGCCGGTCCACGAGCCGGAGCGCCTGGTGCAGTTCATCAAATACCGCGAGCCCGACGGCCGCGGATCGTTCTCTTACCCGCTGTACCGGCAGTTTCGCGAGGAGCTTCGCAGCTTCGAGGGGGCGCTTGCCCGGGCCCCCCTGGGCCGCCGCGAGGCAACCTTCGGCGTCGAACCGGAGGCCGTCAACGTCGAACTGGTCTCCGGCAACTACTATTCCGTCCTGGGAGTCTCCGCCATCGCTGGCCACACGTTTGGCGAAGACGTCGATCGCGATCCCCGTCCGGTAGCCGTCATCAGCTACGCATTCTGGAAGCGCAGGTTCGGCATGGATCCGGGCGTGGCCGGCCGGACGTTTCGCTTGAACCGCACGGTCTTCAGCATCGTGGGCGTAACTCCGCCGGAATTCTTCGGCGTTGCGGTGGGAGAGTCGCCCGACATCACCTTCCCGCTCACCATGGACGGCGAGGTCCGCGGCGGCCAATCCTGGCTCCCCTGCGATGGGTGCGGCTGGTTCCAGGTCATCGGCCGTCTTCGCCGGGAACAGTCCCTGGCGGGCGCTCAGGCGGAGGTCTCCACTCTGTTTTCCCGCGTGGTTCAGGTGGAAGCGCAACGCACCGACAACGAACTCTTTCGCCAGCAGACTCTCGCGCAGCGTATGCGGTTGGATCCCGCGGGTAACGGGCTGGATACGCTCCGTGAGCGCTTCTCCGAACCGTTGCGGATTCTGATGGGCATCGTCGCCCTGGTGTTGCTGATCGCCTGCGCCAATCTCGCCAACCTGCTGTTGGGCCGTTCGGCCGCGCGGCGAAGGGAGATCGGCGTGCGGCTGGCACTGGGCGGCGGCCGGGGCCGCATCATCCGCCAACTGCTAGCCGAAGGTCTCCTCCTGGCGGCGGCCGGAGGCGTCATCGGTGTGCTCCTGGCGTGCTGGTCGGCCAACAGCCTGGTGACCGTGATGTCGAACGGCGGCAACCGCATCGCTCTGAACATCCAGCCCGACCTGCGCGTCCTGGCCTTTGCGGCGGCAGTTTCGATGGGGGCCTGCCTGCTCTTCAGTCTGGCACCTGCGATCCAGGCGTCGCGCCTGGGAATTCAGCCGGTCTTGGCCGAGGCCCGAGGCGGCGCGCGTTGGCGGCTGGGCCGTGGACTGATCGCCGCTCAGGTCGCCATCTCGGTTGTGCTGCTGATCGGCGCCGGTCTCTTCGGCCGCACCCTGCTGCGACTGTACTCCATCGAGGCTGGCTTCGACGGCAGCAACGTGCTCCTGTTCTCCGTCAACTCAGACCGTGCCGCTTTGCGCGGACCCGCACTCAGAACCCGGGTACTCCAGGACCTGCGGTCGATTCCCGGCATCCGATCGGCCAGCTACGGGATGTCTCCTATCGGCCCCAGCGGCTGGGACGGCAGCGTCAGGGTGGAAGGGTATACGCACGGGCCGAACGAGGATGATCGCGTCCTGCTGAACGCCATCGAGCCGGACTACTTTAGGACGCTGCGCACGCCCGTCGTTCTCGGCCGGGAGTTCGACCAGCGCGACAACGAGTCCAGCCCGAAAGTTGCCGTCGTAAATGAGGCCTTCGCGCGGCGCTATTTCGCAGACCGCTCGCCGTTGGGGAAATGGGCCAACATTGGGGGCGAGACGGATCGCCGCGAGATCGTCGGGGTGGTCAAGGACATAAAATTGCGCAGCATCCGCCAGGAAGTCCGGCCGGCCATGTACGTTGCGCTGACGCAGAGACGCGATCCGATGTGGGGCGGGTACATCGCACGCGGAAATGTCAATCGCTCGATGATCGAGACGGCTCTCAGGAGGATCGATCCGAAACTCCGCTCCGACGACGTGCGCACCCTCGACGAACACCTGTCGCGCGGCATCCTCCAGGAGCGCATGATGGGAACGCTGTCCGGCTTTTTTGGGGCTCTGTCGCTGCTGCTGGTCTCGGTTGGCATCTACGCCGTGATGGCGTTCCAAGTGGCGCGGCGACAGAAGGAAATCGGCATCCGTATGGCGCTCGGTGCGCGACCCCTGCAGGTCACCGGGATGATGATTATCGAGACTGCGTTGCCGGTCGGTATTGGGGTAAGCGCAGGCATCGCTGGAGCGTTGGCCCTCACGCGTGTCGCGGAAAAGATGCTTTTTGGGGTGAAACCCACCGATCCGGTTACTTTTGCGGGAGCTTGCACGGTGCTTGTCGCCCTCGCGCTCACAGCCGCGTATCTGCCGAGTCGAGTGGCCGCCAGACTCAGTCCGGTCGAGACCCTTCGTTGCGAGTAGCGGTTCGCGACGACCGCCGGGGAATCGACATGCGGCGATGGTTTCTCAATGGAGAATTCTCGCAGATGGGAACGCTCGCCGTTGCGGGCCGGTGACCACGACCAATGCACTGCTTGCCGGCATCATCTTAACGCCTGTGCCATTACCTGCCCGGCACCCCCAGCGCCCCTCTGGTCACCATGTCGCTCATGGTCAGCACCAGCAGGATCCCCAGCCATAGCAACCCGCCCACCACAACCAGCTTCGTCAACCTCGTGCTGTGGCGGAGATGCATGAAGAACAACGCCACCAGCAGCATTTTGCAGACGGCGATGACCAGCGCCACCACCACGCTGAAGGGACCGAGGTCCACAAACGCCACGGCCGTGGTCGCGACTGTCAGAAAAATCAGCCCGGCGAAGACCAGGGCATACGTCTTGACGCTATCGATGTGTTCCGTCATGGCAATGTCAATTCCAGGCTTCGCCTCCCCTGCGAGAATCAACTTGGTACCATAGAACTGACGGAATCCAGTGATGCAGGACCTATCGACGCACAAGTCCCGGGATCTACCTTCGGATGCTAAAGCCATTCTGGAAAAGCTGCTCGGCCGCCATCTCGCGGATGACGAAGAGGTCAGCATTTGGGTATTGCGCCCCAACGCTGCGCCCATCGGGCCAGCGCGCCTGGAAGCATGGCATCAACTGAACGACCATCTGGATCTGATGGCCGCAAAGGCTGGCGGGCCGGCGGAGGAGATCGAAAGGCTGGTTGACGAGGTATCGGATGCGGTCCGGCACGGGCCTCGGTGAGGATACTTCTTGATACCAACCTCCTGGTCCGGGCGGCAATCACACCGAAAGGTTCGGCCCGAGCGATCCTGCGCTTGATTGAAAAAAGCGAGGGGCACGTCCTCATCATATCCGATTATCTTCTGACTGAAGTTGCCGACGTCCTGCGCCGCGACCGGATTCGCGCCCGTTGGCCACTCACTGACGAGGAGGTCCGCTCTTATTGCACGCTCCTCGCTCGAATCGGAGAGGTGGTTTCTGCTCAACCGTTACCACCGATCATCGAAGATCCCAAAGACCAAGCCATAATCGAAGCAGCCGCCGCCGGAGCTGCGGCGGTGATCTGTCGGGCAGCATCAAGGACCCCATATCCCCACGTGGTCAAAAACCTAACGCTGAACAGCATACCCGCAAGCGCACACTGATTACGGAAGACATCAGGCAATTCTTCCCCAGCATCAATCGTCATCTAGTGTAGTGTCCAATAAATAACTGGACGTTTCATTTCTTGGCTTTTCGTGACCGTGGCAAGGTACAGCCGGGTTTAATCTGTTCGAGAGTCTGCCGGCAGCCAGAGAGCTTCGCAACGATGGAGTCGACGGTGGCAGTCCAGACAAATGGTTTCGGCTTCTCATTCCAGGCAGCCAGGAATTCGTCGATGGCCTGTTTCAGTTCGGTAATACTGCCAAAGGAACCGCGGCGGATGCTCTTGCTGGTTAGTTCGCCGAACCACCGCTCAATTAGGTTCAGCCAACTGGAACTGGTCGGCACAAAATGGCAAACAAAACGGGGATGCCGCGTCAGCCAAGCCTTGACTTTGGCATGCTTGTGAGTGCCGTAGTTGTCCATGACCAGATGCAAGGGGACCTTTCCGGGGAACTCCTTGTTCAGCCGTCTGAGGAACCGCAGGAACTCCTGGTGGCGATGCCGCTCATGGCACTGTCCGATCACGCGGCCTCCCAGAACTTCCAGAGCGGCGAAAAGTGTGGTCGTTCCGTTGCGCTTGTAGTCCGATGTCATGGTCCCGCAACGGCCTTTTTTCAGCGGCAGGCTGGGTTGCGTACGATCCAGCGCCTGAATCTGGGTTTTTTCGTCCACGCACAGTACGATCGCCTGCTGCGGCGGATTCAGATACAGGCCCACAACGTCGGTTAGCTTCTCCAGGAATTTGGCGTCCCGCGACAGCTTGAAGGTCTTCACCCGGTGCGGTTTGAGATTGTGGCTCTGCCAGATATTGTTGACCGTAGACTTACTGACGTCCTGAGCTTCGGCCATCAACCGGCAACTCCAGTGCGTCATCCCTTTAGGTTTGCTGCGTAGGGTCGCGTCCACAATCGACTGGATCTTCTCCGGTCCATAGGTCGGTTTGCGGCCACGGCCAGGTGCCACCTCCCATAACCCCTCCAGACCCTGCTGCTGAAAACGGGCACGCCAAAGCATCACCGTCTTGCGATCAATGTGCAACTTTGCCGCGATCTCGTCGGCAGACCGGCCTTCAGCAGCGGTCAAGACGATCCGGCACCGAAGGGCAACCTGCTGTGGCGTTCCGAAGGCCGTAGACCATTGCAGGAGTTGTTGCTTGTCGGGTTCATTCAGCTTGACCGAAAGCGCGCTGCGCGGCATAGACCCAGGATAATCGAGAGTTCTTAAATAGTCCAGTTATTTGCTGGACATTACACTAGTGTTTGATATCTGGCAGCGA
>JAIQFL010000222.1 GCA_020073365.1 Terriglobia bacterium | reverse complement strand
GGCCTGCCGTGGCAAACCGAGTTGCTAATCAGCAGGAGCTTCTTGCGATTTGCTGGGTAGTCCATGATTCCTCCGCTGCCATTTCCTTTCCCCTTCTAACATAAGGCGTTGGTTCTCGTGTCGGCCCCCCGCCCGAATCCTCGTTCCACCAGCCATACGACTCAAACCCCCAGAGCCGGGAGCCACGCCCCGTCCACTTCGACTCGCTGCGCGATCTGCGAGCGCGACGCAAACGGCAGAATCAAGCGCAATCCGGCAGCCCGGCGAGCCTTCCAGAGCAGCCATCCCTGCCCGGTCACCGGCAGGGTCCAATGCGGAGCTAGCTGGTGCCGTCTTTCGGCGGCTCCGGAAGGGCAGTTGTGCGGCGGAATGGCGAATCCAGACCGTCACCGACCGTGCCGACCACCATGATAAGCGCCCAGCCCAGAGCCCCGGTTTCAGTCTGCACCGACACCGACCCGGTGACGGTGGAGCAACACGGCGCGCGTGGGTGGTCTCCGTACGACGAACGAACGACAGTTCGAGGAGTAGCGCGGTTGGTCTACACTTGGCTCCATGGATGAACGATCAAACGGGACCGGGCCGAAGGCCTATTTGAGGGCGCTCAGGCGTGAGGTCATCGAAGGACAAAACGGACTCACCCACATCGTCTATTTCGAGTCAGCAGAGCTGCACCCGCATGACCTTTTTGCCTTTGGGCGCGAAGCCTTGCTCTCCTTCGTTGCCAAGCGATATCTTTCCGCGATCGTGATGGCGTCAGCCCTCGTCGAGCGAATTCTTAACATGGACGGTCGAATGCGACCGGGGCATCCGGGTCGGAGGTATCTCACGGCCCGCGAATTGCGCACGGCGCAGAATCGAGGGCTTCCCGTGAATCAGCTCCTGGAACAAACGGACGACCTTAGGAGAGACGATTCCGTACGCTTCCTTGTACTCAGGAACCAGCTTGCCCATGGGAATTTGCAGGGACTGGTCGAATTTCAGGGAGGTGGACCCACGGACTATTTCGAAACCGCTCGTATTGCCGCACTCGAACACGTAATGAAGACCCAGCGGTTCGAGGCTGAATGGTACAGCACAGCACCGGATGTACAAGAAGGACGGATCAGCCACGGCCGCTGGCCGGATCCTTAGGATGGTGTGCCAGCGTTGGGGAAGCTGCGAACAGCTTTGACCGCGTGGGGGCAGTCCATTCGGGCGCGGACCCAAGGCGGTAACAGAGAGGGCGTCGGCGCCCGCTGTACAAAGCCATCCGTATCGCGTTATAAATGAATCACGGGCTCGGTTCGCCAGGCCAGCGCAAAGCGCACCCTCCGAAAGATCCGCAAATCCAGTTTGAGCAGGTTGAACGGATGAACGATCTACAGGTGTGCTGGTGGCCGATTGAGCGGCCGCGCGACTATCCCAAAAATGCTCGCAAGTGGAGCGCCCAGGCGGTTGAGAAAGTGGGTGCTTCGCTCAGAGCCTACGGCTTCCGCCAGCCGGTAGTTGTGGATCGGGACGAGGTCATTATCATCGGGCATCTACGGCGCGCGGCTGCACGGAAGGAAGGGTTCACCGAGATCCCCGTGCATGTGGCCCACGATCTCACCCCAGCCCAAGTACGCGGGTTGCGGCTCATGGACAACCGCAGCCATGAGGAGGCGGATTGGGACATCGATCTTCTCGGGCCCGAGCTTGAGGAACTGCGGGGACTCGACTTCGACCTGAGCCTGACGGGCTTCGACGAACACGAAATCGACGACTTCCTCTCGGATCCCGGTGACGACGATCGCGCGAACCTCGTCCCCGCATTACCTGAACATCCCACCGCGCAGACTTTGGACGTGTGGCTGCTGGGTAGCCACAGGCTGATCTGCGGGGACTGCACCCAAGCCGACGTCGTGGCGAAGCTGCTGGGCGCCGTGAGGCCGCTTCTGATGGTGACGGACCCGCCTTACGGAATCGAGTTGGACACGGAATGGCGCGACCGTGCAGGCCTCAACAGCCATCCAGGGAAACGCCGCTCGGCGCTGGATAAGGTGGCGGCCCAGGAGAACCCGACGTACCCGGCGGAACCGTCCTACATGCGAACGGAGGGGCATACGGTAAAGTCCATCAGCGGTGACACGATTGCCGACTGGTCCCACGCTTTTGAGTTGGTGCCGAGCCTCCAGGTGGCGTACGTTTGGCACGCCAGCAAGTTCACGCGGGAGGTCCTGGATGGGCTGCTGCGAATCGGCTTCTTGCACCATCAGCAGATCATCTGGAACAAGCTACGGACCGTGCTGACGCGGACGCACTACTGGTTCCAACACGAGCCCTGCTGGTACGTCCGAAAGAAGAACGCCCCCTGGTTCGGAAAGGCCGGTGACAACTCCACCGTCTGGGACTCGCCCTCGCCGAAATTCATCATGGGTGGATCGAAGGAGGAGAAGTTCGACCACCCCACCCAGAAACCGATTGAACTCATGCGGCGCCCGATCCTCAACCACATCAAGCGGGACGGTGTGGTTTACGATCCATTCCTGGGATCGGGCACGACGCTGATCGCCGCGGAGCTGACAGGGCGCACCTGTTACGGCGTCGAACTCGATCCGAAGTACGTGGACGTGATTTGCCAGAGGTTCATGGACTTCTCGGGCAAGCCGGCCACGCTGGAGGCCGGCGGCCGGACATTTGAGCAGATCAAGGCCGAAAGGCTGGGCGTGGCCGCATGAATTGCGCGTTGCCGCTGCGAGATCGCCGAGATCGAGTCGCAGATCCGGGCCGGCAATCCGGACTTGCAGGGTTTGTGTCTCGCGCTCTCGGACTGGAGCGCCGAGCTTCGGCTGATCGTGAAGGAAAGGTGACGAATGGCGCGGCCTGAAGCCAAGATCGACCTGGTTGAGCTCGAAAAGCTCTGCGGGCTGCAGTGCACCGATGAAGAGATCGCGGCCTTCTTCGGTGTCAACAAGCGGACTATTGTGCGCCGCCGCACCGTGAAGCGATTCAACGAGATTATGGAGCGGGCCAAGGCGAAGGGCCGGGTGTCCGTGCGGCGGAGCCTGTTTCGCTTGGCGAACAACGGCAACATCGCCGCCGCCATCTTCCTGTCCAAGAACCTGCTCGGCTACCGCGACGTCGTCAACACCGAGCACAGCGGTCTGGCCGGCGCTCCGATCCAGATCACGGCCCGACCCGACCTCGCTCAACTGACCGATGAAGAACTCGTACAGCTTCGTGCCATTGCTGAGAAGACCCTTCCTCCGGGACGAAATTGATCGTGAACTGGCCACTCGGCGCCTCCGCGAGTTCGTCTTGCAGGCCTGGCCGATCGTCGAGCCGTCAACGCCCTTCGTCCCCGGCTGGCACATCGACGCCATTATCGAGCACCTGGAAGCTGTCAGCCGCTGCTTGATCCGGAACCTGCTGATCAATGTTCCGCCGCGGCACATGAAAAGCCTGCTCGTATCCGTGTTCTGGCCCGCCTGGGAGTGGATTCGCTGGCCCGAGCGCCGCTGGCTCTACAGCAGCTACGGAGCGCAGTTGAGCATTCGCGATTCGGTCAAGTGCCGGCGTCTGATCGAGTCGACCTGGTATCAGGCTCGCTGGGGGGACCGCTTCGCCCTCACCAGCGACCAGAACACCAAGGGTCGGTTCGACAACAACCGGACGGGCTACCGCCTATCGACCTCGGTGGGCGGGGCGGCGACAGGAGAGGGCGGCGACCGCATCATTTGTGACGATCCGCACAACGTCCAAGAGGCCGAGTCCGATTCGGTCCGCAAGGGCACGCTTGATTGGTGGGACGTGGTGATGTCCACACGTGTGAACGATCCCAAGACCGCCGCCAAGGTGGTCGTGATGCAGCGATGCCACCAGCAGGACCTCAGCGGGCATCTGCTGGAGCAAGGCGGCTGGGAACATCTATGCCTGCCAGCCGAGTACGAGGGCCCATGTCGCACGACTTCGATCGGCTGGTCCGACCCGCGAACCGAGCATGGCGAGCTGCTGTGGTCCGACCGCTTCGGTATCCCCGAAATCGAATCGCTCAAACGCAGCCTAGGCAGCTACGCCGGGGCCGGCCAGCTTCAGCAACGTCCCTCGCCCGCCGGTGGGGGCGTGTTCAAGCGGCACTGGTTTCGGTATTGGCAGCCACGGGGAGCGAACCTTCCTCCGGTCACCGTCCGATTGCCTGACGGCACGCAGGCGTCAATCATCGCAATCGAAGCGCCGTATCGAGTAGATGAGCAGATCCAATCGTGGGATTGCGCGTTCAAGGACCTACAGACCTCCGACTACGTGGTTGGCCAGGCATGGGCCCGCCTGGGGGCACTCTATTTTCTGGCCGATCAGATCCGCGCCCGGATGGACTGCCCGACCACGGTAAAGGCTGTCCGCGCGCTTTCCGAGAAATGGCCCGGTACTCTCGCGAAACTGATCGAGGATAAGGCCAACGGATCAGCGGTGATCCAGATGCTCGGGCGTGAAATCCCCGGTCTCCTTCCCGTGAATCCCGAGGGCGGCAAGATCGCGCGCGCGGCCGCCGTGAGCCCGCTTATCGAGGCCGGCAACATCTACTTGCCGCACCCGCAGTGGGCGCCGTGGGTGAACGACTTTATCGAAGAGTGCGCGGCCTTCCCCAATGGCGCCCACGACGACCAGGTCGATGCCATGACCCAGGCGCTGCTGCGTTGGAACGAGGTGCCGACCGAGCAGGTCATATGCCTTTACCAGCACCATCAAATCAGCCCAATCTGAAGCTCCCTCACGCCACTTGACGAGTCCCGCAATTCTCCGGGGTTTGCGACAACACGCTCATGTGGATTGCTTCCGAGTGCCCCACGATCCGCCAGGGACGCCCCACATTCCAGTAACGGGAGTCTGCAGGCGCAATCGAGGCACCTTACACACATCTCAGACCGGGTTCAGATCGATCATTTGAGTTTCTCTAGACGTTCTTCTGCATCCTTGGCCAAAGCCGGCACGGTGTACAGATGCATCAGCAGCGCTGCGCAAAGTGATTGCAGGAGCGGTGCATCCGCTTCGTCGAGATGCCCCAAATCCCCGTGTGCTCCGAAGTTTCTTAGCTTGCGGAGCCCATGGGCTGCCTTGGTCAGATGTTCTGGAAATATCCTCTCGGCTGCAAGATGTTCGATTCGTTTGTAAAGGCTGTCACCCTTTGAATTCTCATGAACGCAGATCACGTCCAGAACTCGGCCGAGGAGCACAGAGAACGCATTTGGATCTATCTTCCGTACTCGCATCGCCGCGTCCCAAGCGGCCTGAATTGGGCCTGGCAACGCCCCTGGCGATTCCGGCCCGCAAGGGTACAGGATCTTGTCATTTGACCTGTCGATATATTCGGGGTCCAGTCCTGTGTGCACCGCGAGTTCGTAGACCGTAACGTTCTTGCAAGAGTAGCAGCGAAGCACCTGATAGATGAAGCCGACGTCCCATTGTAAAGGAAACCTTGGGTCCTGGTCATCTTCGTATTGCTCAACGAGACTCTTCTGAACGAGGATCTCCGTCGGCGCCTTGTTGGCACAATGGCGACACTCCAGAACGAAGTCAGTCACGTCCATGTTGCGATTATAGTTGGACGGCATGCGTTTCGCCGCATAGAATTTCCGTAGAACGGCGTTACCGAAACGTGCCTAGAATTTGCGGTGGCGGGAATCGGCTCGTGGGCGGTTGACGGCAACCCGGAAGTCGGGCCCAGTCACTTGGCCGTATCACTCCCTTATCGTGAGAAGTGTCCCCTGCGCAAAGCGGCCAAGCCGCGAATACCTGATCAAAGCCTGCGTTGACGCCCAACAGATGCTTGTACTTATAGTTTCCCGGCTCCAATCCCCCAGCCAGCTCAACCACGGTTCGGAACTCCTGACCGAGTACCTGCGCTCCCCGTCCTCGCGCTTGGCGGAAACGACCGTCAGGTCCAGCTTCTTGCCCAGGACTCGGCGCCTTTTTGGCTTCAGGCCACGCCCTTGGCCTTTCTTCAAGGAGGCCTGCTCCGGCGCAACCTGCGCGCCCTGGGCCGCAACCGCGGCGGCATGGCCGACGTCTACGCCAAGTGCCAGCCTCAGTCCCCGGATCGGTTATGTGAGATCACTTTTCACCCACAGATCCAGGCTATTGGCAAGCCTCACCAGATGAGGGAATATGAGCAACGAGGCATGTACGGAATCGTGCGTAACGGGATCAATACTGGCCGGATGGCCTGCCTCATTCCGTGTTGCTCGAATCTGCTGGATGAACGCAGCCCAGTAGGCGTCGAATTCCTCCTGCAAAGCGCGCGGGAACTTTGACTTGCACCCGCCTAGGAATTTGTGCAGTGAGTCCGACATCGTCTTCACTCTCCAATCGCTCATTCCCGTTGGTAACGACCGGTTCAGAACAGCAAGTTTTTGGACCGTAGCGTCGCGAAGATCGAGAATCACACGCTCAGCAGCGGCGCCGGTCATCACCGCGGCGGCTTTGAAGAAGCCGGCCACGTAGCAATCCAAAGCCTCTGAGAGGTAGGATTGCGCAATTGGATTTATGTGCGCGACTGAATTCAAATGGCGCAGATAGCCAGCTGGATTTGCGGGATCACGGGTCAAATTCGCCAGAGCTTCGCGCCCGCGCTCGGTGAGGTGAAAAAACGGGGCGTTCGGACTTGACAGGCTTTGGCCCCACGCAAGTACTCCTGTTCGAAACAGTTCGCTCCATTGGGTGAGCAATGCCAGTTCAAGATCACGACCGCCATGAGCTATCCCAAGACGGGTTGCCGCAGCACTCAGCACAGATTCCGCAGTCGGTGGTCCCCCAAACGGCGAGGGGGTATTCAATTCGGACAGCAAGGCCTCGCGAATTCCGGGCGACGTCAGTTTTGACAAGCGCAGCCTCCAATTTCTTCGGCCGCTCTCCAGCCTCTCGTCCTATTTGAACAAACCCGAAGCGATGTGGTTGGGCCGCAATCACCATCGACGATATATGCCGATTGGATGAGCAGCCCAACCGGGTGCCGTGGGTTTGCCTTACGGTCGAAAAGGAGGGGCGGACGTTCAACCGGCAAAGAGCCAAGCCCGTTCCGTTTGCCCGCCACCGATCCCGCCGGCGGTACCACTTCTTTATTCTCCTCCCCCAATCGCATGCAGTGCGCGAGATAGTGAAACAAGGAGCAAGAAAAAGCCCGCCGCGGCTGGAGGACGGGGCGGGCAGGAGGTGCACCAGATCTGTTCTACAAACTGGTTGCTGCGATGGTCCACGCGATCCGATAGCCGCCGTCGATCCCACGGGCCCAGACCTTGTACGTGTACGGGCAGATCCCCGGATCCTCGTCGCGCTCGAGGCGGCGCATCCGGCCGCGGAGGTCGCTCTGGGCAATCTCCTTCGCTTCGTTGATCGTGCTGGCGACTGCGACCGGCTCGTGGTGGCCTTCCTCGTCCTCGGCGATCAGCATCGCCAAGCCCAGATCCGTGTCGGGCTGGAGCGGAATCGCAAATCCGTTGTAACTCTTGGTCTGCTTTTTGGTTCGTGCCATCTGGTTGTCTCCTCGCATGACGATTCATCACTCCGGTGCCAGCGGAAGGCAAGGGAATAATCGCAGCGTGCCGCAAAAAAGCCGCCCGTTTCCAGGCGGCTGGTTGGAGGCTGACATGCCCTACTTCGCGATTCGGTAGGCTCGCTCGTCCGTGGCGTTCTTGAAGGACTCGACCGTCAGGCCCATCTTCTTCCCGAGGGCGCCGGAGATGAACCCGCGGACGGAATGCGGCTGCCAGCCGGTCGCTTTCATGATCTCTTTCAGCGTGGCGCCGCCGGCCCGTGTGACCAAGTCCAGGACCTTGGCAGTCTTGCTGCCCTCGCGGGCGCCAGCCGTCTTGGCGGCGGGTTTGGCTGCCTTGGCGCTTTTGGGCGCCTTTTTGGGCGGGGTGGCCTTCTTGCTCGCCTTGCCCTTGGCGGGCGCAACACGGGGCTTCTGTGGCGCGGCGGCGGGCACCCCTCCGCCAGCGGTGGCCAGGGGTTCGGCGGTAGGGGCAGGGCTCGGGCGGCCTTCCCCACTAACCACTGCGGACTCGCCCGAGGCCTGAGACTCAGTGGCTTCGGGGATCGGCTGGGCTTCAGCCACGCGAGGCCCTCCGAGCTGCGCGATAGCTTTCCAGATGCGTTCGGTCGCCACCTTCCGATTGGTAAATCTCGTCACGGGCTTGACGCCCGGAAGGCTGTTCCAGATTTCTACCAGCCGCTGGCTGTCGTTGCCGATAGCATCAGCGAACTGTTCTTCGGTTGAAAATGTCGGAGCGCCGGCCTCGCGTGCATCCTTGCGGCTGGCGTGGGCGGTGATGTTGTTCTCGGCGTCGATCGTAAAGTGTTTCATTTCAGTTTGATCTCCTTCCGCGGTGGGTGCCGCGGTCATCACATCCATCACTCCGGCGCGCTCTGAAGGCAAGGCCACTCCGCCAGATTTCGGCAGAAATGTTTCCGCGCTGAGGAAGCGAGAACTGGAGTCTCCTGGCCGGGCGTGGAGATAAGCGCTGGTGGTGGCCACCGAGCTGTGACCGAGAGTGGCCTGCACCAGGTGGATGGGCGCGCCGTGGTCCAGCGCGTGGCTGGCGTGGGCGTGCCGCAGCCAGTGCGGACTGACCTGTTCGTCCAGGCCGGCCGCTTGGGCAGCAGTGCGGACAATTATGCGCACCCTCCCCCTGTCTAGCGGCCTCCCGCTTCTCGATGAAAACACAGGTAGTTCCGCACCGGCACCGTTCCGAAATCGGTACAAATCCGTCATCAATGGGGCGGGTAACGTGATAGATCTGGTCTTTCCGCCCTTCCCGAAGACCGCGATTTGGCCGGCGTTGCCGTGTTGCCGGAGGTTCCGCCAGCGGAGGCCGCACAGTTCCGACACCCGCAATCCGGCCCCGTAAAGCAGACGGAGCAGGAGGCTATCGCGCTCCGTGGCCTCAGTCGCCAGCATTCTGGCGACCTCGTCTTCGGGCACAATCCTCTCCGCCAAGCGGTTCTCGTAGCCAGGAAGGAGCAGTTCGGCCGCGGGATTGGTGGCGATGTACAGCATCCGCTGACAGAAGCCAAGCAGGCTCTTGATCGCTGCCAGCGTACGGGCGCGGGACACGGGGGCAAGACCCGCGACTACAAGCGATTGAGCGAAGCCTTGCAGGTCGCCTAAAGCTATATGGCAGAGCGGCTTACATGTATAGGCGAGGAGCCGGTCGACATCCCGCTGGTAGCAGTCGCGGGTGAGCGGGCTGGCCTGGCGCCCGAGCCAGAGCTCGATGATCTGCGCATCGTTGTAACTTGTTGATCTGGATACCATAACCGTCCTTATGGTGTTCTGCAGCGTCATCCATGTGATACCTCAGATTGGGGAACAGAAGGTCGGTATTCTCCCGCAGTGTAGACTGAAGAGGGAATCCAAAATGGAAATCCCGAAATACTTCGGCGAGATAGGAAGATCCAAATGATCGCTCGCAGCCTCCGGGCCATTGCGTCCGGATTCCTGATGCCGCTTACGCTCTCCGTGCTGCACGCCGATGTCACGCTGCGTTATAAAACTGAGGTCAAGATCAACCCCGCCCTGCCCGCGCAGATGGCGGCGGACGCCATGAAAAGAATGGATTCGGCCATACTTCAGGAGAGCGTGCTTCGCTTCAAAGGCGGCAAGGGGTTTTCATCGCGGATGGGGTACGACTCGATCACCGATTTCACCACGAAGGAGATCACGCTCCTGGATACCGCGGCAAAGCGGTATGCGAAACTGACGTCCTTCCAGTTCGCCGAGGAGTTAGTCCGGGCCATGCCGGAAATGCCAGCCGGCCCCGGCGCCACCGCGCCATCCATGGTCGCCGTTACGCCCGCCAAGTTGACCGGCCGTACCGCCGCCATCCAGGGTGTAGAGGCGGAGGAACGCGAGCTCGTCTTCTCGATGCAAGGGCTGGCCATGCCCAACATGCCGACCGGACCCATGATGAAGATGGTCCTGCAGTTTTGGACCGCAAAGCCTGGCGAACTCATGCGCGTACCCGCGATTCGTGAGTTGAACGGGTATTCCTTTTGGTCTTACGCCACTATGAATCCGGCCGCCAGCATAGGCAAGATGATGAAACAGTTGCCCGGCTTCTCGGACACTTTCGAGGCCATGATGAAGGAAATGCAGACGGGAGCACTACTGCGGGTGCACGTGGACATGTTCATGCCCGCAATGGCTGCGATGCTGCAGCGGATGCCCGCTGGAAGCAATGAATCCGGCGCAAACCTCGACCCCGATGCGCCCTTCGTGCAGATCAATCATGAGGTGTCGGAGCTTTCCACCACTACTGTGCCCGATAGCCTCTTCCAGATTCCGGAGGGCTACCAGGAGGCCGCTGCTTCCGAGTTGATCAAGGGGCTGATCGCGAAAAGCCAGGCAGCGGTAAAGCAGTAGACGGTAGCCGGCACTCGTGCGCCCTTTTTATGCGGCGACAGAACGAGCGCGAGCGGGGCGGGCATCCCGGGCCATTAACCTTTCCCGAAATGTCGTCGTGAACGGTGTGAGTGTATATATAAGGCGGCTCTTCTAGGCGGAATGGCCTTGTACGACCCTATTCCGACGTTTCGGGAAAGCCTCCTTCATGGCCCTCGTCAGACGTTTCGGGAAAGGTCACGCCGGCGTCGGCGCACTTCGTAACAGTCCAGTCGGCCAATCGCCAGGTATTTGCTTTGCCGCTTCCTTGAGATCTCCGCTTCACCACATCGTGTGCCGTGAGGTCCTCAAGCGCGCGCCTGGTGGTCTGCGTTGGGTAACGGACGATGCTTGCAACATTCGTGGTGTCCAGGGGGGCGGCGGCTCCGCTCAACGCTTGAATAACACGGAGCCGAAGCGCGGGTAGGCAATCCAGGGCCACCTTCGACACCACGCGCCAGGCATCCATCCTGTTTGCACCTATCGCTGAAACGCCGCTTAAGAGTCGCGCTAATGCCAGCGCCAGCCGGCCCGGCGCTTCCGCCTCTGGTATCAATTCCACTTCTCGCGTGTAGCCGTCGCGTTCCACGGCGCTTCGGCATCGTACGGCTAGAGTCGCCAGCGCTACCAAGCGCGCCCTCTCTGCGTCGTCAAGTGCGGAGGCTGCGAACTCAATGTTCCTGAACAGGGCACCTACGGCGGCCTGAAGCTCTTTGCGCATCTCCGATTCAGCCCCCTGGTGTTGTAAGGCTCGCAACGCCACCTTGTCCTCGTCAATCGCGGGCAAACGAAACATGATAAAGCGCTCTCCCATCGTGGCAATGACTCCATGGTGACTATCGATCACGGATGTGCACGCCGCGATTAACCCCAATTTACCCTGCCAACTCAAAGTTCTGCCACCATCCACTCCGACGTGGCGGGTCCAAAAGCCGTCATATATTTCTCGGAGAGCAGCCAGTACGCACGCGCGCGTGTCACGGTTCATTGCCAGCACCGAGGTAAAATCCTTACAGAGCACGATTCCGAAGTTTCCGATGCTTTTCAGAAGGCCGCCACTGGCGTTTGCTGCCCTATCTCGAGATGACGTTCCACTCAATAGGGAGGCCTCCGTCAACGTGCTGGCCATGTGGACGTTTGGCAAGCCTCGCAGAGGCTGTAACAACTCTGTTTTGCCGCCGCCCGGAGGGCCGATCAACAGCAGCCAAACGGGGTCGCCCTCCATGAGGTTTGCCGCCACCGTTCCAAGAACCGCAAGCAATGGCGCAGGATCTGGCAGATACAACCATCTCTGAAACGTCGTAATCACTGTGGCGAGGTTCGACGGCAGCGACGGATTCGCACCGCTCAGTTTGGCGTGCTCTGTCTCGATCAACTGCTCAATGTCCGGTGTCACAAGATAGCCGCCCCCGCTGCCAATCTCAGGTAGGCTTCCACGGCGCGCCGCTCGGCTGTCTGGCGATGCTCTGCGGCCTGTACCATCCCGCTGGTGAGTCGCGGGTCGTACTTCAGCCACCAGAGGTACTCCGCAACGAGCGCGGCACCGTCGAGCTGGTCCCAGGTTGCGAGTTGATCTGTCCAAAACGCGATCTCGCCGACTCCCGGCCGTGGGAGGCTTAGGTCGCAGAGAGCTACCTTAAGGCCATCCAGTATTGCGTCACCCAAGGCGAGTGCCGCCCTGCGCCACAGGGTTGCCGATCGAATGTGCTGCGCAAGATAGCGCTGCTGGCGCCTCCACTCACGCCGATCGGCCGGGCTCCACTGACGAGGCTCGGTTTGCGGCCAAAGGCCCCGTGAGCGTAGCACCTCAATCACGGTGTGCTGGGAGCAGCCGGCGTGACAATGTACCAGTATCTTGCCGTTTTTCTCGCAGATGCTTAGACTCGGATTCTTATCTTTGTGGGCCGGGCAGAGTGAGTTCCAACCCGCACCGCAGCGGCGGGCTTCGAGTGCGCGAGCGAGGGAATCGGCAGTCACACCGGTACACCCAGATTCCCGACAATCCTCGCCAACGTCTCTCGCTCGGCCGCCTCCACCAATTCTGTGAGTCGGAGCCGATCCTCATCAAGGTGGCGCTCTATGCAGCCACGGACCAGGTGGCGAAGGAGTTCAGGCGGGATGGCGTCCACCTCGACGCTCTCTCCGGAGAACGACTTGCTTCTGGAGTCCGCCGACTTGGTGGGCCGCGTCGGCAACCGGAGGAGGGCGATCTGAGTCTCGGTTACCGCGACTCGCTCGAAACTGATGTCGGCATCCGGCGCGAACTCCCTAAGGCCGGCTTCTGTGGCGCGCGTGATGTCCCGGCCACTCGGATCGTGGTCGCCGAAGTAGTACAGGTATGCTGGCTTGCCGGTCGCCCCGATGGTCTCGGCCGCCGCGTGCAAATAGCTGACGGACGGGTACCCACGCGTAACCATCAGAGGGACGTCCCATTGGTGCGTCTCCTTGTACACTACGCCGGACAGAGCATCTTTCTCAAGCCAGATCTCGACATAGACCGGCTGATCGTTCCAGAGCGCACGCCGGTAGGTGTCCTTGGTCAGCTCCAGCATGTTGCGGAGCGAGTCGTACGTCCGCGGCTTGCGCATCCATCTTGTGTTGTCGGCAATCCAGTCGAATGGGATTTCACCAGCGCGCCGCATCTCGGTCAACAGCCGGCCGATGGTCTGTTTGTACTCAGCCTCGGTCTTTTCGATGGCGGCGCGGCCGACCAGTTGATAAAAGACCTGCCGAACCGTCATGGGGTTATCGGCGGCGAGCACCGCGTAGATTGCCCCTCGAAGTGCGTCCATGTCCGCACAGCTACGACGAGAACGCTTTATAGGGCTAGGTCTATAAGCGCCGGCCCGAGTCATCCGCGCGCACCTCGAGCACGATGTTGACGGCTCGCCGGACGCATGCCGGCGGATATGAATGCCAGGCGTAGTCGACGAATTGCCCGATACGTGGCCGCGCGGGAGACTTGTAAGCAGCGGCTGGTCTCGACCGCAGACCGGTCCAGCAGACATAGTGCGACGGCGCGATCAAACGATGTTACCCCGGTGAGGACTCGCTCGACGTCAACGCGCAAATCAACCCGGTCGTTCGACGCCGACAACGTAGAGGCGAACTCATCGAGCGGTGCTTCGCAACCACAGTTGCGGCGCACAGCGTGGACACCGCGTAGGACGGACATCAGTCGGTTGGCAACCACGCGCTCGGCAAACGTTCGCAACGACGCCCGTGACGCATCATAGTACGCAAGTGCCTGCCACAAGGCAATCATGGCCTCTTGTTCAACGTCCTCGCCGTCGGCCCAGGTCATAGGGGCGATGGTGGTGGCGGCAGCCGATCGTACCGCAACTACGCGGCGCGCAAGGGGGAAGGCCATCAAGAACAACGACTCCTGGAGAACCTCTTGTTTGGATATCGATGGCGGATTCATGTTTCCTCCTTGGCCAGAAATGGTGAACCGGGAGGTAGTGCCTAGATCCGCTGCGCGAACGTCAACCGGAACGGCAGGCCAGACTTGACTTCAAGGCTTTCGACCGTGCCGTCGCCAATAAGCCTGAGGTTTTCAAATAGTTCGACATGTTCGCGCTTGAGCGCGAAATCGATGGCGGCGAGTTCCGGCCGTACGCCGTTTTCAGCGGCGCCCAACTTGACGTCCTTAACAATGCGCGGTGGCGGATCAAATACCGGTTCACCACCACGGACTGTGAGGCGTTCGATACGCCCAAAATTCGTCTTTTGTAGGGTTTCGAGTAGCCGTCTTTGCTGCGTTGAGAGGGAAGACTTGGTCAGCACCGCTTGCTCCTTTCGAGTTCAGCCGCGTGGCTGAGTTCAGAATAAGACCACGAAGGTAAAACGCAACCGGTACAAATGCGCCGCGACGAAAGATTTCCCGTTTTTTGACGGATGCGCGCCCGAAAGGGCTGGCAAAGGCAAGGTACCGACCGGGTTCCAGGAAATATCCTCGATTGTCAGCGGTGATCGCGAGCTTTCGTAGCCCTACTTGCCTTCGGCTGCCGAGGGGGGCCCCGTCTTCCTGGTCGCTTCTCCAGGCTGATCAATTCCAGAACGTGTTCGATCGCCTGCTCCACAGCCTTCTCAGTCTTGTTGTTCTCACGCGCGATGGTCGAAATGTATGCCTGGTCGATCTGATATCTTGCTGTCCAGCAAAAATGATCTAGTTCACGTTTGCCCGGCACCTCGACAAGTCCGGCATCGCGCGCCGCCACTTTCTTTGATTCGACGTACCGATTGAGCCACAGTTCGAAAAGGTAGCGGATCCGGGACCGAAATTGCTCTTCCGGCTCAAACTCCGCATCCCATGAGGCTTGTTCAGTGCCTTCCACTACTTCCACGGCCGCCGATGGTTCGGACCGCGGAAAGTTGCACACCGGGGCCTTCAGCCTTATGGTTGGCAGAATCTCGGGATCCTTAGGGGGACCCTTGAAAAGGCGCACTGGCGCTCGCCAAAGCGGAGGACTGCGATTCTTGCGAAGCGACCCTAGCGGTGCGAAATGCCAGTCGAAGATCGTTTCCAAGGCCGCAACCACCGGCCAAATGGCGCCTATTCGCGCAGACTTCAACGAATCGGGATCTTTGGATTCGCCAACATCGAATCGTCTACCTCGCAGGTTGAATCGGTTAGCCCAAGAGATTAGGTCGTCGGTGGCGTCGTATAGCAGCCGAGAGGCCGCCCATACCGCCTGATACTCCACCAACGCTCCAAGGCCGTCGATTTCCTCCTTGAGCATGACGTCGACCAGCGCTTGGCATGCGTGCTTCTTGATCTCATCATCCGTCTCCGCTCGGCTTCGTTCAAGGTCGAAGGCTGCGCGAAACTTCGGAAAGACTTCATCCCGCAAACGATACAGCGGGGCCGGCGTCCTGCCGTGGACTACCCAAAGGAAATACTCCTGAGCCCTCGTCTGGACTTCGTCTGGACGTGCATAGTCGGCAAATATGAAGGGTATCTTGTGGCGACCCTTCCCGCCACGTTTGACGTTCCCCGCCATTTTGCGTTGATTCCTGTCAGAGCGTGCTCTCTTCGAATGTACCTACCTTACAATCGTTGTTGCAAACTCTTCCGGTCCCGCACCGGTTCTGATGGGGTTGTCACTGAGCGATTGTTTGGGGGCAGGACATTGGAATTACCTCAGGTTGGCGGTTTCTCTACAAACTCACCGTTGCACCGCGATTACGGAACCGACAGGAGTAGTGAAACCTCCGTAATTAGCCGTTATCGGAGTGTCGCCGTCGGCCGCCGTGGTCGGAATGACCACATTGATCTGGTATAGCCCCGGACTGATCACACCGGCAAACTGAACTGCGGCCGTGGTACCCCCGATCTGGACGACGGGCAGCGTGGGCAAGGAACCGGACTGATTGGCGGAGCCGTCGACCAACGGTGTTCCGGGCAGTCCGAATCCAACGGCGTAAAGGATGATCGTCTCGCCAGGCTGAGCCGGCCTAAAGGAATAGCCGGGAACCGACATCGACGCGGGCCCGAGCAACGATCCGTTTGCATGGGTGGCAACGATGTACTTGCTGGAGCCGAAGAGGAGGAAGGACGGCGCTACGACGTGCATGTTGGCGGTAAACAGCGCACTGGAGTTCGTCCCGTTTGCTACCGCAATCGATACCTGGCCCTGGCTACCATCGAGCGGCGTAAGAACGTTGATCTGGTTCTCGCTGATGTAGTAGACGAAGGCGGGCTTGCCGTTGACCTTAACGGCGACGTTGCTGAGCTGAGTCGGCATCTTCCCGGAGGCGAACTCCGGCGCGCTACTCCAAGTCATTCCGTTCGGCCCGACGGTTGAAGGCGCGAGGTTTGTGCCTTTGATCTCGATCCAGTCATTCTGCGCGATGTCTGGAAAGCCTCCGGCGGTATTGACCGAAGTGAGCGTTGGGTTGGGGCTCGGGTTGAAGATGATGTCCAGCACCGGGTGCAACTCGATCCCGTTCGGGGCCACACCCGTCTGGCCGTGAAGAAAATCGAAAAATCCGACGCCCTTAATCTGAACGGGAATGTTGGCCGGCTTGAAACTGGTCGTTGCAGTCAGTTGCGCATTGAACGCCACGCGGGCATTGGTGATTGCCGTAAGGAACGGACTGCCTGAGCCCACGCAGCCGGGTAAGGGGATCTCAGCGATCATGGTCCTGCCGGATGAGTCCGAGAGCACGATGTGGTAGTCGGAATCATCCGATTCCAGCTTGTATTGGGTCACAGTCGCGTTCAGCACGAACACCGTCGTTTCAGTTGGCTGAACGCGGTTGTTCTCCGGTTTGCTCGAAGGCGACGCCAAGGCCACCAGGTTCGCAATTGTTGTCGAATTGATGTTGTTCAGGTTCACAAGATTCGAATCGGCATCGGTCTCGGTTTTTACTGGCCAGCGCTCAGTGCCACACGGCTGCCCTGAACTCGGCGGAACGCTCAGGATGATGGTGCCGGTGTCGGCAGGGCGCAGGTTGTTGCTCTCGTCCGATTCGTCGACCTGATTCTGGTCGTCTGCTACGGCCAACAAATACCACGTGCCCGCCGACAGATTGGATGGAATGATTACGGCGCTGGTGCAGTTGAACGTAGTGCCTGCGGCCAGCCCATTGCCCACGCTGCAAGACGTCCCGGTGTACACCGTTGAGGACGTCATGCCCGCGGTGGGGGACAGGTAATATCCCACGCGGAACGCCCCAGCGCCCGCGGCGCCTTGGTTTTTCACGGTCGCGGACGTCCCACTCAACGTAGCCCCCGCAACGCCGCTGGTCGGTGCTGTGAGTCCCGTGACTACCAAGTCAACCTTGGAAGGCGGTGGTGGTGGCGGCGAGCAAAGATTCTTTGGAGAACTGCTATTCCGAGGTGTCGGTGAACCCACGCTGAAATCTGCTCGGTTGTTGTTCGCATCGCTGCACCCACCAGACTGGCGAATGGCGGCGGTCGTATTGGTAAGAGCCGCCACGGGACTGCCCTCCGAGGCGTTCGCGCTGCCATACCCGACGAAATCGACGATCTGCGATCCTGATGGAACTGCCCCGGTTAACAGGGTCGAGTTGCTCACGAGCACGATCTTTCCGTCAGTGGCGCTCAGGTTTGTCCCACCGGACTGGTCGGGCGCAGGCGGCGAGGCTGACCCCCCGTTGCCCTGCGCTTCCTGGATGAGATAGTACTGACCCGGCTGAATTACGCCGCTGAGCAATGTTCGATCCCAACTCGATCCCGACGCGGAGGCATATTGGATAGACCAACCTGCCACGGTGACCGATGTGTTGCCACGATTGAAAAGCTCCACGAAATCGTTGCGCAGCGTGGCCCCGGAGTTTCCACCCCCGCCATAGACCTGACTGATGACGATGCCTGGGCTTCCGCTTTGGGCTTTGATATTGGGCGCCACCCAAACGAACTCTGCGATGATACACAATGCACACCTTAGCTTCATTTACGCAACCCCCAATACTCTCGGCATTCCTTACGAACATCACCTCGACCCTGACGCGTCGCCTGCCGCAGCCCTCTTCGCTGGCTGGCAAGCCGGCGGCACCAATTGTCTGACAACGTGGCTGGGTCGATGCCCGACTTCCGCAGGCCCGGTCAGCCGGTCACTTAGGTCGTTCAACAGGCTCTCAATCCGGGTTGTTCGCTCCTTCAGTTCAGTCAGCGCCGCGCTCTCTTCCTGGCCCACAAAGTACGCGGTAATCGAAGCGGCGAGAGTTGACATCAGGCCCACCCCACTCAGCATCAACAAAACCGCTATGATCCTTCCCCACATCGTGCTTGGCGCGATGTCACCGTAACCCACGGTACTGGCCGTGACGACGGCCCACCAGACACCCTCCGCGAAGCCGCCCCGAACTGTCTGGGGCTCCAACAGCGTCAAGCCGGCACCGCCAGCAAGGATGATGAAGCCGCTGATAGTTGCAACGCAGACCATACCACGGCGCCAGAAGATTGTTCGCAACGCCTCAATGGCGCGAGCCGTGACGCCCACGAGCCTCAAGACCCGCAAGAACCTTGCAAAGCGCGCCAACCGGACCAAGCCAAAAGCGATGGGGAGGTGGGGGTATGACACGACGATCACGGCTAGATTCAGAGGGTTTCGCTTTATGTATACAGTCCGTTCTGAGGCGATGGCCACCATGACAACGTATTCGAGCAGAAATATAGACCAGACTACCCAATCGTAAGCGTCCGATGAACCCCTCTTCCAATGCCGTTAGCCAAGCCCCATAGTGGTTCCATGACAAGATCTACTGTGGCAAGGAAGCTGGGATCAAGAAGCGAGGATTGGCGCGCGCGGATCTCGGCGCAAAGGCAGAGCGGCGCATCGGTGAAGCAGTTTTGCGCGCGACAAGGGCTCACCGAGCAGTCCTTCTATTATTGGCGGAAGCGGCTGCAAACAACGCCGTCGATGCGGTTTGCCTTGGTGGAGGCAGAGCCCCGGCGGGGACCGGCGGAGCACGCAGCTTTGGAGCTGGTGCTGACAACTGGCGAACGGCTCCGGATCGGCGCCGGTGTGGATGCCACGACGTTGCAGCAAGTGCTGGAGGCGTTG
>JAIQFL010000221.1 GCA_020073365.1 Terriglobia bacterium | reverse complement strand
GTGGAGAAGATCCACCTGGTGGGCAATGTGATGATCGACACTCTGGTGGGAATGCTGGCGGCGGCAGAGCGGGTTCCCGCCAGTATGCCTTCGCGGTATGCGCTGGTGACGCTGCATCGGCCGTCCAATGTGGATGACATTCCATGGCTTGGCCAAATGTTGCGCGAGCTGTCGGATATCTCGGCTGAGCTTCCGGTAGTGTTCCCGGTTCATCCGCGCACCTGCCAGCGATTGCATGAGGCGGGGCTCAACGGCAAACGGGGCACTCTGCAATTGGTGGATCCGCTCCCCTACCTGGAATTTCTGGCACTGCAGAGACGGGCGACCGTCGTCATTACCGATTCCGGCGGCATCCAGGAGGAAACCACATTCCTCGGTGTTCCTTGCCTGACGATGCGGGAAAATACGGAACGGCCGATCACGGCGGAGATTGGAACCAATATTCTAGTCGGCCGCAGCATTCCGCGTGTCCGCATGGAAGTGCAGAAGATACTGCGCGGCGAAACCAAGAAGGGCGAGATTCCGCCCCTGTGGGATGGACATGCAGCCGAGCGCATCGCCGCCATACTGACCGCCGCGTGGTAGCGATGACCGACTCTAGAACCCCTTACCAGGACGCCAGGGTCGCCACCCTGAAGTTGCTGGACTACTGCAGGTCGAACGAATGGGCCGGCTATGATCCCTACGACGCCCTGAACAGCGGCCTCTTCAACGCACTGCCATTTCTGAATTCCAGAATTCCCCGCCTGGTGCTTACCCAGGCGTTAAAGAAGAGTCCCATCAACGTTCGCTCCCTGCTGCGAATTCCCAAGACCCAAAATCCGAAAGGCCTGGCGCTGTTTCTCTCCGCCTTCATCAGGCTCTCGAAAATCGGGGTCGAACATCAGCAAGAACTTATCAGTTTGATGATCGAGCGCCTCGGCGCACTGCGCTCACCAGGCGTTTCCTACTGGTGCTGGGGTTACAGTTTTCCCTGGCAGACACGGACCATCCTGGTGCCCGCCGGGGCGCCGAACCTGGTCTGCACTTCGTTCGTGGCCAACGCGCTGCTGGATGTGTATGACGATTGCGGGGACTCGCGATGCCTGAGCATGGCGGTGAGTGCGGCCGAATATATCCTGAACGAGCTCTACTGGACTTCGGGCGACGCGGTGGCCGGCTTCAGCTATCCACTTCCCACGCGGCGGGCTCAAATCCACAATGCGAATTTTCTTGCCGCCGCATTGCTGTGCCGCGTGCACAAGCGCACCGGCGAACGCAAGTTTCTCGATCCTGCGCTCAAGGTGGCCCGCCACTCGGCCGCGAAGCAGAACGCCGATGGATCCTGGTATTACGGCGAGGAGCCGTCGGCGGGATGGATCGATAATTTCCACACCGGCTTTAACCTCTGCGCCCTGCGTTCTCTTGGCGATGACCTTGGCACCGCCGAGTTCAAAACCTGCATCGAGCGCGGGTTCGCTTTCTACCGCGACCATTTTTTTCGCGAGGATGGCGTGGCCCGATACTTCCATGACCGCACCTATCCCATTGATGTTCACAGCGTGGCGCAGAGCATCATTACGCTGGCGACGCTAAAGGATCTCGACCCCAAGAATCTTCCGCTGGCGTATCAGGTGCTCGGCTGGGCCATGAATCATCTGCGGGATGCTCGAGGCTGCTTCTACTACCGCGCCCTTCGGTTTTGCAAGATCCGGACTTCCTACATGAGATGGTCGCAGGCGTGGATGCTTCTTGCCATGGCAACACTGCTGAGCGAATCGGAGAACCCGGCGGCGCTTTCGGCCGCGGATAATCCGATGGCTTGGGTGAAAGTATGACGAATCTTCCCGCGTACGTTCTGGTAACTCCGGCGCGCAATGAGGCGGAGTTCCTCGAATTGACCATCCAGTCGGTGATCGCGCAGACGGTGCTTCCGCTCAAGTGGGTCATCGTCAGCGACGGTTCCACCGACGGGACCGACGAGATCGTGAACAAATATGCGGCCGACTATCCTTGGATTGAGTTGATCCGAATGCCGGAGCGGCGCGAGCGGCATTTTGCGGGGAAGGTGTACGCCTTTAACGCCGGATACGACAGGGTGAAAGACCTGGGATGCGAGGCTGTCGGATGCCTCGATGGCGACATCTCGTTTGACCAGGACTATTTTGCCTTTCTGCTCGGCAAAATGGTTGAGGATCCCAAGCTGGGGCTGGTGGGAACGCGTTTCAGGGATCCGCACAACTACACCTATGACTATCGTTTCGTCAGCATCGAGCACGTGACCGGCTGCTGTCAGGTATTTCGCCGCGCCTGCTACGAGGATATCGGCGGGTACACCCCGGCCAAGGGCGGCGCCATCGACCGTATCGTGAACATTTCCGCAAGAATGAAGGGCTGGAAGACGAGGACGTTTACCGAGAAATTCTACTTGCACCATCGCGAGATGGGGACCGCCGAGCAGGGAATCGTGAAGGTGAGGTTTCGAGACGGCGCCAAGGACTACGCTGTGGGAAGTCATCCGCTGTGGGAAGTGTTCAGAAGCGTCTACCAGATGACGCAACGGCCGTTCGTGATCGGGGGAATGGCGCTGTTGGCCGGCTATATGTGGCAAACCGTGAGAGGCATTGAGAGGCCGGTATCCCGCGAGCTGGTGAAATTCAATCGGCGGGAGCAGTTGCAGCGCATGAAGCTGTTTTTCACCGGCCGTACGTTGAAGAGCAATGCCTGACGGTATCGCAGGGTCCACGATGATCACCAAGACGGCTGTTCAGGCGACTGGAAACGTTGGCGCAACGATCCAACCGTTGCCGCATATTGCCGTTTGCATCTGCACTTACCAACGGCCAGACCTGCTCAAGCGTCTATTGGAAGGGCTTGCCGGCCAGGAAACCGAAGGGCTGTTCACCTACTCGATCGTCGTCGTGGACAACGATCAGGCTCGCTCGGCCGAGCCCGCGATAGCGGAATTCAGCCGCGGTTCGCAGGTCCCGATTACGTACTGCGTAGAGCCCCGCCAGAATATCGCACTGGCGCGGAACAAAGCGGTTGAGGTCGCCGAGGGCGACTTTGTTGCCTTTATCGATGACGACGAGTTCCCGACGAAGCCGTGGCTGCTGACCTTGTTCAAGACCTGCCGGGAACGCCAGGTGGACGGCGTACTGGGGCCGGTGAAGCCGCACTTCGATGTCCAGCCTCCCAAGTGGGTGGTGACGGGCAAATTCTACGACCGGCCGTCCTATCCGACAGGCTTGGTCATCGACGGGAAAAAGGGACGGACCGGAAACGTCCTGCTGAAGAAACAGGTTTTCGCGGGACAGGACTCGCCATTTCGACCTGAGTTCCTCACGGGAGAGGACCAGGACTTTTTCGGCAGGATGATTGAAAAAGGGCACGTGTTCATCTGGTGCCATGAAGCTCTGGCTTATGAGGTTGTCCCCCCCATACGCTGGAACCGTACTTTCATGCTGAGGAGGGCATTGCTGCGCGGAGCGACCTCCCGGCTTCATAACCGGTTCGGAGCGCGCGACATTGCAACCTCGATCATCGCGGTTCCCGCCTATACCGTCGCGCTCCCGTTTGCGCTGGCGCTGGGGCAGGGCAGGTTCATGACTTACCTCGTCAGCCTGTGTGACCACATCGGCAGGTTGCTAGCGCTGATGGGCATCAATCCTGTGCGGGATACCTACGTTACGCAGTGATGTAACCATGGCTGAAACGGAACCGAAACCATTCATCATCGGGCACGACGATCTGATTCTCATCACCGGCGCGACCGGCTTCATTGGGTCCAGGCTGGTGCAGACCCTGCTGGACCGCGGCTTTCGCAACCTGCGCTGTTTTTCCCGGCCTTACAGCAACAAGAGTCGTCTGCAGGGCATGACGAATGGAACGCGAGTTGAGGTGGTGGAAGGCAATCTTCTGTCACCCCAGGACTGCGCGGCGGCGGCCAAAGGCGCAGCGATAATTTTCCACCTGGCGGCGGGCCGCGGCGAAAAATCCATTCCCGACGCATTCATGAACTCGGTGGTCACCACCCGCAATCTTTTGGAAGCAGCCGTCCAGCACAATTGCCTGAAGCGGTTTGTCAACATCAGCTCGTTTACGGTTTATACCAACACGAACAAGCCCCGGCGGCGGCTGCTGGATGAGAGGTGCCCGGTTGAGACTCATCCCGAACTCCGGGGCGATGCCTATGATTTCGCCAAAGCCAAACAGGATGAAATCGTCGCCGAGTACGGTGCGAAGTTCGGAATCCCTTACGTCATTGTCAGGCCCGGTTATGTTTATGGACCGGGCAACCGGGGCATAACGGGCCGGGTGGGGATCGGCACGTTTGGCGTGTTTCTGCATCTGGGTGGATCCAATCGCATACCGTTCACCTACGTCGATAATTGCGCCGACGCGATCGCTCTGGCCGGATTAACGGAAGGCGTCAGCGGCGAGGTTTTCAACGTCGTGGACGACGATCTGCCCTCCAGCCGCCAGTTCTTGCGCCTCTATAAGAAGAATGTCAGGCAGTTCAAGTCGGTGTATGTTCCTCACGCCCTGAGTTTCGCGCTCTGTTACCTGTGGGAGTGGTATTCCCGCTGGTCCGAGGGCCAGTTGCCGGCTGCCTTCAATACCAGGAAATGGAACTCCTTCTGGAAGAAGACGCATTACAGCAACGAAAAACTGAAGACCCGGTTAGGCTGGACCCCCAAAGTTCCCATGACGGAGGGGTTCAGGAGATATTTCGAGAGCTGCTTGAGCGGGGAACAACGTGCTTAAGGTCGCAATTGTAGGCTGCGGCAAGATTGCGGATTCGCACGCGGCGCAGATCCAGAGAATCAAGGACTGCGAGATCGTCGGCGTGTGCGACCGGGAGCCGCTGATGGCCCGGCAGCTGTACGAGAGATTCCCGATCCAACAGTATTTCAGCGACCTGCCGGAGATGCTGAGCGTGGCCAGGCCCGATGTGGTTCACATTGCCACTCCTCCGCAGACCCACTTCGACATTGCGAAAGTTTGCCTGGCCTCCGGCAGCCACGTCTACGTTGAGAAGCCCTTCACGCTGAATGAAGACGAAGCCCAAAAGCTGATTGCCCTGGCCAATGAAAAAGGGCTCAAGATAACTGCCGGGCATGACGATCAATTCAGCCACGTCGCGCGACGCATGCGAACCCTGGTTCAGGGCGGGTTTCTGGGCAGCGGGCCGGTGCACATGGAAAGTTATTACGGCTACGAGCTGAGCCGGTCGGGCTACGCGGGAGCGCTGCTGGGTGACCCCAAGCACTGGGTCCGGAGGCTGCCGGGAAAACTGCTGCACAACATCATCAGTCACGGTATCGCCAGGATTGCCGAGTTCCTGACCAGCGAATCTCCTCAGGTCGTCGTGCACGGCTTTATCAGTCCGTTTCTCAGAAGCTTGGGTGAAACCGAGATCATTGACGAGCTCAGGGTGATCGTTGCCGGGGACGACGGCAGCACTGCGTATTTCACGTTCTCATCACAAATGCGTCCGTTGCTCCACCAGTTCCGGATCTATGGAGAGAAGAATGGTCTGGTGCTCGATCAGGATCAGGAGACACTGATCAAGCTGCACGGCGCCCGATACAAAAGCTATGCGGAAAAGTTCGTGCCTCCCGTGACTTTGGCAAAACAGTATTGCGGAAACCTGTTCACCAACCTCCGCACTTTTCTGGGCAATGATTTCCAGATGAAATCCGGCATGAAGTATCTGATCGAATCGTTTTACCGCTCCATTGCTGAAGAAACCCCCGTGCCCATCCCCTATCGGGAGATTCTTTTGACCGCCAGGATCATGGATGCCATTTTCTGCCAACTCGCCATGAAAGACCGGTACACACAGGTGCGGGAACAAACGCCGTGCCGAGCCGCTTTGACCAACTGAGAGACACGCACTGTAAGTGGTGGAGACATCAATGTACGTTTCCGACAAGGAACTATGTCCGTCCGATACCGATGCTGGCGCAGGTAGCGCCATCGAGATCCACGTCAAGGGGAAATGGTTCACGGTTCCTGCGGTGCCGATCGACGGCCGCTCGATCATCCTAAAAGGGAAGTGGGTCAAGGTTGCCGTCGTCCATGATGAGGAGTGGTTGGAAAGCGGAGTTGAAGATCCCGAACGGTATCTGACAGCCATACGGAACGCTGCGTCGGATGGATTCAGAGGCGACATCTTCACGTTCTCGCAGAAACTTCCAGCGACGGATCCGAAGTATTCATATTCGGTGGAATGGGATAGCGTTGCCACCGCTCGGACCACAAGTTTCAAGGAGTGGTGGGAAGGTCTTCCGCAAGAAACCCGCAAAAACGTACGGAGGTCGCAGAAGCGTGGCGTAAACATCATCGTCAAAAATCTTGATGATGACCTGATTCGGGGAATTATCGGAGTGAACAATGACTCTTCCCTGCGACAGGGCAGGCCCAACGTTCACTTCGGAAAGAGCTTTGATCAGGTGAGGAAGGACCAGTCATCGTTTCTTGACCGGAGCGATTACGTCTGCGCAGTCTGCGACGGCGAATTGATCGGATTCTTGAAAGTTGTTTACTGCGGCCAGGTGGGTTCGATCCTCAACCTGGTCACAAAAGCGAGTGAGTCCGACAAACGGCCGGCCAATGCCTTGGTCGCCAAGGCGGTCGAGTTGTGCGAAGCGAGAGGAATGTCGTACCTGACCTACGGTTTGTTTAATTATGGCAACAAGCAGCATAGTCCGTTGAGGGAATTCAAGATTCGAAATGGTTTTGGCGAGACGTTGGTTCCGCGATACTACGTTCCGTTGACAACGTGGGGGAGGTTTTGTATAAAACTGAAGCTTCATCGAGGCCTCCTCGGTGTCCTTCCGCATCGCGCGATCACTCTTGGCAATACAGTGCGGGCACGCATTGCCGCATATCGCCACAAGCCGGTGTAGCTCAAATGCAGAGCGGCCGAGACTGTAACTCGGCAGATGGGGCGTTCAAATCCCCCCGCCGGCTCCACATCTTTTGCGACTAGAACGAATCGGACAGATCTGACCGAGATGCTTCCGAACATCTTCCCGAGGCGAACCTCGAAAGTGGAGTCGCCCGGATTTGCCAGCCTAAGAGCGAGCTAAATGCCAGGAATTGTCGGTCTGATTACGAGAATGCCGCGCGAGCGCGCCCAGCGCGAGTTGCTGCGGATGGTCGAAGCCCTGCGCCACGAGTCTTTCTACCGGACGGGAACGTGGATTGATGAGTCCTTGGGAATCTACGTGGGATGGGCAGAGCGAAACGATTCCGGAATGCCGTTGTGCAACGAGCGTGAGGACAGGGTACTGGTTTTTTCCGGGGAGGAATTCCCCGAGCCGGCTACCGCCCGCCGTCTGACGTCAACAGGGAAGGCGGCCTCCTCCCTGGTTCGTATGAGCGAGGAGGATCCCTCTTTTCCTGCCGGGTTGAACGGCCGGTTTCATGGCTTGCTGACGGACCGCAAACGCGGAACCGCCACCTTGTTCAACGATCGCTACGGGATGCACCGGATCTACTACCACGAATCGGGGGAGGCGTTTTATTTCGCCGCGGAAGCCAAGGCGATTCTGGCGGTTCGTCCCGAGTTGCGAAACATCGACCCTCAGGGGCTCGGCGAGTTCGTGGCCTGCGGCTGCGTGTTGGAAAACCGTACCATCTTCAAGGGCATTGGGGTGCTCCCGCCTGCCTCCGCCTGGGTATTGCAGCGGGGCTCGGTGGAGCGAGGCAGCTACTTCCAGCCGCGGGAGTGGGAGGAGCAAGCTCCCCTGGAGCCGGAGCCCTATTACCAGGAACTTAGAGACGTCTTCTCGCGCAATCTTCCGCGCTACTTCGATGGCGGTGAGCGGATCGGGATGTCGCTGACCGGGGGTCTGGACACCCGCATGATTATGGCGTGGCACAAGTCTGCTCCTGGGTCTCTCCCCTGCTTCTCGTTTGGAGGGCCGTTCCGCGACAATCAGGATGTGCTGATCGCGCGCCAAGTGGCGCAGGCGTGTCAGCAGTCCTTTCAGGTGATTCCGGTAGGAGACGAATTCCTCGCGCAATTTTCTCGATATGCGGAGCGCACGGTCTTCCTTTCTGACGGTTGCGCCGACGCAAGCCGTTCCGCCGATCTATACGTCAACGAGCAGGTGCGCGAAGTCGCTCCCGTCCGGATGACGGGAAACTACGGCGGCGAGGTGCTGCGGCGGGTGCGGGCCTTCAAGCCAATGGCGCCCGCGGCCGGGCTGTTCCGTCCGGAGTTGCTGGCTCAGGTCGATGTCGCGAAGCAAACTTACGCCGGCCTGCTCCGAGGACACGCCCTTTCGTTTGCGGTGTTTCGCCAAGCCCCTTGGCATCACTATGGCCTTCTCGCCCTGGAACAGACGCAGGTTTCCACGCGCTCCCCGTATTTGGACAATGACTTCGTCCGCACCGTGTTCCGCGCGCCAGCATCGGCGTGCGTAAACGACGATGTCTGCCTGCGCCTGATTTCCGATGGGGATGCAGTGCTGGGCAAGATCAGAACGGACCGCGGGTTGGCCGGAAACGGCAATCGACTGACTGCGGCGGGGCTGCGGCAGATTCTCGAATTCACCTTCAAGGCGGAGTACGCTTACGATTACGGCATGCCGCAATTTGTGGCCCGCTTGGACCATCTCCTCGCGCCGTTTCGCCTCGAGCGCCTTTTCCTCGGCCGGCACAAGTTCTACCATTTCCGGGTTTGGTATCGGGACAGCCTCGCCAAGTACCTTCGCGAAGTCCTGTTGGATCCGCGGACCCTCTCCCGGCCTTACCTGGAGCGCAAAGCGCTTGAAAACATGGTGCGAGGTCATCTGAAGGGAAACCGGAACTACACCAGCGAAATTCATAAAGTGCTGACGCTGGAACTTATCCACCGTCTATTTGTGGATTCGCCTTCCGCAGCGGTTCCCGCTCGCGCCGGGTCCAGATAACCATGGCTCCTCGAATTGCACTCGCGCTGTTCGCGGTGGGAATCGTCGGACTGAACTACCTGGACCGCGATCGCGAATCCAAAACGTCGCCGGCCATCTGGTTTGCCGTCGCTTGGTTTTTCCTCGGCGCGTCGCGGAACCTTTCACAGTGGCTCCAGAGAGGACCTAGGCTGATTTCTGCAGACCAGTACCTGGAGGGCAACCCGGTGGATCGTTTGATCCTGAGCGGGCTGATCGTAGTCGCGATTGTGGTGCTGTTCAATCGCGTCCCGCGCACTTCCAGGTTGTTGCAGAAAAACGGAGTGATTCTCCTCTTCTTTGTTTACTGCCTGCTCAGCGTGGTGTGGTCGGATTTTCCCCTGGTGGCGCTGAAGCGTTGGACCAAGGCCTTGGGGAATCTTGCGATGGTCATGTTGGTTTTGACCGATCGCAACCCCGCCGCGGCGCTGAAGCGGCTGTTTGCGCGCACCGGTTTTCTCCTCGTTCCGCTTTCTCTTCTGGTCATCAAGTATTACCCGGATTACGGGCGCGGTTATCTTCCATTTACTTGGGAGGTTTCTTTTACCGGCGTTTCGTCGGACAAGAACGGCCTTGGCGTCATCTGTCTTATCTGCGGGCTGGTATCTCTGTGGCTGTTTACGGACGCGTATCGCGACAAGCAGCGCGCGAACAGGTCCGGGTCGATGCTGGCGCACGGGACCGTGCTCGTCATGATTGCCTGGCTGCTTCATCTGGCGAATTCCTCTACTGCTCTGGCATGCCTTGGGCTGGGCAGCGCCTTGTTGCTGATGACCACGCGCAGCGGCAAGCCCAGCACCGTAAACCGTCTGACGTTGCTGATCATCTGCGGCGCGCTGTTCGGCTACGTGTTTCCGGATGTCTACGATTCTGTTGTGCACCTGCTGGGCCGTAATCCAGACCTGACCGGCCGCACCGACATCTGGAATGACGTGTTGAAGATGCACATCAATCCCCTGCTGGGCACGGGCTTTGAATCCTTTTGGCTGGGATCGAGAGTAGAGTACATGTGGAGCAAATATATCTTCCACCCCAACCAGGCGCACAACGGGTACATCGAGATGTATCTGAACCTCGGATGGATTGGCGTGACTCTGCTGGCCGCGCAATTCCTGGTTGGATACCGCAACGTCGTGGATGCATTTCGGCATAAGATGGTGTCGGCGCCTTTCCGGCTCTCGCTGCTGGTGGTTGCGACCGTCTACAACATGACCGAGGCAGCTTTCAAGGTGATGCATCCGATGTGGATTGCCTTTCTGTTTGCGGTGATGGCCGTTCCTGAAGCGCCGCCGGCACAAACGCAGACGATCACGGCCTCCGAATGGCCGGTTACGACCGAAGAAACCGAACCGAGACTGCTCGCTTCGAGTTGATGCCGATGCCCAACGACTCGCACATGACAGGCTTGATTGAACCCCAAGTCAACATCTGGCGGAGGCTCCACGGGTACTATCAGAGACGCTCGGCCAGTTTTCTGTTCCGGAGACCGTTGGTGATCAACGCCCAGCGGCCTTTGATCTCATTTACCTTCGATGATTTTCCGCGGTCGGCCCTGCACACCGGGGGTGCGATCCTGAATCGATCCGGTCTGGCTGGCACCTATTACGCCTGCCTCGGCCTGATGGGCGGGGAGACGGCCACCGGCAAGCTTTTTAACGCCGACGATTTGAAGATCCTGATCGATCGGGGACATGAACTGGGATGCCACACATACTCACACTGTCATTCCTGGGTACCGACCCGCGGACATATGAAAAATCCGTGATCGAGAACCAGGTAGCACTCAAGACATTGTTGCCGGAGACTGAGTTCAAGACGTTTTCCTACCCCATCTGCCCACCTCGACCGCTGAGCAAGGCGAAGATCGTCAGTCATTTTCTGTGTTGCCGTGCCGGGGGACAGACGTTCAATACGGGAACGACGGACCTCAATCAACTGTCCGCATACTTCCTGGAGAAAAGTCGAGAGGATTTCGCCGCCGTAAAGGACGTGATCGATCGCAACCGACAAGCCCGAGGCTGGCTGATTCTCGCGACTCACGACATTTCTGATGAACCCACTCCCTACGGGTGCACCCCAGCGTTCTTCGGGGCGGTGGTGGCATACGCCGTCGATTCCGGGGCGCACATTCTGCCGGTTGCCAAGGCTCTGGAAGTCCTTCGGACTTGATAAACAGCGGCGTCGGGTACGTTCGCATCCTGTTGCTTCAGATGATAAGCGCGGTGTTTGATGACGCCACGGCGGGTGTTCGGAGTCAAAACGCATCGCATCTTCGACTCTGCCGGCCCATGTCCGAGTGAGAGTACGTCAAAGTACAGTTGTCCGAATCCTGTCCGTCCGTACAGTAGACATCAGCCCAAGGACGCGTAAAACTTCTCGATAGCGCACAACAGTTTGGACCAGCGTGAACCAGCAATGTACGACGACCCTATTTTCCGCGGGTGCACAGCATGTCACGAAACGGTCCAGTTGACTTCGGCGATCTCGCCGGAGGAGGTTTCCCCGGCGCTGCGAGGTAAAATGAGACGCAATCGTTTTCTTCCGTTCTTCATCGTCATCGTCATAACTTTTCTGGCTGCGTATTCTCACGCCCAGCTCTGGTCGGGAGTTCTTTCTCCCACCCGCGCCATCGATTGGTCGCAAGCAGGGGCGGGCACGATCCCGAATCGCACCACGATCTGCACCACGTTGTCTGCTGGAGCGACCGCTGCCCAGATCAACAGCGCCATTAGTAGCTGCGCCAGCGGCGGCGTAGTTATGCTGAATGCAGGCACCTATAACTTATCCGGCCAGCTCAACACGAAGGCCAACGTGACCCTGCGAGGCGCTGGGCCAGACAAGACCTTGATCGTTTTCTCATCCTGCGGCAGCGGAAATGGATTGGGAACCTGCATCTATACGGCAAATCCAGAGGGCGGTGACTACTCTGGCGGGCCCAGCAACACCGCTAACTGGACGGCGGGCTACGCCAAGGGAACCACCTCCATCACGCTCAGTTCTGTGTCGAACTTGCACGTCGGTTCCCTGTTAATCCTTGATGGAACCGACGGCACGCAATCCGATCCCGGCGATGCCATCTGGGTTTGCACCTCCACCAGTTGCAGCGAGCAGGGACTTGACGGAATCAGTGGGCGCTCGGGCAGGGCGCAGCAGCAGCAGGTAATCGTGACCTCGATCAGCGGGACGACGGTTGGCATCACGCCCGGTATCTATTCCCCGAACTGGGCGAGCGGTCGTTCGCCGGGAGCGTGGTGGTCGTCAAGCCTGCCGATCTCTGGAGCGGGCATCGAAGGCATCTCGGTCAACACCAACGCGGTGACCAGCCAGTACGGCTCGATCTTCATGTTCCACAACGCGGCGAACAGTTGGATCAAGAATGTCCGTTCGATCAACCTCGGTTCCAGGTCGGACAACCAGCACAAGCACGTTTGGATATACCAGTCCTCACACATCACGGTGCGGGACAGCTACTTCGTCGGTTCCAACTCCGCTTCAGAATCCTATGGCGTGGACTCCGGGGCAAGTTCATCTGACAACCTGGTTGAGAACAACATCTTCCAGCACATCGCCACGGCCACGATCAATGAATCCTCGACGGGCAGCGTCTTCGGCTACAACTTCACCGTGGATAATAACTACAACAACGGCGCTCCCGAATGGCAGCAGTGCGATTCCTATCATCACTCCGCCGGCGATTCCTACATCCTGTGGGAGGGTCACACCGGCGACTGCTGGCAGATGGATTCGATTCACGGCTCAAGCTGGATGAACACCGTATTTCGCAGCCGGTACAGCGGACGGGACAATTCCAAAACCGCGCAGACCAACGCCATCCACGTCTATTCCACGAATCGCTATCACAACGTGGTCGGTGATGTGCTGGGCACGTCCGGCTACCATACTCATTATGAAACCACGGCGACAACCGCCACGCAGGACGGCGGTTCTACCGGCGACCTGTCGATTTACAGCATTGGTTTTTCCGGCAACGAAAGCGGTCACACCTTCATGGATGACCCCCGGTCTGGCACGAGCCTGATGCGCTGGGGAAACTATGATACGGTGAACGCCGCTGTGCGCTGGGTGGCGGGAGAAAATGCCAGCGGATCAGCCGTCTATCCCGGCGTCGCCGGCCCAACTCAAACTCTGCCGGCGTCGTTCTATCTGAACTCAGAACCCGCTTGGTGGGGTTCGGTTCCGTGGCCCCCTATCGGTCCTGACGTAGTAGGAGGAAATATCGCCAACGTGTGAGGCCATGCCTATCGAACTCCGGCAGCCAATTGCTACCTCACCACGATGGGCGGAAACCCGGCAGGCGGAGCGACGGTCTACACCTTCAATGCCGACACCTGCTACTCGAGTACGGCGCTGCCTGCGGCTCCGACGGACCTCACCGTGGTCGTCCAATAAACGGGGACGCCGGATTTGCGGGTGCGAAGCTCTTCCCGCTTGCTGAGAAGCGCATGCCAACCGCGGTATAAGTAGGGGCCGTTTCGAGCTATCGTAGTCTTGGAATTGGCCCCCACTCGGTTGGATGCAATTTGCGCGCTCCTGACCATTGGCCAGAGCTGTGACGCGGGGTGTGGCGGAAGCGTTAGAATGCGATCGAACAGCCCGCGCAGGCGGGCCATGGCGTTGTTGGTGGTTTCCAGTGAAGTGCCCGCATCATTGATCTCGGCTCCTGCGGCGATTCCATAAAAAGCTTCTGCGAACAGTCGGCGAGGCATAGCCAGGTACATGCCTTGAGGTGTCTGTTCGCGCGTCGTTGTTCGTCTATCGGGCTCAGATCCTGATGCAGGCGCATTCACTATCTACTTTACGATCATTATTTGGCGTGGAGGGTTACATATGAAGGTCGTGATTTTTTGTGGGGGTTTGGGGCTGCGCTTGAGGGAGTACTCTGACAATGTGCCCAAGCCGCTGGTTCCCATCGGAGACCACCCCATTATCTGGCACCTGATGAAGTACTATTCCCACTACGGGCATAAGGACTTCGTTCTCTGCCTGGGACACAGGGGAGAGGCCATCAAGAAGTTCTTTCTCGACTACAACGAGGCCCTGTCCAATGACTTTGTCCTGTCGGATGCCGGACGACGGGTGCAGCTCCTGAACACCGACTTCGCGAATTGGCGGATCACGTTCGTCGACACGGGCGCGAAGGCTATGATCGGGGAACGCTTGTTGGCCGTTCACGAGTACGTCAAGGATGAAGATGTGTTTCTAGCCAATTACGTGGACGGGCTGGCCGACCTCGATCTGAACATGGTCATTGGGCGATTCCGGGAGTCGAAGAAGACGGCATGCTTTGTGTGCGTCCCGCCGACTCAGACGTTTCATCTTGTCGAAACGGATGGACTATCTCACGTGACCCGGATCAGGCATGCCGCGACTTCCAACACGTGGATCAATGGCGGATACTTCGTTCTGTCGAAAAAGATTTTTGATTTCATAAAGCCCGGCGAGGACCTGGTTGACGAGCCCTTCCAACGGCTCATCGAAGCCCAGGAACTGATTACGGTAAAGCATGAGGGCTTTTGGGCCTGCATGGACACATTTAAAGAGCGCCAGCAACTGGAAGATCTTTGGTCGAAAGGCGCTGCTCCCTGGCAGGTTTGGTCAACCAATAGCCATCGCCAGCCGGGGAAGTGAAAAAGGCTGCCGCGATGGGGAGCCACCAATTCTTGAGCCCAACTAGGCATTGGGCGCCGCAGCCGAGAGTCTTGCGCTGCTGGTTCTGCTCTCTCTACGTCTACAACGGAACCACGGACAGCGCATGGGGTGTTGCTTGAGTGATGTGCCGCTAGGGAACGGCGACGGGGTGGGCGTGGTGTCCACGCCGGACACGGAACACTTCCGCACCGATCATCTGCTCCACAACATTGGACACCGTGCTGTTTCTGGCGGCGTCGTGACGGTGAGCGCCCAGGCCGCCAAGTTTGTCCTCAACTTCGCTGCGGCAGCCGTCTTGGCTCGCCTGCTGAGTCCGAAAGAGTTTGGGCTGGTAGGCATGGTCCTTGGTGTCACCGGTCTGGTGGGGATATTCAAGGAGCTCGGTCTTTCAACCGCGACGGTGCAGCGCGAGACCATTACGCAGCAACAGGTCTCGAACCTGTTTTGGATCAACGTCGCGATTAGCGGAATCTTGGCTGTCTTCAGTCTCGGCCTGGCGCCCCTGGTGGCGTGGTTTTATCGTGATCCGCGGGTCGCGGGGATCATGCTGGCGCTGTCGTTGACCTTTCTTCTGACCGGCTCAACCGTCCAACATCAAGCTCTGCTGACTCGGCAAATGCGCTTTCGAACGCTCGCAGTCGTTGATGTGACCTCGATCCTGATCGGTTTCGCGACGGCATGCGTCCTGGCCTGGTTTGGGTTTGCGTATTGGGCTTTGGTGGCCCAGCAGTTGGTCTATGCAACTGCAAGTCTCGTGCTCACGTGGTGCGCGTCCGGATGGCGTCCGAGCATGCCAAAGCGGAAAAGCGGCGTGCGGCCCATGGTGAATTTCGGAGCGCACCTGACCGTGGCCGACTTGATCGGCCGCTTATCCGTCAACAGCGACAATATCTTGATTGGACGTTTTTTCGGAGCGGTGCCCCTCGGCCTCTACACCCGAGCGAACGTGCTGCTGGCACGCCCCTTAGACCAGGTGCTCACCCCGATTAGCGCCGTCCTGATACCCGTACTCTCGCGACTCCATTCTGATCCGGAACGGTATCGGCGGACCTTCCTGCGCGCCTATGACGCGCTGGCATTGGTGACGTTCCCGTTTGCCGCCATGTGCCTGGTGCTATCCCAACCGCTGGTTCTTGTTGTCCTCGGTCCGAGGTGGACAAGCGTGATTCCCCTGTTTTCCGCCTTTGCGCTGGTCGCGATCTCATCGCCGCTATCCGCGGTGTCGAGCTGGATGTTCGAGAGTCAGGGCCGAGGTCGGGACCAGTTGCACAACCACACCTTGGCCGGGGCCGTGACCGTCGGCGCCTTCTGGGTAGGGTTGCGCTGGGGGCCTCACGGCATGATCCTGGCCCTTGCGTTCACGAGTCTGGTGATCCGTTTGCCGATTGTCTCCTACATGGCTGGGCGACGTGGCCCGGTCTCCACCCGCGATCTGTGGATTGGCTTTTTTTCCAATTTGCCCTGCTGGGGAGCAGTTTATCTGACGACGACCTTGGCATATATGACCGTCGAACATGCTGCTCCCATCGTGCAATTGCTGGTGTGTGTTCCCGCCGGCCTGGGAGCGGGAGCGGCGCTGATTTTCCTGTTTCGTCGCCCACGCGCGAGTGCTTCCTTCGCCTGGAATACGGTGAAATCTTCCTTGGTGCGACAGTGGAGTGGTGCAGCATGATGAGTCCAGTGAAAACAGAGGCAGTACCGCCTCGCGAAAGCAAGCTGCTTTTGCCGACTAAGGTAGAACACCCGAAAATTGCTTTCTTTGGGATCTTCGGAGTGGAGAACCTGGGGAACGAGTGCACGCTGCAGGCAATCCTGCACAATGCTCGCGAAGGGCTGCCAGGCGGAACATTCTATGGCATCTCGTATCAGCCCGAAGACACTTCCCGCCGACACAAAGTCGCCGCTGTTCCTATTCCCGCACGGTATGACCAAAGCCGTGCTTCCCGCGCGCCTGTGCCGCGCAGCGGCGGTCTCGGCAGGTTGCTGCGGGTAGTCTTTCTGCGGATACCGGGCGAGCTGTTGGATTGGGTGAGGGCCATCAGGATCCTGCGAGGCACGCACCTGATGATCATGACGGGAACAGGGATGCTGACCGACTATGCCACCTCGGCGTCCGGCTATCCGTATGATGTTTTCAAGTGGGCCGCCGCGGCCAGGCTGGCGGGGTGCAAAGTGCGGTTCGTCGGCATTGGCGTAGGTCCGATTTACAGTCGGCTGAGCCGGTGGCTCATCAAGCGCGCTCTGTCCCTGGCCGACTATAGGAGCTTTCGCGATCAATTCTCCAAGAACAGAATCAAGAAAAATGGGTTCGACAGTGACCGAGACCCGGTGTTCCCCGACTTGGCCTTTAGCCTGCCACCAGACATTTTCCCGCAACGCCCCAATCGAACCCGCCAAAAGCGGCTGGTCGGTCTCGGAATCATGGACCACCGGGACATCCACATCGCGACCCTGGAGGAGCAGGAGGCGGCTTACGCGGCCTACCTGAAAAAGATGTGCGACTTCGTGTCCTGGCTGCTCGAGCACGGTTACGCAATTCGTATCCTCCAGGGTGATTCCAGATACGACAGGCATGCCAGAAGCGACCTGAGGGCGAAACTGGAGGAGCGCGGAATCCACTATGATCAAGCCGGAATCATCGATGAAGACTGTGCCACAGTCGAGGAGTTGCTGCCCCAGATTGCGGATGCCGATATCATCGTGTCTCCGCGATTCCACAACCTTCTTCTCGGATTGATGCTCAATATCCCGGTTGTTTCCATCTCGTACGATCCGAAAAACGACGCCCTGTTGGAAGGTGTTGGCCTGGGCAAGTACCGCCAGCCACTGTCCGGTCTGGATGTGCGGAAACTTATCGATCAGTTCATGGATCTTGAGGCGCACGCTGACCAAATCAAGCCGGTCATCAGGAAGGCCGCGAGCGAAAACCGCAGCCTGTTAGAAGAGGAGTATCGGTTGGTTTTCGGTGATCTGTAGGCTGCTGCGCTCGTTCGTCTGATTTCAGGATAGCAATTCGTGTTCGGGGCTTGTCAGTTGCAAGTTGAGGCATAGTTTCGATTCGAAGGTCGTAGAGGTGTACATGACGGAAGCTACTGAGAATTACAGGACGAGAGATTACTGGATAGTCGAGAACGCCCTATATGCCAAGCCGAGTTTCCGTCTCCAGAAATGCGCCCGAATCGTCAACGAGATCGCGCGAGGCAGGGTGTGCAACCTGCTTGATGTTGGATGTGGACCGGCCGCTCTGCGTTCGGTGCTCAGCCCCAACATTAGCTATTACGGCATCGACATAGCAATCCACGAGCCGGCCAGCTACTTGCAGGAACTCGATTTTGGTCGAAATAAGATCTGTTTCGGCGACAAACGATTCGACGTTGTCGTGGCCTTGGGCGTATTCGAGTACATGGGAGAGTACCAGAACCGGAAATTTGAGGAAATCAGGGACATTCTGAGCAAAGATGGCAAGTTCATCATGTCCTACATTAACTTCGGGCATTTGCGACACAAGGTATGGCCCAACTACAACAACGTGCAGCCGATCGCACAAATGAAGAAGAGCTTGGGAGAGGTATTCCAATTAGAAAGATGCTTCCCGGCATCTCATCATTGGCGCCCAAAACAGCCGGGAAAGTATGCCATTCCGGCAATGCAGATGCACCTGAACTTTAACATTCCACTGGTTAGTCCATGCCTTGCCGTGGAGTACTTTTTCGTTTGCTCTCATCGCAAGTGAATCGGAAGCGGCCCGCTGCCTGACCCCGCTCACAACCAAGTGTGATTTCGGATGCAGGAGAAGCGTGTCGCCAGGCAACGCCACGGAAGGCCGATGATTGGAGGCTGTTTGAGCGGATGTGTTGATGAATTCTTGCTGCCGGAGGATAAGGAACCAGCAGCTCCAGGGCCGCGTGAGCACGAGAATTGTCAGCCCGCGCGGCAGCCTGTTAAGATGATCGCCGGCGGCAGCAATGCTGCGGTGTCGGGGATGAAGCAAGTGGCTTGCCTACGATTCGCACCGACGGACGTCGTCGGCGCAATGTTGATCGATCCGATTCTGCGCAAAGATGACCGCGGACACTTCGCGCGAGCGTGGTGCATTCGGGAATTTGCGGAGCATGGCATTGATTTCGTGCCGGTGGAGGCGAATATCGGCTTCAACGTGCGGAAGGGAACCCTGCGGGGCCTGCACTTCCAAACGCCAAGAGGAGGTCGACCGCGCCAAGGCCCGCATCCTGAAGAACATCGAACTCGCTTTGACGAATTCACAATCCATTGGAATGATGCTCGGCGGGTACGTCGGCGACGGCGACTGGCGGACTTTCTTCCTCACCCGCGACGAGGTGAACAAAGTCACGCCCGC
>JAIQFL010000220.1 GCA_020073365.1 Terriglobia bacterium | reverse complement strand
CATGATTAGACCTGCGAATGCCGGCCCCCGTGTGTCGCCCAAGGTGCTCACCGCCTTCCTGAATACGGAGATCGTCGACAGAGCGTTCCGCTGCTTGAGCGGCAGTGTTGCCGTTTCAGCATATGAGCTTGAGGCTCTTCCACTCCCGCCTCCGGAGGCTCTCGATCATCTGATACAGCTCGTAGAGAATGGTGCTCCTCGCGACGCGATCGAGAAGGCTTGCTCTCTTCTCTTCTTGTAGCGGGAGCATGCATGAAGGTGCCTGTGCCCGATCTTCTGCCGGTCCCGGGAATCCAAGAGCGACTCCTCGAAATCTTTCCGGAGGGTACGCCCAACAGGGGCTATTGCACGCGCGAAATCGCTGCGAAGACCATTTACGTGATGCTTTACATCGGTGCGGTCGAAGGCGGCACCTACCTACGTCCGGATCAAGTCACGCGGATGACGGATGCGCAGGCGCTCCAGACTGACGATCGATCCCGGGCAGAATGGACCAGGGCCTCCCTCCAAAAACGCGGCGATATTCCCGGAAGCTGGTACGCGGCCAATACTCGAGAGTCAATACGCGATGAGACGTTACGCGAAGGTCTGCTCCGAACGGGCGCTGCAACGGCCAGAACGGATCTGCCCACGACATCGGCACTTCCACGGTACGGGCTCAGCAAGTCCTTCGCCGAATTGTTTGACCCGAGGTTGGCAGGCGAACCTCTAGCCGAGGCCATCGCGGGCTGGCAGAATGAAAACCTCTCCGCTGGTGCCCTGGCACGCATTCGGCTCGTTGGGAAGGGCGCCACTCGAAGTGCTGCGGGTGTGATGGTGACATTTCCGAACGGAGAAACGCGGCGCCTGGCGCACGGGCCCAGTTCCGTCATCACCAAGGCCGTCATCGAGGAGTTCTGCAAACGATTCCTCGAAGAGCCGGGCGTAATCTTTCTCAGTGAAAGCGCAACAAGGTAGTGGCCCGAGATGAGTCGCTTGCCAAGGATGTCGGGCTGGACATTCCCGCCGACAAATACCTGCCTGACATCCTGTTGGTCGACCTGGGCCCGAAGGATCCGCTCCTGGTATTCGTAGAGGTTGTCGCGACAGACGGCCCGATCAACGCTCATAGAAAGGCGGCTTTTCTGGATATCACACATGAGGCTGGCTTTGCTGACCAAAGCGTAGCCTTCGTGACGACGTACCTCGATCGCAGTCAACCCGGGTTCCGAAAGACCGCTCCGGAGTTGGCGTGGAACTCGTTTGCCTGGTTCGCCTCGGAGCCTGACCACATCATCGTTCTTCGCGAGGGAAGCGGCAGGGTGAAGGCTCGCCTCTCAGAGCTGCTTTGATCTCCGGGAAAGGCTATCCCCCACCGACGAATTGTACGATTTCAATCTTCGCGCCGGCTTCCAGAACCGTCTCGCTCCAACGCGGCTGCTTGACGATGCGGCGGTCCAGTTCCACCGCCACGCGCGCCGGGTCAAGCTGCAACTGGTGGAGCAGGCCGAGGATGGTTTGACCCTCCGGGGCTGCCTGTGGTTGGCCGTTCACTACGATGTCTACGGACATGGTTGGTTGACACCCTTGTTTTGTACCAATTATAGTCAAATTTAGATCCTTTCATTCCCAATCATCATGCCTACCTACACGGAGGTGTATTTCCCCGTCCTGGTACAAGCCATCGTCGCGATGGCTCTCGCGGCGGGGCTGCTTAGCGTGTCGGCCCTGTTGGGCAGGCGCGTCCGCAATCGCGTCAAGGATATGCCCTACGAGTCCGGTATTGTGCCCACCGGCGACGCCCGGCAGCGTTTCAGCGTGAAGTTCTACCTGGTGGCGATGCTGTTCATTCTGTTCGATATCGAGGCCATCTTCCTGTACCCTTGGGTGGTCGTCTACCGCGAGTTGAAGATGTTCGGATTCGTGGAGATGCTGGTCTTTGTGGTTTTGATCCTCTCCGGATTTTTCTATATCTGGAAAAAGGGCGCGTTGGACTGGTCGGGGGCGGACCTCACCAGCCGAAAGCCGTAACGACTCGAACATGCTACCCGACAATTTGCGAGAACATGCCGTAGCCCTGGCGGTGGCAGACTTCGATGCCGACGCCGTGACCGCCGGCAACTACGACCGGAAGGAGCTGACGCTGGAGATCGTGCCGGCCAAGATCGTCAGCATTTGCGGATTCCTGAAGTACGACCAGAAGTTTGTTCGCTTGAGCGCGGTAACCGCGGTGGACCGCTATCCGGTGGAGCCGCGGTTCGAGGTGGTCTATCACCTGCACTCCATCGAGCGCAACGAGCGGATACGCCTGAAGTGCCGGGTCTCGGGGCTCACCCCGATCATCGAATCGGTCGCCTCCGTGTGGCGCGCGGCCAACTGGTACGAGCGCGAAGTGTTCGATCTCTTCGGCATCCACTTCCTGAATCACCCCGACCTGCGCCGCATTATGATGCCCGACGATTGGGAAGGTCACCCGTTGCGGAAAGACTACCCCATTACGGGATCGAGGGTTTAGCACATGAGCGAATCGGGCATGCCGGGTACGATTCTCACCGAGGTGGAAGGCGAACAGCCGCAGTCCGGGCCGCGCCGCATGGTGCTCAACATGGGGCCGCAGCACCCGTCCACGCACGGCGTGCTGCGCCTGATGCTGGAGCTCGACGGGGAAACCGTGGTCAAATGCCAGCCGGATATCGGCTTCCTGCACACCGGCATCGAGAAGGAGTTTGAGGTCAAGACCTACCAGCAGGCCGTGACGCTGACGGACCGGGTGGACTACCTGGCGCCCCTTTCGATGAACCTGGGATACTGCCTGGCGGTGGAAAAGCTGCTCGGCCTGGAGATTCCGCCACAGGCGCAATGGATGCGGGTCATGCTGACGGAGCTAACCCGGTTGAACAGCCACCTGGTTTGGCTGGGAACGCACGCCATGGATATCGGCGCGATGACCGTGTTCCTGTACTGCTTCCGCGAGCGCGAGGACATTCTGCGCATCTTCGAGATGTTCTCCGGCCAGCGCATGATGACCAGCTATTTCCGCATCGGCGGGCTGGCGCTGGAGCCGCCGCGCGGGTGGCAGCAGCGGGTGAAGAAGTTCATCGATGTGTTCCCCAGCCGCGTGGACGAGTACGAAAACCTGCTCACCAGCAACCGCATCTGGCTCGGCCGCACCCGCGGGATCGGCGTCATCTCCCTGGAAGACATGCTGGACCTGGGAGTTACCGGGCCCATGTTGCGCGCCGCGGGGTTGAAGATCGACGCTCGCAAGGACGAGCCCTACACCAGCTACGAGAAGTTCGATTTCGAAGTGCCCACCAGCACCGGGAACGATGTCTTTGCGCGCTACCAGGTGCGCATCGAGGAGATGCGGCAGAGCACCCGCATCGTCAGGCAGGCGCTGGAGGGCATGCCCTCCGGGCCGTGGAAGGCCGATGACCCGCACGTGGTGCTGCCCGATCGCGAGAAGATGAAGACCCAGATGGAAGCCCTGATCTATCACTTCAAGATCGTGACCGAGGGGTTCCGCGTGCCGGAAGGGGAGGTCTACCAGGTGATCGAATCCCCCCGCGGCGAGCTGGGATTCTACGTAGTGAGCAACGGGACGACGATGCCGTACCGCGTGCACATGCGCACGCCCAGCTTCGGAAACCTGCAAGCGACGTCTAAAATGGTTGAAGGTACGCTGATCGCGGATGTGATCGCTTCCATAGGGAGCATGGATTTTGTGTTGGGGGACACCGACCGCTAAGGCGCCGCTATGAACATAGACGATCCGCTTAGAAAAAGCGCTGAGAACCCGAAGGCGATGCAGCAGACCAGTACTCGCTTGACCCTGCTCGCGCGAGATTTGCAATTCACTCTTGCTTCCATCAAGCGCCTCGAACGCATCGCCGTAGACCGTGCTCGGCGGCGGAATGCAGGGAGCGATTCAAACCGCCCATGACCTTCTCTCCACAACTGGAAGCGAGGTTCGACAAACTCCTGACGAGCTATCCGCCGGGGCGGCAGCGCTCGGCCATGATCCCGATGCTGCTCTACGCGCAGGATGAGCTGGGCCACATTTCCGACGAGCTCATCGGCGAAGTGGCGAAGCGCGTCGGCGTGACCCCCCTGCAGGTGAACGAAGTGCTGTCCTACTACTCCATGCTCCACAAGAAGCCTCTGGGGAAGTACCACGTGCAGATCTGCACCAACATCAGTTGCCTGCTTAACGATGGCGACAAGCTGTGGGAGCACGCCTGCAAGAAGCTGGGCATCGGCCACAAGGAAGCGACGGCCGACGGGCAGATCTCGCTCGAGGAAGTAGAATGCATCGGGGCATGCTCGTGGGCGCCGGCCATCCAGGTGAACTACGATTTTCACCATTTTGTGACCCCCCAACAACTGGACGAGCTCCTGGACGGCCTGAGGAAGAACCCATAGCCCATGCTGTACAACGAACCCAGTCCACTAGAGACCAAGGTGCTTTCGCGCCGCTTCGGTCTCCCCAACTCGGCGTCGATCGAGACGTATCTTGCGACCGACGGCTACAAGGCTTTCCAGAAGGCCGCCGGCATGACGCCGGCTCAGATCATCGAGGAGGTGAAGGTTTCGAATCTGCGCGGACGGGGCGGAGCGGGCTTCCCCGCGGGGATGAAGTGGAGCTTCGTGCCGCGCACGTCGCCCAAGCCCAAATACATCGTGGTCAACGCCGATGAGAGCGAACCGGGCACGTGCAAGGATCGCGTCCTGATGGAGAACGATCCGCACCAGTTGATCGAAGGCTGCCTGATCGCGGGGCTTGCGGTGGACGCCCACGCCGGCTACATCTATATCCGCGGCGAGTATCGCTACCTGATCGAGGTCATGGACAAGGCGCTCGCCGAAGCCTACGCGAAGGGCTGGCTGGGGAAGAACATTCAGGGCACCGGGTTCGATTTCGACCTCTACACCCACACCGGGGCGGGCGCCTACGAGTGCGGCGAGGAATCCGCGCTGCTCGAATCGCTGGAAGGCAAGCGGGGGATCCCGCGCATCCGGCCGCCGTTCCCCGCGGTGGTGGGAGCGTTTCAGTGCCCCACCGTGCTGAACAACGTGGAGACCTATTGCGCGGTGCCGGCCATCCTGCGCGACGGCGGCGCAGCGTTCGCGGCGCTGGGCGTGCCAAAGGCGGGTGGCACCAAGATGACCTGCCTTACCGGCCACGTCAACAAGCCCGGGGTTTACGAATTGCGGCTGGGCTTCCCGGTGAAGCAGATGATCGAAGAGGTGGGTGGCGGCATCCGCAACGGGAAGAAGATGAAGGCGTTCATCCCGGGGGGATCGTCATGCCCCGTGCTGACGGCCACCGAGTGTGAAGGCGCCACCATGGATTACGACTCCATGGCCCAGCGGAAGACCATGCTGGGCTCGGGCGGCGTGATCATCATGGACGAGGACACCTGCATGGTGAAGGCCGCGTTGCGCATCATGCGGTTTTACGCGCATGAAAGCTGCGGATGGTGCATCCCGTGCCGCGAGGGCACCACGTGGCTGCGTAAGATCCTGCAGCGGTTCCACGATGGCCAGGGGACGCGCAACGACATCGGTTTAATCGGAGATATCTCGAAGAACATGCTGGGGCGCACGTTTTGCCCGTTGGGCGACGCGGCGGCCATGCCGACGATTTCGATTGTGGAGAAGTTCCGGCACGAGTTCGAAGACCACCTCAACGGCAGGCCGTGTCCTTACGAGCACGCGACCCATATGGTGACCGCGTGACGAAGATGCTCACCGCCGAGGCGCCGAGACGCCGAGGAATTCAAGATATGCTTTACTCGGCGTTTTCGGCCTCCTCTGCGACCGAACCGGAAGTACAATCCGGCTCCGGGTGTGGTTCCACACCGGGGGTTGGGCGCAGAGACGGCAGAGTTCGCCGAGATTCTCTTTTCTCCTCGGCGTCTCGGCGTCTCGGCGGTGAAAGAAAGAGTGTTGGCTCATCTGCATGCATTCACGGATTGCGAAGTGTTTCATAAATGCCTGATCCGATAAGACTCACGATTGACGGCCGGCAGGTGCAGGCCCCGCCGGGAACCCTGGTGATCGACGCCGCCAAGACGGTGGGCATCGAGATCCCGTCGTTCTGCTATTACGAGGGCCTGACGTTGCAGGCAGCCTGCCGCATGTGCCTGGTGGAAGTGGAAAAGATGCCCAAGATGATGACGGCCTGCACGCTCCCCGTCTCCGAGGGCATGGTGGTCCGCACCGAAACTCCGCAGGTGGCCCAGGCGCGCAAGTATACGCTCGAGTTCCTGCTCACCAACCACCCGCTGGATTGCCCTGTTTGCGACAAGGGCGGCGAGTGCGAGTTGCAGGACATGACGTTCCGCTACGGCGCGGGCGAAAGCCGCTACACCGAAGAGAAGGTGCACACGCCGGAAAAGCAGTTCTCACCGGTAGTGTTCTTCGATGCGCCGCGCTGCATCCTGTGCTTCCGCTGCGTGCGCATCTGCAATGAAGGGCTGGGGGTGGGCGCGCTGGGCGTGATCAACCGCGGTGTGGTCTCGGAGATCGCGCCGAACCACGGCGACCACCTGGAATGCGATGAATGCGGCGCCTGCATCGACATTTGCCCGGTGGGCGCGCTGACCAGCGGGATCTATCGCTATCAGACGCGGCCGTGGGAGATGACGCACGTCGGCACCATCTGCACGCACTGCGCCGATGGCTGCAAGACCACCCTGGGCACGCGCAACGACCGCATCATCCGCGGCAACAACCGCGATCACTCCGGCGTGAACGGCGAGTTCCTGTGCATCAAGGGGCGCTATGGATTCGATTTCTACGACCATGTGGAACGGCTGCAGGCTCCGCTGGTGCGAGTCAACGGCAAGCTGGAAGAGGTCTCCTGGGCGCAGGCGCTGGAGACCGTCGCGGCGAAATTCAATCAGACCCTGGCGGATGGCGGCAGTTTTGGCGTGATCGGCTCCAACCATACCACCAACGAGGAGAATTTCTACTTGCAGAAGTTCGCGCGTGAGGTGCTGGGCACGAACCACATCGACCACCATCGCACGGGCGACGTGGTCGCGCTGCTGGACGCGTTGAGCGGCAAGACCGGCAAACTGGCCACCGTCGCCGACCTGTATGAACGCAAAGCCGTGCTGGTGCTCGGCGCCGACCTGGCGTTGGAGCATCCGCTGCTCTCGTACCAGGTGCGCGCCAACTACCGCCATCACCAGGCGCATGTTTATGTAGTGACCCCCCAGCCGGTACGCGAAGACAAATACGCGGCGGCCATCGTTCGCGGCGGCGACTACCCATCGCTGCGCGAGAAGTTGAAGGCCGAACCCGAGTTGGTCATCGTCTTCGACGACTCCATCAAGGGCGACGACATTCGCAAGCTGGTGGACTTCGGGGAATCGCTGGGCATTCCCGTGAAGTACATTTGCCTCGTGGATTATTCGAACTCGCGCGGCGCGGTCGACATGGGTGTGACACCCGAGCTGCTGCCGGGCTACAGGCCGGCGGAACAGCCGGGAATGCATGTGGGCGAAATGATCGAAGCCGATCTGGGCGCGCTTTGGGTGGTGGGCGCCAATCCGCTGAAGAACGGCGCTACGCGAAAGGCCGGGTTTCTCGTGGCACAGGACATGTTCCTCACCGAAACTGCCAGGCTTGCCGATGTGGTGCTGCCGGCGGCTTGCGCCTATGAGAAGAACGGAACCGTCACCAACGTCACCGGCGAATTGCAGCGACTGAAGCGCGCCATCAACACTATGGGCGCGAAGCCGGACCTCGAGATTATGGGGTTCATCGCGCGTGAAATGGGAGTGGCGGCGGCTTTGGGGCTGTGGACGCCGGATGCGGTGTTCGAAGAGATTCGCAAGACCGTTCGCGGTTACGACGTTCCCCTGCCCGTGATCGCAACTGGCGGGGCGGCACAAACGATGCCTGTAAACGGGCGCATTCCCGTGGAAGATCAGCCGGACCTGGTGCATTCGGATCACAATGGACTGTTCGCGTCCGGCACGCTTGGGCGCTATTCTAAGGTTCTGAACTCCGTGGTAGAAAGTCGCTTGAGCCGCTAAATGCTGGACCCATTTATCGTCATCAGCCTGATCAAGATCGTGGTGGTCTTTGCGGTGCTCATGACTACCCTGGCATACCTGCAATGGGTGGAGCGGAAGGTGATTGCGCACATCCAGGTGCGCCCGGGGCCGTATCGCGTGGGGCCGCACGGGCTGCTGCAGCCGCTGGCGGATGTGATCAAGCTCATCACCAAGGAAGACCTGGTGCCGCCCTACGTCAATAAGCCGCTCTATCTGGCGGCGCCGTTTCTGGCGGTCACCATGGCGCTGCTTTCGATTTCGGTGATTCCGTTCGGACCGGAGATCCGGGTGGCGGGTTACCCGACCTACATGCAGCTCACGGACCTGAACATCGGGGTCCTGTTCGTGCTGGCGGCATCGTCCATGGGCGTGTATGGCATCGCTCTGGCGGGCTGGTCGTCCAACAACAAATACGCGCTGATCGGCGGCTTGCGGAGCTCGGCGCAGATGATCAGCTACGAACTTCCTCTCTCGCTGGCCATCGCCTCGCCGCTACTCATTTCCAACACCTTGAGCCTGCGCGAGCTGGTGGAACGGCAGTCCGGCAGCATCCTGCACTGGAACATTCTGCACGGGCCGTTTCCGCAGATTTTCAGCTTCCTCATTTTCCTGATCGCCGCTTTCGCGGAGACCAACCGCGTACCGTTCGATTTGCCCGAAGCCGAAAATGAGCTGGTGGCCGGCTTCCATACCGAGTACAGCAGCATGAAATTCGCGTCGTTTTTCATGGCCGAGTACTCCAACATGGTCACCGTGAGTTGCATGGCGACGCTGCTGTTTCTGGGCGGGTGGGTAGCGCCGTGGCCGGCCAAGTACGGCTCCAGTCTGGTGCCTGCCCTGATCTTCGCGTTCGCGGGCGTGGTGGCGCTGTATCACGGGATGCACGCCGCGCGCCGGCGGGATAAGAAGACGCTGCCGGTCTTCGGGGTCATTTTTCTGGTCATCGCGGGGGTCTTTTTGCTCCCCACAGTGCAGATCTGGCTGGTTCCGCTGTTCTGGTTCTGCGCCAAGACGGGCTCGATTCTGTTTGCGTTCATGTGGGTTCGCGGCACGCTGCCGCGGTTCCGTTATGACCAGTTGATGGGCTTTACCTGGAAGTTTCTCTTCCCGGTGGCGATATTGAATCTGCTGGTGACCGGTTTTCTGGTCGCCTGGTTTTCCTGAAATGGCCACGTGAAATGGACGTCATTCTCTTTCTGATCTTCGCGATTATCGCGGTCGTCTGCGCCATCAACGTGGTGGTGCAGACGCACCCGATCTCGAGCGCGGTCTCGCTGGTCGGCGTCATGGGCTCGCTGGCAGTCCTGTATCTTCTGTTGGGCGCGGAGTTCATCGCGGCCGCGCAGGTGATTGTCTATGCCGGCGCCATCATGGTGCTGTTCGTATTCGTGATCATGCTGTTGAATGCGGGGGCGGAGACCAAGAAAGGGCAGTCGACCATGGCGCTGTTCCTGGGCGGGCCGCTGCTGGTTGGATTTCTGATCCTGATTTCCTGGTTCGTGCAGCGCCTGTTCAAAGAGGGCACGTCGGTGACCTTCGGCGGATTCCGCGGGGGCACGGCGCAGGATGTCGGGCGCGCCCTGTTTACCACTTATCTTTTGCCCTTCGAGGTGACCTCGATCCTCATCCTGATCGCAATCTTAGGCGCGATCGTTCTGGCACGAAAGGAGATGGACTGAGATGTCTGAAGTTCCCATTTCGTGGTTTCTTACGCTGAGCGCGATCCTGTTCGCCCTGGGCGTGGCCGGTTTCCTGTTCCGGCGCAACATCATCACGGTGTTCATGTCGATCGAGCTGATGCTGAACGCCGTGAACCTGAGCTTTATCACGTTCTCCTACCAGCTCAAGCAGGTGAACGGGCACCTGCTGGCATTCTTCGTGATGGTGGTGGCGGCGGCCGAGGCGGCTGTGGGGCTGGCGATTATCCTGACGGTTTTCAAGAACCGGGGGACGTTGAATATTGACGAGATCGACTCGATGAAGAATTGAAATGATCACCGCCGAGACGCAGAGACGCGGAGAAAACAACAAGGCCAAGTACACGGCCTCGCAAATGCGGCCGTGTATTCACCGGCGCAGGGCCGGCGAATCGCCTGCCCCACATGGAACGAAGGTCGGCCGCCGAGGGGGCAGAGAGCGCAGAGGGTTTCTTTTTTCTCGGCGTCTCGGCGTCTCGGCGGTGCAATAACAATCCTGATGCAACTCTGGCTCATACCGTTACTTCCGCTGGCAGGCTTCGTCATCAACGGGGTCTTCGGACGCCGGTTTTCCAAGAGCCTCGTCAACGCCGTTGCGATCGGCAGCGTGGTTCTTTCCTTTGCGTGGGTGCTCAAGACTCTCGCCGGTTTCGACTTCAACGCCGTCCATCCACCGGAGCACTATTTCACCTGGATCCAGAGCGGAACGCTTTCGATCGGCTGCGATTTCGCGGTGGACCGTCTTACCGCCGTCATGCTGCTGGTGGTCACCGGAATCGGCTCGCTGATCCATATCTATTCCATCGGGTACATGGCGCATGAAGGGGGCTACTACCGGTTCTTCGCTTTCCTCAACCTCTTCATGTTCTTCATGCTGGTGCTGGTGCTGGCCTCCAACTACCTGGTCCTGTTCGTGGGATGGGAGGGCGTGGGCCTGTGCAGCTACCTGCTGATCGGGTTTTACTTCGATAAGAAGTTCGCCACCGATGCCGGCAACAAGGCGTTCATTGTGAACCGGATCGGCGATTTCGGTTTCTCGCTGGCCGTGTTCTTTATTGTGAAGAACTTCGGATCGCTCGATTTCGGCACGGTCTTCGGTGATGCGGCGGGCAAGCCGGAGTGGGTCCTCACCACCATCGGCCTGCTGTTGCTGGTGGGTGCATGCGGCAAGTCGGCGCAGCTTCCGCTGTACGTGTGGCTTCCCGACGCCATGGCCGGCCCAACCCCGGTTTCCGCGCTGATCCACGCCGCCACCATGGTGACGGCGGGCGTCTACATGTGCGCGCGGTCGTTTCCCATCTACATTCACGCCCCGGGGGCCATGAACGCCATCGCCATCGTGGGAATCGCCACGGCATTCTTCGCGGCCACCATCGGGCTGGCGCAAAACGATATCAAGAAGGTCTTCGCCTACTCCACGGTTTCGCAACTCGGCTACATGTTCGTGGGGGTGGGATGCGGTGCGTTTTCGGCGGGCATCTACCACCTGATGACCCACGCCTTTTTCAAGGCGCTGTTGTTCCTGGGGTCGGGCAGCGTGATCCACGCGCTTTCGGGCGAGCAGGACATGCGCAACATGGGCGGCCTGCGCAAGAAGATCAAGTGGACCTTCCTGACGATGATGTGCGCCGCCGTGGCCATCGCCGGCATTCCGCCGTTTTCCGGGTTCTTCAGCAAGGACGCCATTCTGCTGGCGGCGCATGCCCACGCGCCGTGGATGTACTGGCTTGGCACGGTCACCGCCGGCATGACCGCGTTTTACGTCTTCCGCGCGATGTTCATGACCTTCTTCGGCGAGTACCGCGGCCACGAACATCCGCACGAATCTCCACCGGTGATGCTGATCCCGCTGGTCATCCTGGCGCTGCTTTCGTTGGTCGGCGGGTTCCTCTTCAAGGTCCCCGAATTCCTCGGCACGTTCTTTCCCGCCATGGAAGTGCCCGAGGATCTCAACTTGATGATCGTCTCGACGGCGGCGGGCCTTATCGGAATCGCACTCGCGTGGTGGATGTATGTGGCCAAACCGGGCATGGCGGATTCCTTTGCGGGCAGCGTGAAATGGCTTTACACGTGGGTCTACAACAAATACTACGTGGATGAGTTCTACGATGCCGCTATCGTGAAGCCGGTGGTCAACGGCTCGCGCGTGGTGCTCTGGAAGGGCATGGATGCGGGCTTCGTCGATGGCATGGTGAACGGCGTGGGCGCACGCGCCCGCAACGTGGGTAACGTCCTGCGGCTGATGCAGTCGGGAAACATCCGCAGTTACGCCACATGGGTCCTGTTGGGTTCGGTGGTGGTGATCGCGGTGATCGTGGGAATCGCGGGAGGCATCCGATGAATCTGCTCACCGCGGTCCTCGCCGCGCCCCTCATCGGGTTCCTGGGCGCGCTGACAATTCCCCGGAAGCTGCCCGAAAGCAGCCGGTGGTGGGCATTAGTGGCTTCCCTGTTGACGTTCGTGGATTCGCTGCTGCTGGTGTTCCGCTTCGACCGCGGCCAGGGCGGCGAGCAGTTCGCCATCGACATCCCCTGGATTGCGTCGCCCGATATCCACTTCGCCATCTCGGTCAACGGCGTCAGCCTGTGGCTGATTGTGCTTTCCACTTTCCTGACGCCTCTCTGTGTGCTGATCTCCTGGCGCTCCATCCAGAATCGGGTGAAGGAGTTTTTCGCCTTCCTGCTGCTGCTGGAATTCGGCCTGATCGGGGTGTTCCTGGCGCAGGACCTCTTCCTGTTTTACGTGTTTTGGGAGATCTCCCTGGTGCCCATGTATTTCCTGATCGGCATCTGGGGGCACGAGCGCCGCATCTACGCCGCGGTGAAGTTCTTCCTCTACACCATGGCTGGTTCGGTGCTGATGCTGGTGGCCATCATCTACCTCTACAACCGCACCCAAACCTTCAGCTACCCGGCCATCCTGGACATGCTCTCGAGCGGCCGGCTTTCGTTCACTGCGGGCCAGCAGATGCTGCTCTTCCTGGCGTTTTTCGTGGCGTTCGCCATCAAGGTCCCGCTCTTCCCGCTGCATACGTGGCTGCCGGATGCGCACGTGGAGGCGCCCTCCGCCGGTTCGGTGATGCTGGCCTCCGTGATGCTGAAGATGGGGACCTACGGAATATTTCACTTCTGCCTGCCGCTGTTCCCCAGCGCTGCCCGAGACTGCGCCCCGTGGATCGCGGTGCTGGCGATCATCGGCATCATCTATGGCGCTTTGGTGGCGATGGTACAGCCCAACATGAAGAAGCTGGTGGCGTACTCGTCGGTGAGCCACCTCGGCTTTGTCGTGCTGGGGATTTTCTCATTCACGCAGATGGGGCTGGACGGCGCGGTCTACCAGATGCTGAATCACGGCATTTCGACCGGCGCGTTGTTCGCGATCGTCGGCCTGCTGTACGAGCGGCGCCATTCGCTGGCGATCGAGGATTACGGCGGAGTCGCCACGGCGGCCCCGTGGCTCTCCACGGCCTTCCTCATCACCACGCTGGCGAGCATCGGCCTGCCCATGCTGAACAACTTCGTGGGCGAGTTCCTGGTGCTGCAAGGCACCGCCTTGGCCAACTACCAGTGGACCATCTATGCTTCCATCGGCGTGATCCTCTCGGCCTGCTACATGCTGTGGCTGTACCAGCGGGTCTTCTACGGCGAGGCCGGCGCCGAGGTGCGGTCGCACATTCCCGACCTCAACCTTCGCGAATGGGCGGCGGTACTTCCGCTGATCGCCATGATGGTGTGGATGGGAGTCTACTCGCAGAGCTTCCTGCCGCCGGTGAGCAAGGTAACGGCACGCGTGCTGGAACAGACCCAGGTGAACGTCCCCTTCCGGGTCGAGGTCCCGCACATGGGCAGGCCGGTCCGAAGCGGGTTCTCGGCTCTGCCCCACGTGGAGGCCGCCAATGCTCGTTAATTCCATCGTGAGCACGACCGACCTCATACGGTTCCTCCCCGAGATCATCCTGACCCTCATGGGCACCTTCCTGATGGTGATGGACCCGATCCTCAATCGTCGCTCCTCGGACGCTTTCGGCCACTTGAGCCTGGTTGCCCTCATCGCGGCCCTGGGCGGTTCGGTCTATGCGTACACCGAGGCAGGGTCAGCCTTCGGGGGGATGCTGGTGGTGGACGGTTTCGCCACGTTTTTCCGGGTGCTGGTGATCGTGGTCGGCATCCTCACTGTGCTTTCCTCGTACCGTTTTCTCGAATGCCAGGACGCGGAGACCAGCGAGTATCACGCCCTGCTGCTGTTCTCGATCGCCGGCCAGTGCCTGATGGCGGCTTCGAACGATCTGATCATGGTGTTCATCGGGCTGGAGATTTCCTCCATCGCCAGCTACGTGTTGGTTGGGTACCTGCGCGACGACAAGCGGGCCAATGAGGCTGCGCTGAAGTATTTCCTGCTGGGCTCTTTTGCGACGGCGTTCTTTCTTTATGGCGTGGCCCTGATCTACGGCACTACCGGCTCCATCAATCTCAGCGCCGTCCGCGGCATCCTCTCGGGGCAAGATGCGCCGGAGGTGGTGTTCATCGGGCTGGCCGCGGCGCTGATGTTCGTGGGGCTGGGGTTCAAGGTCTCGGCTTCCCCCTTCCAGATTTGGGCGCCGGATGTTTACCAGGGAGCGCCCACGCCGGTCACAGCCTTCCTCTCGACCGGTCCGAAGGCCGCGGCGTTCGCGGTGTTCCTGCGGATCTTCATGACCGCCTTCGAGCCGATCTCGAACACGTGGCAGCCGCTGGTGTGGATCTCGGCGCTGCTCTCGATGACCATCGGGAATTTCGCGGCGCTGCTGCAATCCAACGTCAAACGCATGCTGGCCTACAGCTCGATCGCGCATGCGGGCTACGTGATGGTGGCGCTTACGGCGCGTTCGGAAATCGGCACCTCGGCCGCTATGTTCTACCTGGCCGCATATGCCTTCATGAACATCGGGGCCTTCGCGGTGGTCAGCCACCTTTCGGGGAAGGGCGAGCGGTATCAGAATGTGGACGACTTCGCCGGCCTCGCGCAGAAACAGCCGCTCACCGCCGCGATGCTCACGATTTTCATGCTCTCGTTGATCGGCGTGCCGCTCACCGGCGGATTCTTTGGCAAGTTCTATATCTTCAAGGCGGCGCTGGAGTCGCACCTGGTGTGGCTCACGGTGTTGGGATTGCTCAACAGCGCGGTGGCGGCCTACTACTACCTGCGAATCCTGGTGATGATGTACATGCACGAGCCCAGCAAGGCCAGCAGCGAATTGGAGCCGCTTCCGCTGGGGCTGGGGACGGCCCTGATTGTGCCGGCGGTGGCGACCCTGTTCCTCGGAATCTTCCCCAGTTGGGTGCTGGACTTCGCGGGTAAGTCCGCCGCGCTGGTGAAGTAGGAGGGGCGAACTGACCCCAATTACGGCCCCCGTCAGATCCGACTCCCATCCGTGTCCATCCGTGGCCTTTCAATGAGTTCCCGAAACATCAGCAAAGATGTCACACATAGTAGGTTGAATTAGCCACGGATGGACACGGATGCACACGGATTTTAATTGTTCAGCTAATTAATTGGAAGCCTTGATCCGTTCCACCAAACGAGGCGTGTGAGCGTGTGTGAGACCGAGGTGGTCTGCAGAGTGCTATCATTCTATGACTCAGGTTCATGAGCCCACAACAGATCGCCCACTACCGCATCACCGGCAAACTCGGCGAGGGCGGCATGGGCGTCGTCTGGCGCGCCACGGACACGAAGCTGAACCGCGACGTCGCCGTTAAGGTCCTTGCGGACTCCTACGCACAGGATCCGGACCGGATGGCCCGCTTCGGGCGCGAAGCCCAGGTGCTGGCCGGGCTCAACCACCCGAACATCGCCGCCATTTACGGGGTGGAAGAGCGCGCGCTGATCATGGAACTGGTGCCAGGTCCCACCCTGGCGGAGCGCATCGCTACGGCACCCATGACGCTCGCGGAAGGATTGCGGATCGCAAGGCAAATCGCCGAAGCGCTCGAAGCGGCGCACGAAAAGGGTATCGTCCACCGCGACCTGAAACCCGCAAACGTCAAGATCACCCCAGAAGGGGTCGTCAAGCTGCTCGATTTTGGACTGGCCAAACCCACCGAAGCGGCATCCGTCGGCAATTTGGACGATTCCCCAACGCTGACCATCGACTCGTCGCGGGTGGGCCGGATTGTGGGCACGGCAGGCTATATGGCTCCGGAGCAGGCGGCCGGCCAACCAGCGGACAAGCGCGCCGATATTTGGTCGTTCGGGGTGGTGCTGTGGGAAATGCTGACTGGCCAGCGCCTGTTCGCGGGCGAGAGCATCTCGCATACGCTGGCCAACGTGCTGGCCGCGGAGATCGATTTCGAACGCCTCCCCACCATAACGCCGCCGGCGATTCGCGATGTATTGCGCCGGTGCCTCGATCGCGATGTTCAGTCACGTCTGCGAGACATCGGCGAGGCGCGCATCGTGTTACGGAAGTACCTCGCGAATCCGGCTGGGGAGCCCGCAAAGCCTGCCTCGACCGCTGGAGCCGGGCACCCGCGGGCCTGGATGGCGTTGGCGGGCGTGCTGGCATTCCTGGTCGCCGTCGTGGCAGTGGGTTGGTGGCGCGCGGCGCGGCCAGCGCCTCTACGGCCCCTGATCCGCTTGACTGCCGAACTGGGTGCGGAGGCTGCGCTGGCGAGGCACGACTACGGAAGCATGTTCGCCCTCTCGCCCGACGGTACCCGACTGGCTCTAACGCTCCGCGGCGCCGACGACAAAGTGCGGCTGTACACGCGCCTGCTTCGGCAGAACCAGCTCACGCTATTACCTGGGACTGAGGATGCCCACGATCCGTTCTTTTCACCAGGCGGCCAATCCATTGGGTTTTTCGTCGATGGCAAGCTCAAGAAGATTGCGCTCGACGGCGGGGCCATCGAGATGCTGTGCGACGCGCCGAATCACGGAGGGGCGAGCTGGGGCGACGATGGTTATATCGTTGCTGCGCTGGATCGCGGCGGCGGCCTGTCGCGGGTGTCATCGGCCGGTGGCGCCCCGGAGCCGCTCACGATGCGGAATCCGGGAGGCCGGTTCTATCTGTGGCCGCAGGTGCTCCCGGGCAGCCAGGCAGTGCTCTTCACCGCGCATCCCAACGTCGCCAACGGAAACTACGACGATGCCAACATTGACGTCGTCTCGCTCAAGACCGGCGAGCGCAAGACCCTCCACAGCGGGGGCTTTTCAGGCCGCTATTTGCCAGTTTCGCCGGACACGGGCTATCTCGTCTACCTGCGGCAAAGCACCTTGTTCGCGGCGCCGATGGACCTCGGCCGCCTGGCACTGACCGGCCCACCGGTTCGCGTGCTGGAGGATGTCAGCAGCAACGGCATCGCTGGCGGAGATTTTGCCTTCTCCCCATCCGGGACTTTCGTTTACCTCGCCGCGTCGGGAACACCAAGCGGTTGGCCCATCTCATGGCTGGACCGCGCAGGAAGCGTACAGCCCCTGCACGCGGCGCCCGGCCTCTACTTCACACCGCGGTTTTCGCCCGATGGCAAGCGCCTGGCGTTTTCCATCGGCAACGGCGCGGCAGCGGACATCTGGGTAAAGGACCTGGATCGCGATGCCCCATCGCGTCTCAGTTCACTGCCCGGCGAGAATCGCTGGCCGGTGTGGACCCCCGACGGCAGGTACATCGTGTTCCGATCCTTGAAGGCGGAAACCCGCGGTCTCTACTGGGTCCGTTCGGATGGCTCCGGCGAGGCCCATCGTTTGACAGACGGCAAGCTCGGCGAGTACCCCTATTCGTTTTCGCCCGATGGAAAACGTCTGGCTTACTCCCGGCACGGCAACGGCGGCAAACCGGACATCTTCACGGCAACCATCGAAGGCGATGAGGGACACCCCCAACTCGGGAAACCGGAGCTGTTCGTCGGAACACCGGCTGTCGAGGTCTACCCGGCTTTTTCGCCCGATGGGCGCTGGCTGGCCTATTGCTCCAACGAAACCGATATTCACGAGGTATACGTGCGGCCGTTCCCCGCCCGGGAGGGCGGCCGATGGCGGATTTCAGAGGGTGGCGGCGTCTACCCACTCTGGTCCCGCGACCGGCGGGAACTCCTTTTCCAAACCAATGACCAGCGCGTCATGACTGTCAGCTACACCGTAAAGGGCGATTCCTTCATTCCCGGCAAACCTCGCCTGTGGTCCGAGGCTCGGCTTGCAAATTTGAGCGTCCCAAACTACGACCTGGCTCCGGACGGCAAACGCATCGCAGCGATTCTGGCGAGCGACGATTCCAACAGCCGCAAGCCAATCACGCACCTGACGTTTCTGCTGAATTTCTTCGACGAGTTGGAGCGGCGCGCGCCGGAAGGACGTCAATGACCGGTTCCTGCTGCACTCGCCTGGTACGGGTTGCCTGGGCGGGTTCTCTAGCGCGCGGGATAGCCAACTCGGCCGCTTCTGGTCCAGTGGTCGTAGCGGAAGGAGGGCGTAGTGCCGGGAAGGTGGTGTCCTATGGGCAGGCGGCCGACGGCTCAATTCGCTCGCAGGGCTTGCGGGCTGGGGGTTGGGCAGAGACACTACGAGTGAGTGAGGAGGGTAAGAATGAGGGGCGTTGCGGCGGCCGGGGTTCTCGGACTTATCGCCGGACGTTACCGGCCGCCAATGGTTTGAGCCGTGTCTTCGATGATCTAGGCCGGCTGAATGGCGGACATATCGTTGCCGATTCGACACCTGACTCTCTGAATCCCTACGGGGCCGGCAATCAGCGCTATCCGCTCACCAAAGGGCGTTATGGGTCGTACCCAAGAATCTCCCCGTCGACCCCGTACCACTGGTCAGACAGCCGTGCAGCCTTTAACGGGCTTGCGGAGAGTTCAGTACCACCTTAGTTGCAACGTATCCTGCGCAGGATAAAAACTTGTTGCGGCTTACGCGGTGGGGCGCAAGCCTTTATTCCGATTTCAGAGTAGCATCGGGTCGTGGACGGATCTGGCGGACGGATCTGCGGGTAGGGGCCCAGATGTTCATTTCAAAGGACCAGGCCGTTTGAAAAAACATTTCCATCGGGCGTGACTCGTTTACCGGCCAATCTCGGAAGGCAGTGGGATAGCGGAGGAAGGTGAGGCTTTTCTTCCAGATGGACTTGTGATCCATTAGGTAGCGAAGGCGGCCAACCGGACTACTGTTGGAGCGGTGATCCGGAAGAGGCCTTCGCCACCGCAGTGATTGTATTTATCGCATGGAATGAGGCCGAAGGCAAGCCGGTCGAGATGGTTCGCATTTGTCCGGCATGCCAACA
>JAIQFL010000219.1 GCA_020073365.1 Terriglobia bacterium | reverse complement strand
GCGAACTGATCCTCAATTATTTTCGAGCCCAAAAACTGTTCTCCAGCGGCGTGGTTGAAGGTCTTAACAACAAAGCCAAAGTTACCATGAGAAAATCCTACGGCTTCCGCACCTATCGAGTCCTCGAACTGGCCCTCTATCACTCACTTGCAAAACTACCCGAGCCTGAACAAACCCATGAATTTTTCTGACGAGTCTTTTGGAGAGGATTCTACTCCCGGAACGGTCACACCTTTTCTGGTGTAACTGGTCGAACCAGTGGCTTACCCATCGAGTTATCTCGTGGACAGCGCACTCCTTCACAACCGCAACCGGTCGCGATAGGCCTTGCTCAGCGTAAGCTTGCGGCCGTCGCGCAGAATCACGGTGTAGTCGCCGCGAAACAGCGGGTGCAACTCTTTGACCCGCTCCACATTCACCATCGCGGAGCGGTGGATGCGGGCGAACTTCTCGGGGTCGAGACTGGCTTCGAGACGCGACATCGTCTCGCGGTACAAGTATTCCTCGCGGCCCGCATGCAGGCGGACGTAGTTTCCGGCCGCCTCGACCCAATCCAGCTCATCCACACGCAGGAAAAACACGCGGCCACCCGAACGGATGACCAGCCGGTCCAGGCACGGTTTGCGCCCCTGCCACTCGTCCAGCACGGAGCGCAAACGCGAGCTGAGATCGCCGGCCGAGCGGCGCTCGTATTCCACCTTGCCACGCGAAAGCGCCTTGGAGAAGCGGTCGCGGTCGAAGGGCTTCAGCAGATAATCGAGCGCGCACACCTCGAATGCCTTGATGGCGTACTGGTCGAACGCGGTCACGAAGATCACCACCGGCATGACGTCGGAGGCAAGCTGCTGCAATACCGCGAAGCCATCCATCTCCGGCATCTGCACGTCGAGGAACACCAGGTCGGGCGTCAGGTTGCGGATGGCCGTGACGGCCGCCCGCCCGTCGTGGCACTCGCCGAGAATCTCAATTCCCGGTTCGCCGGCGAGCAGGCCGCGAATCCGCTCGCACGCCAGCGGCTCATCGTCTATGATCAGGACTCGCATGGAGTGATTCCGAATGGGCCGGGATGATCAACTGTGCCAGGAAGCCGCCGTGCGGGGCGCCAGACAGTTCCAGTCTGCATTCCTTCCCGTACAACTGCTCCAGGCGGGCGCGGGTATTGGACAGGCCCAGCCCTTCGCGGATCTCCCCGGTGGGACCGGGGCCGTCATCCAACACTTCCACCACGAGCTTGCCCCGGTCGACGCGCGCGGCCACTTCGATCCTTCCACCGCCGGCTCGCGGCGCGATTCCGTGGCGCACGGCGTTCTCGACCAGCGGCTGCAGGACGAGATTGGGGAGCAGGAGGTCCAGCGTGTCCGGGTCGATGGCGCGGCGCACTTCCAGGCGCTCGCCGAAGCGGACCTGCTCGATCTCGAGATACTTGTCGAGGTACTCCATCTCGCGTTTGAGCGTGACTTCCTGGACGCCGGCGCTGTCGAGCGTGAGGCGCAGAAAATCGCTGAGACGCGCGATCATGCGGTCGGCGCCTTCCAGGTTACGATACATGAGGGCCGAGATGGCGTGCAGCGTATTGAACAGGAAATGCGGCTGCAACTGCATTTTGAGCACTTCGAGCTGGGACAGGGCCAGCTTGGCCTCCAACTGGCTGGCCTTCAATTCGCGGATACGTAGCTGCCGGTAGTACTCCATGGCGTGGCGGATACCGAAGAGCGCCCAGCAAGTCAACACGTCGGAATGCAGCTTGGCCATGACTACCGATTGCACCGCTCGCAGGTTGTTTCGGTATCCGATCCACGGCAGAAGTTGGACGAACGTGAACAGGTGCAGCGCCGCAAAAATCAGGCCGGCCACGAACAGCAGAGGCAGCGCCCACCACCAATTGCCGCGCCTTACCACCAGTCGTCCCGCCACGTAGAGGACTACCGGAGTGAACGCCGCCCAGACGTAGGAATCGAGCATGGCGTATCGGAACGCCGGCTTCCAATCGGTCGGTGCGCTGTACGCGCGCGAAAGGAAATTCTGGCTGGCGGAAAAAATCGCGTAGAGGCTCCAGCCACCCCAAATCAACAGGCTGTGCAGGGCCAGTTTGCCGGCACGATCGCGCATTTATTGAGGCGGCAGGCTCTGCGGTTTGGGCTGTCCGCGATGGCAGGTCCAGCACGTCACCGGGTTGGAGCCGGGGAAATAGTCCTGCCCCAGGGCTCGAACCATCTTGAACATGTTGCGGGCCGTCTGCTTGGGAATCTTGTCGTCCTTCTCGAATTCGCCCATCACGTGGCAGTGCGCGCAGTCCACTCCCAGCCAGCGGGTCAGGTTGTTCATCACCAGCCTGAGGCGGGGAGCGGGCACTCCTTTCATGATCTGTATATTCTTATATACCTCTTCCGAGAGCTTGGGCTGGGCATCCGGCTCCCAGCTATCGGCGGGGCGCCGTTCGAAGGTGTGGATGTCCTCGGCCTCGGGCTCGGTTCCGAATTGGTGGCGTTCGCTGAATGTGAGTGTGTTGCCATCCGCGGACAGGCTCCAACGATCGGCCAGCTTCAGCTCCTTACCCGAGAAGACCGCTACCGAGCGAACCGCAAGCGTCGCGCCATCCCACTCCGCGTGGCTGGTCATGGAAGCGCCGTGCATCTCGGTCTTGCTCTCCTGGCCGATCGTGTACTTCTGCGTTTCCTGCTGGATCTCGCCCCGGGCAGTCACGCGAAATGTAAGCGTGAAGGACGACCCCTGGTGCTCGATCTTGACCCTCATTCTGTCGGGCCCCTCGCCCGAAGACTTGCTCTTCGCCGGATTCAGTTCCCACACGCCGGTAAAGTCCGGGGTGGTTTGGGCCGCGGCCCAGGGGAGGATCGCGAGTGCGACAGCAACAAGTTTGATCATGAGCCGACTATAAGGCGGAAGAGACTGGCGGCCAATCGTTTTGGGATGAGGACGCTGTTTGGGTCTGTGGGGATGGCGAATCCCGTGACGGCGGGCGCGAAATGCTAACTTGGCATAGGGATGAGAAGGCACTGGCGCTCTGTTTTTTGCGTATTGGCACTGCTGGCCGCGTGGATCCGTCTGGCGGGAACGCCGGCGCCGGATTCCTTCCGATTCGTGATTCTGGGCGACCGTACGGGAGAAGCCCGGCCTGGGGTTTATGAGCAGGTGTGGCGCGAGGCTGCGGCTGAAAATCCGGCATTCGTGCTCAGCGTCGGGGATACGATTCAGGGCCTGAACGATGCCACCGCGGAAGCGGAATGGCAGCAGGTGCACCGGATTCTGGCGCCCTACACGCGATTTCCGTTGTATCTCACTCCCGGTAACCACGACATCTGGTCGCAGCGGTCCGAAGAACTGTATCGCCAATACACCGCCCGGGTCCTACATTACAGCTTCGACCACGGCCCGGTGCACTTCACGATTCTGGACAATAGCAGGTCGGAGGAATTTTCGCCGGAGGAGATGAGCTTCCTGGAGCAGGATCTGGAGGCGCATCGGAAACAGCCGGTGAAGTTCATCGTCTCTCATCGGCCGTCGTGGCTCATCCCTGTGGCGTTGATGAATCGGGGCTTCCCTTTGCATCAACTTGCCAGGAAGTACGGAGTGCAATACGTGATTGCGGGACACGTGCACCAACTGCTGCACATCGACCTGGATGACGTAACCTATCTTTCCATGGCGAGTTCCGGCGGCCACCTGCGCGGGTCGGAGAAGTATGAGGATGGCTGGTTCTTCGGACAGACGCTGGTGGACGTGCGCGGGCAAGCGGTCAGCTTTCAAATCAAGGAACTGAAACCGCCACACGGACAGGGCCGGGTCACGAGCCCCCAGGACTGGGGCAAGCTGGGGCTGATCGAGAAGGGCAAGCCGTAGACGGGCTGCGAAAAGACGGCCTACACTTTGTAGGCGCTCCGCGGGGTCTGGTCTAAGTATTTGTTCGCCTTGTCGGAGTTTGTAACGCGCACGTTTGCCGAATCCCAGTCAAACCGTTCTCCCGGGAAACGTTGCGACAAACAGCCTAGCAGGAATGCTTCCGTCACGGGACACTGGGCTTCGAAGTTCGTGAGCGAGGCCGGTCCGCCCTTGCAGGCGCCGATCCACTGGTCGATGGCGGCATCGCGCGGAGGGCCCCCGGCTGCGGCCGCGCCACGGCCTCCACCACCTCGCTGTCTGGGCGGAGGCGGCTGGTACTTGGGGTTCTCTGGATAGACCCGCGGACGGTCGCCGTTGAAGCCGGCGAGGATGATTCCTTTGTCGCCGACGTAGAGGATGCCCTCGTTGGACTCGCCCTTCTGGAAGAAGTGATCGTCCTGTTGGCTGATCCCGGCGGGCCGGGGAGGGCGCATACCGCCGTCGTACCACGCCATGTGCACCGGCGGCTTGTCGCCGCGGGCCGGGTAGTTCAAGTGCACGATGGATGCCTTGGGGTAAGTCTCTTCATAGGATTCGCTGGCGCAAGCCTCCACCGACAGCGGAGGGGTCAGGTCCAGGATCTTGAACACACCCGCGAAGCTATAGCAGCCCATGTCGCCGAACGAGCCGCAGCCAAAGTCGAACCAGCCGCGCCATACGAAGGGCAGGTAGGCCTTATTGAAAGGGCGTTCCGGCGCGGGTCCCAGCCACATATCCCAGTCGAGCCCGTCGGGGACCGGCTGCGCCTCTTTGGGGCGATCGACGCCCTGCGGCCAGTAGGGGCGGCTCGACCAGTTGTGCACCTCGCGCACTTTTCCGATCGCGTCATCGGCGATCCATGAAGCGATCAGCCGGGTGGACTCGCTCGACGGGTTGTTCACCGGAAGCGAGGTGGCCACCTTCATCTCGCGCGCCGTGGCGGCCATGCGATGCGCGTCGGGGATGGAGTGCGACATGGGTTTCTGGCAGAGTACGTGTTTGTGCCGGCGCATGGCGGCGATGGAGATGGGGGCGTGCCAGTGGTCCGGCGTGGCAACGTAGACCGCGTCCAGGTCCTTCTCTTTTTCCAGCATCTCGCGATAGTCGTGATAGGCCGTGCAGCCTTTGTACGCCGTATCCTTGCGGGAGGAGTAATAGGCCTCGACCAACCGCTTGGCTGGTTCACGGCCGCCCATGCCCAGGCTGCTATCGAACTCGTGCGTGAGTTGCACCCTGCCCGGTGACGCCAGGTCTTCCGCCCAGTTCTCGTAGCCCGCGCCCAGCAGACGCCGTGCCGCGATGAGCAGCGCGTTGGAGCCGTACTCCATGTAGTCTTTGCTGCCGCGATTCACGTCGCAGACCGACACCACCTGAATCTCCGGCCGAGCGAGCAGACTCATCGTGACGGCCTGGCCCTGACGGCCCAGACCAACCGTAGCCAGGGTGATCTTGTCGCTCGGCGGGACAAAAGGAGCCCCCAAAACGTGCCGTGGAACGATCATAAAGGCCGAAGCCGTCGCGCCCGCGAATGCACGCCTCGTAATCTGACGCTTTTCGGACCCGTTCATACTGAATCTCCTATCGCCGGTCTACTCCCCGGCGCTTCTTCTCTTTGGTGGGACAGGCGGATTCGCCTGTCGCTCGCGGCTGACAGACGACGAAAGACGATCGTCTGTCCCACCTGCTATTCGGACCGGATAGTACCAGATTGCTCTGAGGTTGTCCACCCGAAACCGGGCAACCGAAACCGGGCACGTGTCATCGGTTCTGAGCAAAACATATAATTGCTATTGTTCCCCTATGCATCGATGCCTTGTGTTATTCCTGGCGGGAGTAGCCTCACTTCCCGGCCAGGTGTCACCCCAGACGCTGATCGAGAAAAGCCACTACAAGCGGGCACGCGCCCTCGCGGAGGAGCGGTTCCGCAGCGACCCGAAGGATCCGGAGACGCTATGGCTGGTGTCGTGCGTAAAGCAGGCCTGGAAGGATTTCGGTTCGGCCGTCGACGCCGCGGAGAAGGCGGTCGCCGCCGATCCCAAAAGCTCGCGCTACCACCTTCGGCTCGCGGACGCACTCTCCGATCAGGCAATACGGGCGAGCAAACTGCGTCAGCTCGGCTTTGCCCGCCGCATCAAGAAAGAGATCGAGACCACGCTGGCCCTCGACCCCCGGAATGTCGAGGGCATGAAGTGGCTGATGCAATACGATCTGCAGGCGCCCGCGCTCTTTGGAGGGGACAAAACCAAGGGCCGCGCGATGCCCGATGGGATCATGCAGATCGATCCCGTGCAGGGATACTTCGCCCAGATCGAAATCGCTCGATTCGACAAGCAACGCGAACGAGTCGAGGGGCTGTACCGCAAAGCGGTGGAGGCTCGCCCGTCCAGTTACGAGGCGCAGCTTGCATTGGGAAACTACTGCGCGTCTCAGGATACCAAGAAGTTTGACGAGGCCGAGCGCCATGCCCGCGAAGCACTCCGCATCGATGCCGACCGCGTAACCGCCCACAATCTCCTGGCGGCGGTGCTGGTGCGCCAGAGCAAGTGGACGGAGCTCGACCGTGCGTTGGCCGAAGCCGAGAGGGCCATTCCCGACAACCTCGCGCCTTATTACCGGGCGGCAGCCAACTGCGTTTCCATGAACCACGAACTGCCACGCGCCGAGCAGTACATTCGAAAGTACCTGGGACAGGAGCCGGAGCCGAACATGGCCAGCCATGCGGAAGCGCACTGGCGTCTGGGCCGGACCCTCGAGAAACAGAGCCGCAATCCCGAAGCGATCGCGGAATACCAGGCGACGCTTCGCATGGACCCGGACTCGCCGGCCAGGCAAGATCTGAAGCGGCTGAAGTGAGACGGGCGTTCCTTCGAGGTCGTGGTGCTTCTACAGGCACGACATGCGGAAACCGACGCGCTTGCGCAGAAAATGGGTGCGCTGTTCTTGCGGGAGAACCAGCAGCCGGCGGATCTGGTTGCGGAGCGCCAGGTCACTCTCTTTCTGGAGAGCTTCGAGCTTCACCTTGGTGACCGGGGTGCCCTGCAACGCGGCTGCGGCATTGCCGATCATGACCGCTTCCAGGCGGTGACGATCCAGTAGTGCGGCAATTTGGGAGAGAACCGGAGCGGCGTCCATGGCGGCGTGTTGCTCACCATATCACGCGCCGGCGTCGAGTGATATCACACCTCGCCGTGACATGCGCTCGCGTAGCGCTGACAGACGACGAAGGGCGATCGTCTGTCCCACCGCCCGGAGCTATTCCGGCTTCTTGACGATCACGCGCTCGGCCATGGCATGTTTCAGCGCATCGATGCCCTGGCCGGTAGCGCTCGAAATCTCGAAGTACGGTAGCCCGCGTTCGGCCGCCAGGCTGCGCAACCGTTCCACTCGCTCCGGGTCCTGCGCCACGTCCATCTTGGTGGCCAGCACGATCATCGGTTTCCGCACCAGTTGCTCGTTGAAACTCGCCAGTTCCTGCATCACGGTTTCGAAGTCGTGGACGGGGTCGCGGCCGCTGGATTCCGAGACATCCACCAGGTGCGCCAGCAGGCGCGTCCGCTCGATGTGGCGCAGAAACTGAATTCCCAGACCGTGGCCCAGGTGGGCCCCTTCAATCAGGCCGGGAAGATCGGCCACCACAAAACTGCGGAAGTTCTCGAGTTGGACCACCCCCAGGTTCGGCTCCAGGGTAGTAAACGGGTAGTCGGCGATCTTCGGCCGGGCGGCCGAGATGCGCGAAATCAAAGTGGATTTGCCGGCGTTCGGAAAGCCCACCAGCCCCACATCGGCCAGCAGTTTCAGCTCCAGGCGCAACCGCTTTTCGTCGCCGGGACGGCCGGGCTCGTGTTCGGTGGGCGCCTGGTGGGTAGAAGTGGCGAAGCGCGCATTACCCTTGCCGCCCCGGCCACCGCGCGCCACCGTGAAGCGTTGTCCCGGCTCGGTGAAATCGAAGAGCCGCTCGCCGGTGGCTTCGTCGTAGACCACTGTGCCCACGGGGACGTCGAGATCGATGGAATGGCCATCCGCGCCGGTCCGGTCGCTGCCTTCGCCATGGCGCCCGCGCTCGGCCTTGTGCTCGGGGTTGTAGCGGTACTTGAGAAGGGTGTTTTCGTGCGGGTCGGCCACCAGCACGACGTCTCCGCCGTGGCCGCCATCGCCGCCGCTCGGTCCACCACGCGGGACGTACTTCTCCCTACGGAAGGCAAGGCAGCCGTTGCCGCCGTCGCCGGCCTTTACCAGGATTCTCGCTTCGTCGATGAACATGGGGTGGACACGGACATTCCCGCCCGTGTTGCTTTCGCCCGATGCCACTGGAATGGGGCACGATCCGCAAAGTCCACACAGGCTCGAAAGCCGGGGCCGACGGAGATGGGCACTGGGAATGGCGTCCTGCGGGAAATAACTCGGCGGCTAGGCGACTGCCTGGATGCTGACGAACCGTCCCAACCGCCCGCGGTCTTTGAATTCCACCACGCCGGTGACCTTGGCGAACAGCGTGTCGTCCTTGCCCCAACCGACGTTCAACCCGGGTTTGATCCTGGTGCCGCGCTGACGCACGATAATCGAACCGCCGGGGACCAGTTGGCCGCCGAAAACCTTCACGCCGAGCCGCTGCGCATTCGAGTCGCGCCCGTTCTTGGAACTGCCTAAGCCTTTTTTATGTGCCATGCGTCACCTATACCCCAAAATCGCCGACCTTCAATTCGGTGAAGGATTGGCGGTGCCCGATGGTTTTCTTGTACTGCTTCTTGGGCTTGAACTTGAACACCAGGACCTTGTCGGCGCGCCCGTTGGCGACGATGGTGGCCGTAATGGAGCCGGCTGTCACGATGTCGCCTCCTTCCGGAAAGGCGGCCTTGACGGGCAGTTCGACTTCGGAACCGACGTCGCCGGCCAGTTTCTCTACGCGGATAACATCACCCGGAGCAACCCGGTATTGTTTCCCGCCTGTTTCAATGATCGCGTGCATGCAAACCTCGATTGGGAGCCGGAACACACGAAGTGCGTCGGAACCACTGGAGTAAACCATCAGTGTACTACAGAGGGGTGGCCTGGTCCAAATGCGGATGGAGGGATGGGCGGGATCGTTGCTCACCCGACGCTCGAGATTCTCCTTGAATCTTTCTCAATTTAGATGTATATTGGCTCACGATTAGAAGGTAATCTTTAGCACATGCAGACTCTTTGGACGAACCGCCTTACTCGTTTCGGGCTGGCCGCAGGACTAATCGTCTGTCTTGCACCCGGCGAGTTAGGCTTAACCGCTCTTGCGCAGAACTCACCAGGCACGGGAATTCGGATCAACGTGATCCAGGGTGAAGGTCAGGCACTGGTTGCCGGCAGTAGCTCTCCTTTCGATGTCGTCATCGAGGTTGTCGATGCAGGCGGAAAACCTGTGGCAAATGTCAACATCAGCTTTCTGATAGGTAGCGGGGGAAGCACGGTCGATGGGTTGTCCAGCCTGGTGGAGACTACCAATCTGCAAGGGCGCGCAACCGCGCGCATTCGGCCGAACTCGCAGTTGGGCTCGTGGAACGTGAGAGTCACAGCTTCCTACCAGCAGCAACGCGCCACTGCGTCCGTAACGCTGAACAATGTTTCGGAGCTTCCTGTTCAGCCGCAGCCGCAACCTGGGCCAAGTGAGAAGGAGTCGCCGCCGGTCCGCCCCGTGACACCCGCAGCCACCAACCCGCAGAAAAAGGGCAGTTCAAAAACGGCTTTGATTGTCTTACTTGTGGCGGCAGGGGTCGGCGGCGGTGCGGCGGCGGCCTTAGCCGGGAAGAAGGGCAGTAGCACCCCAACACCGACAACGACGGTTCCTCCTTCATCAATTTCACTCGGCATCACTCTGGGTTCCGGCAGTTTCGGTAACCCACCGCCTCACTAAACCATCAAGACGGTCAGCACATGAGAAAACTCGCATTCGTTGTATTTATCTCCGCCGCAGCGGCGGCGACTACTGAGTTGTTGATTCAGCCGTTGTTCCGCTCGGCTCCGATTCACCAGGTGTCCCGCACCACCAAACAGAAATCCAAGGCTACGAATAATCAGACGGAACAGGGCGGCCATGTGCCCGGAATCTCTGCTCCATTGTCGGGTTATGTGGCGGACCCGGGAGGCCGGGGAGTGCGGCCGATCGTTGGATTGCGATCATTCGCGTTCCTCGGAGATTGGCTCGATCTCGGTGAGGACATTGCCGGCATCACCTCGTCGCCCAACCAGAATTATGTGGTTGAAGTCAACACCGATGGGCTTGCGTCGCTATGGCTCCCGATGGCGGATGGTCTCGGGCAGACATCGCTCCCTGGCGATGTGTCGCTAGCGAGTCGCGTGGCGCCGAGTCCGTCTGGTTATAGCTTGGCTATCATGTCCGAAGCTCGCGGAGTGGTGGAGATCTTCACCTCCTTACCGAACTCGCCGGCGCTGACCGCATCGGTGAACTTCTCCGAATTGGGGGGTACCCCTAAGCGCCTGGCTTTGAGCGACGACGGCACCACTCTCTTATTCACGCTCCGGAACGGCGCCCGGGATCAGCTCTATTCCTGGCGCGGAACTGGTGCGGCGCAGTTTATTCTGGACGCTGCCGATATTACATCGGTCGCCTTCGCGCCGAACTCCAGTGAAGGTGCGGCCGCGGATGGCGGCTCCGATCGCGTCTTCGTGATACACAACCAGGATGGCGTTTTTGTGTCGATGCTCCTGGCGTCGGAAGCCGCCGGGTTGGCGCGGCCGATGGCCGCCGAGTTCTCACGAGACGGGAGAAAACTGGTGGTGGCCAATTCCGTATCCCGAACCGTTCAGGTATTCGGGCTTGACGGCATCCTGCAAGGCTCGGCTATATGCAATTGCAACCCGCATCTCCTGGTCCGCATGGCGGGGAACGCGGTTTTCCGGGTGACCGGGTTCGATGGCTCTATCATGCACCTGTTCGATGGCGACTCCGACCCGGTTGCGGCCGAAGCCATAGGGATTCTCGCAACGGATACGCCGGACGCGTCCAGTTCCGTCCCGCCCACGCCTGCCGCAGGCGGCCCCAACGCTAACGTCGCAGGCGCGGTTGTTTCTGCCGTGCAGCCTTCCAACACTTGCGCCACTCCGGGCACACAGAGGTATTACGTACAGAACGGTACCGTCTATCCGTGGGTCAGTTTCTCAAACCTGGCAACCGGAGATACCGCCTCTGTGCGAGTATTCGATAGCAGGGGCGTTTCTGTGGGATCGGCGCCAATCCCGCTGACTCGCATTTCCACGTCCACAACGAGCTGTTTTTACCTTTCGACGGGCATACCCATGTCGGGGCTCGGAGCCGGCAACTACACCATGCAGTTCTACGACACCACAGGGCAGCTTGTGCAGTCCATTCTCTTTACGATGGTGTCGAACCAGGTCACTCTGAACCTGACCGGCACCCGGCAGGCGTTACCCGGTGCAAACGCCCAGACCATCCAAGTCGCAATCCCAACGGCGCTTCCGGATGTCGCAGCCGTTCAGGTCAATGCGAATTTCGCAGCCAACCAGGTTCTCAACGTACCGGCTGGCGTGAATAGCCCGACGTATGACTGCCGCATCACACAGAGTCCGGTCAGTGTCACCATCTCGGCGGGACAATTGCAATCTGCTGTAAGCATCCCCATTTCGGCCGGTACGGTTGCCGGTTCCTGCAACTTTGTGACCGGCCAGATGAGCATAGGATCCGGTTTCGCGTTTAGTCCGCCGCCGTCGCAGAGCGCCGCGCTGGCGAACGCGCCGGACGTGCCGTTTCTGAATGCCCCGACCATAACGCCCGGCAATCCATTTACGGTTCAGGTTACCGGCTGGTCGACCAGGCGCGACCTGAACACCATTACGTACACGTTCACGGCACGATCCGGCAGTACACTGGCGACTTCACAGTTTCCGAAGGATATCCGTACCGACGCGGTCACATGGTTCACGGATGCCCGTTCGAATAGCACGGGTGGATCGTTCTCCTACAGTCAGACTTTTAACATTAGCGGCGGCACTTCCTCCAACCTGCAATCGGTTTCGATTACGGTTAACTCTACCGCGGGCAATTCACAGCCGGTCTCCGTGAACTTCCCCTGAGGTATAGCTTCGATGCGGCGAACGGAACGGCAACTGCTCTTCACCATCGGCATCGCAGCCGCGATCTTCGCCGCGAAAGGTCTGAGGGGGCAGGCGCTGGTCTGGCAGCAACTTTACGATGCCGGGCAGGGGGCTTTTTACCAGGGCGATCTCGCAAAGGCCGAAAGCCAGTGGGTGGAGGCCTTTGGAGAAGCGAAGCGTATTGGCGTGCAAAGTCCTCAATTCCTAGCGACCCAGCGCAGCCTGGCGTCGCTTTTCCTGCTGTGGTGGCGGCTCGACGAAGCGCGGGCATGGCTCGCCGCCACCGAGAAGACCATGAAAGAGCGTGGGCAGGATGCCGGAGCCGACCTCGATGTGCGTCTGATGGCCGGTCAGGTGAACACAGCCGTGTCCGATCTTGGGGAGGCGGCTCGCGACCTGGGTACGGCCCTCAAACTGTCGGAGAAGCTGGGGAACGATCATCCCAGCACAGCCGCAGTGCTGCTGGCGCTTGGCGAGCTCAGGTTTCAACAAGATGCATTGGCCGAGTCGGCGGAGCATCTTCGCCGGGCTGCCGGAATTTACCGGGAGACTTTCGGCCCGATCCACCCCGGCACCGTTGAGGCGCGCAGCCGGCTCTCGCAGGTTCTCCTGGTGCTGGGACAATACCCGGAAGCGGCCGATCAAGCGAGGCTCGCGGCGGAAGCAGCGGAGAAACTGGGCGCCGCCGGCCGCATCGTCCGGGGGGATGCTCTTTTGGCGTGGGCTTTGGCCGATGCATCCATCGGCCGCCAGCAAGACGCGTCTGCGAAACTGGTGTCGGCCCTGAACCAGGCGACCGCAACCTATGGGGAACAGAGCCTTCGGATCGTCCCTTACCTGACCGCCTCGGCCGAACTGGCGCTGTCTCTCGGCGATACGTCCAAGGCCGCGGATTTCATCGCCCGAGCCTTATCCGTCTGCAAGTCGGATGCACTGCCGGATTGGCTGCCGATGGCGGACGCGCTGCGCGTAGCTTCGAAGATCGCGATTCGGCAGTCGAAGCTGAAGGACGCTGCAGCGGCGATTGATCAGGCAAGGGCAATCGCAGCCAAGCGGCTGATGCCCGACAGTCTACTTATGGCTGACGTGCTGGAAATACGCGGGGATATGCGGCTCGCCTCCCGCGAGGTCGAGGGGGCCGACGCCGACTATCGCCAGTCGTTGGTTATCCGGGAGAAGCAACTGCCCAAGAGCCACCCAGCCCAGGCACGTAGCATAGTGAATCTGGCACGGGTTTTCCAGTTCAGCGGCAAACCGGAAACGGCGGACGCCCTGTATGCGCGGGCCATCCAAATGCTGGAGTCCGCGTGGGGGACCGATTCCGCCAATCTGATTCCAACACTGGAGAGTTACGTGTCCTGTCTCCGACTGCAGAAGCGTGACTCGGAAGCACAAGCGGCGGAGAAGCGCATTGAACAACTGCGCGCGCGGCACTGATGGCTACCGCTCGATCGGTAAAGCGCCTCTCACGGCTGGATCGTGAGGTACACGCCCGACGCGCTACGCGCCCTCCCGAAATCCAGGGCCACTGGTTGGTCGCCGCCAGACACCGTCAGTGGCACCTGAATTCGCACCTGGTATAGGCCGGGGCCGACCCAGGCGGCGAAGGCCGGAGAAATCGAAACCGAACCCAGCAGAACTTTGAAATCCGTTGCCACACGAAGTGTCTTGTTCAGCAATGTATCGGTGGAGAACGGAGGCTCGGTCGGCCCCAGTCCGATGGCAAAAAGGTCGATGGTGTCTCCGGGCCTCACAGTCCTCTTAACGCGTTTGTCGACGGATGCGGTGCCCAGATAGTCGCCGGTCAGGGGATCGACGGCGGTGACATAGAAGCGTGCAGGCAACCCGCCCGCGGCGGCGTTGCAGTAGATGGCCGGCAGGTAGCGTGTGCTGTCGATCGGATAGGGAGCGCTGCGGACGCCTTCGCTTGCCACTGTGACCCACACCCGGCCCTCGCCCGTCTGCGCCGGTACCAGCACATTGACCATGGCCGGGCTGACATACGAGATAGGGGCCGCGGCACCGTCGAACAGAACGGTAACGCCAGCGAGTGTCGTGGGAAGCGGCGAATCCTGTAGCGGCGACCAGTTTTGCGTCACTGGCGCGAGATGGAAGCCGTAAATAGACACCCAGGTTCCGGGCGAGATCCCCTTGGTGTAGGTCCATGGCTCGGCGATCCCACCCTGCGCGATGACCGGAATGCCCGGCGAAGTGGCTGGCTCGGTACGAGATCCCGGGCCTGGCGTTTGCGACCGAACGGAATTCAGGAGTTGAGTCATCTCCGGCCGATGTTTCCCGCTGAATTCGACGGCCTGTACGGCCATTTGTTCCGCGTGGGCTGGGTCCCCGAGCGACTGCAGCGTTACCGCGGCAGACCAGTACAAAACGTACCACCTGGGGGCAAGGGCCACACACTCCCGCAAGATCGCCAGGGCCCTGTTCGGCTCGCCCTGGCTGCCATACAGCATCGCAAGGTGATAACACGCATTATGCCGGTCCTCCGCACTGCGGTATCCGTCCCAGGCACTTCGGGAGATCTCCGGAATGAGCACCTGCACCTCGTTGCGGCGTTGAGCGGTTGCCAGTAGCGCCCGCGAATACCACAGAGATGAATTGAATCCCGGCGGCGCCCACCTCCGTGCTTTTTCGTAATTGGCGAGCGACGCGGCAACCCTGCCCGCATCGAGGTCTTGCCGCGCACGCTCGAAATGCCGATCCGCCACCGCCATCTCGAGTGCGAAGACGAGCAGCAGGCCGGCCGCCCAGGCCTGGCATATGCGTTCGATCGCGGTTTCCCGTTTGCGGGAAACCGGTCCGACTGCCGACGGGTCAGCCAGCAAAAAGGCTATGCCATAGTACAAGTACACAGCCGTGGTAGCTTCGAGGACGAAAAACTGGTGCGCGATTAACGACGATGCCAATCCGGCGAAGACGATCTCGTGCGGACCGCGGCAGTTGCGATGACGCCAGCCGTTCCATAACGCCAGGGCCAGAAGTCCAACCAGGGATGCCAATCCGAGGATGCCCTGAGCCAGAAGCGTGTCCAGAAGGACATTGTGGGGAGATTCGTTGTAGTGGTCCGGGTAGGCGTTCGCCAGGCCGGCGGATTCAAATCGGGGGAATTCTCCGCCAAAGCGGTCGAGCCCATATCCGATCAGCGGCCGTCGCCCGAACATGCGCAAGGAGTCTCGCCATAACCAGGTGCGCGTACCTCCTCTCCAGTCTCCGACTGCCTGGGTGGCGCGGTTTCGCAGGTATTGGCCGGCCGGTGACAGGTAGAACGCGATCAGGCACCCGGCAGCCGTCAGAATAACGATCAACGCTGGTGGGCGTATGGAGCGGATTCGTCGGGCAGCCAGAAATCCTATTCCGGCTGCCAGTCCAAGCAGTGGGGCGCGAGTGCCGCTCACGATCACGGCGATGGCTCCAAGGACCGTCACGCCACCCGCGACATACCGCCAACCTCCCACCTCTTCCCGCCACAGTGCGAGGCAGAGGAAGACCACCATTAACCCGTAGTTCCCGAAACCCGGCCCCGAGCCGAGCGTACTTGGAGGCCGCAGGATGGGTTGGCCGAATTGGCCGGCGGAGTAGATCTGGCGCTGGATGAATGGATCGAGCTCAAAGTACTGGAGTACGCCGTACAGACAACAAAAAACGGCCGTCACGGCGACTACCCGCAGCAGGGCCTGGCCCGCGGCCCGGCTTCGCGAAAGTACTGCTACAGCAACCAGAAAAAAGATCGCTAGAGCAACCTCGGTGACCAACCCGAACCGCCTCCAGTTGGTGCCGCTGACCGACGCGGCAGGCGACGTGGACCACACCGTCGAGAGCAGGAGAGACGCTACAGCCAAAGCCATCAGCCACAGAATCCTGCGTCCCGATGAAGTGGCGGAGAGGGCGCGGATTGAGTTGAGGGCGAAGAAGGCCAGGAAGGCGGCGCCACAACACAAGGTGAGGACTTTGGGAGTGACATCGTAATACAGCGACATGCCGGGCGCAAATGCCAGCGGCACGAGTGCCAGGACGGCTGCCAGGCACAGCACGGCGCCTCGCGGGATGTTGTTGGCTGGTTCGAGCGTCTCGGGCGCGGCGCCTCGATCACTGGCGTTTTGTGCCAAGTTAGGGTTGTTTAACGACGGACAGGATGCGCAGGAGCCAGTCCGTAGTTTCCTTGCCGCCCTCCGCCGGAGCGAGGCAGACGTTGCGTATTTCCCCCTGTGGCGTTTGGACCGTGATGTGGAGGGCATGCCGATCGACGCCGACAAACTCGTTGGCGGCCGCTTCGACGATTTGCGGATTCTGCAAATCGAGCGCCAGCCGGCACTCCTTCGAGGCGTTGATCGTCAAGTGCGTCCGCGAGATCGCGAGCTTACCTGGACATGGATTGTTAAAGTTCTCTCCGGTTGGCGCGACGACTACGTCCGCCGAGATCCCGCCCCCTACCTGGATCGACTTCAACTGAGCCTCATGCGCTCCGGCCACATCCCGATTCCGGAGTCTCGCGGTTGCCACCAGGTCCCATGCCCGGACCGAAGGCTTTACCGCAGCCGCCTCCTCGGCAGTGGCGGCCGCCTGCTGAAAACGGCCCGCCTGAAGGTCGGTCTCCGCATATTGCAGCATCTCATCTACGCTGAGCTCACACTCTTTGGCAACCTTGATCAATCGTTCGCTGGCGTGTCGCCGTCGCATTTCAGCGATGACTTCGTCGTTAACCTGAAAGGCGAGTCGCAGGTCTCTAATACGGTCAATTACAAACTGTTCACCATTGGCGGATTCGATCTTGGTGATTGCATCCATCAGTATCTTTCGCTCGATCCTTTTGGATAGCGGGGGCAGAGTATTCTGAGCATAAGCCGCGATCACAAGGCCAATCACGATAACAAGTCGATGCACCATCTTAAGGTTCCTTCTTGCCCGTTGGTCCGAATAAGTCTTGGAGTCCTTTCAATTCTTTTTCTTTCGGATCTATCTTCGGCTTAGTGTCGGGCGTCTTGCGCTTCCCCGCTTGAGCGCCCTCGTCGGGAGGAGTGATTTTCGCTGGAGGTGGGAGTGGAGCCGGCTCCACAAACTTGTGGGCCGAGGGCATCGGCGGCGGTGGCACCGTTCCCCCCTTGAGAAAGACAGAGACCATGATAGCAGCCAGGATTCCCAGAACGATGCAACCGGACAGGTAATACTTCCACCGGCTCAGCCACTGAACGACCGGTACCGTAGCCGGTGTATGGGCTGGAATCACGGGCGCAAACACCTCGCCAGAGGGAGTCGACACGGCTCCCTCGTCGCGGATCGCCTGCTGCCTCTGGGGGGGCAAAAGGGGAGTCCGCGGAGTCGCCTGGGCCGCATCGGAAGCCGCCGTCGCGATCAGAGTCAGCTCGTTTGACGCTTCCGGATTGGCTAGGGAGCTTCCCCACGGCTCGCCGTGCTCGAGGGCTGCAATCACTTGTGTCGCATGCCCTTTGTGAGGGCTGCTGGGATATCGCTCCAGGAAGGAACGAACCCGCTTCACGTCACGGCTATGACTGCTCTCTTCCCACTCACGCTCGTGCTGATTGGCCTCTTTCAGCTTCTGGCGCCCCAGGTCGGCAAACTGCCCATTGGGAAAACTCGACAGAAACGTCTGGAAATCTCGGGGATCGAGCGAATTACGTATGTCCGTCCAGCGATTGGACTCGAGAGTTGCCAGCAAGGCTTGGGCTTCAGCGCTGAAACGTCCATTCGTAAACCTGGCCAGGAAATCGCGAATGGGGCCCGGGGCTGAACTCTCTCGTACCGCGTCCCATGCCGCTTGCTCGCTCACTAAGCGCTCGTACAGTTGCCGCGCCTCCCCGTTATGCACGCCGGATGGATACTCTTCCAGAAATGCCTGAATCCCTTCCGGATCGCGCGCTGAAGAAGCGGACCGCCACGCGCGATCCTCGAGGCATTTCGCAAACTCCCGGTCTCTGACAGCTAATTCGATACGCGAGATCGCCAACGCATCCGCCAACGCCAAAACGAATTCCACGCAGGTCTCGTAGCGGTTCGACGGCTCTTTTGCCAACGCTGTGCGCATGACCTGGTCAACCGCCTGCGGGAGACTGGAGTAGTGCTCCAGGATGGAAGTGGGCGGTTCGAGCAACACGCGTAACATCAGAGACTCGGGTGAGGGAGCGTCGAATGGCACGGCTCCGCTCAATGCCTCGTAGGCCACTACCGCCAGGGAGTACTGGTCTGCACGCTTGTCGAGCGTCAGCCCCTTCAGATGTTCCGGCGCAATATAGTGCAATGTGCCCAGAACGGTACCTGATCGTGTAAGACCCGTGACGCTATTGATCTTCGCGATCCCGAAATCCGCAAGCTTGGCGGTCCCGTTCTTACCCACCAGGATGTTACCGGGCTTCACGTCCCTGTGCAGAATGCTCATGTCATGGGCATAATCCAGCGCACAGGCAGTATCGTGGAGGATTCGCACAGTATGAACGCTGTCCATCCGCCCGGGTGATGCCGTGAGTTGTCTTAGCGTCTGGCCGTCGACGAACTCCATGACGATGTAGGCGACCCCTTCCTCCTCGCCAACGTCGTAGATGGTGACGATATTCGGGTGGTTGAGACCGGCAGCAGCCTGTGCTTCCAACTGGAATCGCTCCACCAGCCCCCGCAAACCGGCGCCTTCGGCGATGAGGTCGAAGCGGATGGTCTTGAGAGCTACAACCCGGCGGAGTTTAGGGTCCAAGGCGCGGAACACCTTCCCCATGCCACCCTGTCCCAGTTCTCCTACGATCTGGTATCGGCCAATCCGATTCACTGCTAGCCTCGAATGTTGTGTGGCTAACTATTGTACCGTACATTACATAGCTTGTTCAGCAGAATCGGTACCATTAGCTGCGATTCAGACAGTGGGGGAGTCGGCCGGCGGCCGATCGGTAGGCAGGATGGTGGTGCACTAATGGCCGGCGGGTATTTTGCCGAGATCGAGGGCTGAAGAGGGGGGACTGCGGGAGTGGGGTAATCAGCGTACACGACAGCAGGCTGCGCCGCCATC
>JAIQFL010000218.1 GCA_020073365.1 Terriglobia bacterium | reverse complement strand
GGTGGAGATCACGAGCACGCACGCGAAGGCCTCGCAGATCGCGGAAATTCTGACCAAGGTGAGCGGGTTTCTCAAGCGAATCAAAACGACTGCGGAGCAGTTGACGCAACGGGAGAGGTGGAAGCTGATTCTCAGCGCCGCGTTTCGTCAATTCCTCGGTGGCAAGGTCATCGGAAGCACTGGTCGGCTCGCCGATGCCACCGGCTAACTGCCGTTTTTAGGATGAATGCTCGCGCCGGCGCGTTCCGGCCACCGTTACCGAAGGACGCGCATGGCAACAGGGTAGCCAGGATGCCGGTGCCCGCCAGGAGCGCTGCATCGGCTGGCGTGGCATGCTCGAGGTGGTCGATACTGACCGCGGAGTGCCGGACGGCCATGTTAATGGCGGCCGCCGCATCGGCTTCGTCGGCGTGAATTTTGCAGGGGAATCCCAGCTTCCGGGCCGCTCGCAAATATCGCTCGAAGAACAGTTGGCGGGCCGGGTCGGGTTCCCAGGCGAGATCCGCGAAGCGTGCGAAACGGCGGCGGTGAAGTTTCGGCAGAAGCTCCGTGAGTACCCATTCGACGGCGGCCTCGACACCAGCCTCGCGGGATAAGCCGGGTTGCGGCAGGCGGAAGAGGAACGAGGGGACCACATGCAGCGGGTCGTTCTTCAACGCGGCCAGCACGCGGAGCAGCTTGGTTTCCGCGCTCTCATCGGGTCCGCAACCGGTCTTGGCTTCAACCGTGGTGGTGCCGTGACGAGCCATCGCCTCCAGACTGGCCTGCGTACGGATTCGGAGTCGCTGCCCGGTGGCGGAGCGCACCGCCCGTGCGGCAGCCTCGACATCCAATACCGACGTGCCGGGCTGTGGAAACATCAGATGCGTGTGGCTGTCGACAAAACCGGGCATCACCACCCGCCCCGTCGCGCTGATTTCGACGGCGCCCCGCGTGGCCGCCAGGTTTTCGACACGGCGGGTGGTCCCCACCTCCTCGATCACGCCATCGCGAATCAACAGCGAGCCATCAGGAATGAGGCCCAACTCCTGGAGTGCGGCCCCACAGCGAGGTACCCTGGGGCCACGCAGTGTTACCAGTTGGCGGGCGCCCCGGATCAGAATATGTCCCGTTAGATTTCTCCCATCTCACAGGGGTTTTTTTCCCTCACCATACTGTAGCATCGGATATAGTACGCTTTAGTACAACGGGATCATGCCCAAGCCACCCAACCCGATTGGGAAGCGACGTCTAAAGACTTTGGAAAGAGTACTTTCCAAGGCCGGCCTGGGATCCCGTACAGACGCCAGAAGCTGGATTGGATCTGGGCGAGTGCGTGTGAACGGCAAAGTCATCCGGAATCCGGACCACTGGGTGGACATGGACCGGGATCGTGTCACCTTCGACGGCAGACCGCTTCGCCCGGTGGCCCGAATCTACGTTCTCCTGTACAAACCGACGGGCTATCTCACAACCTGGAGCGACCCGGAAGGCCGTCCGACCGTCTACGATTTGACTGCCGGCGTGGGCACATGGCTTTCGCCGGTGGGGCGCCTGGACCTGGACACCAGCGGCTTGCTGGTGATGACCAACGACACGGATTTCGCCGAGCGTCTCACCAACCCCGATCACCAGGTGCCCAAGACCTACCAGTTGAAGGCATCCACGCTGCTGAGCGACCAGCAGATCGAGCAATTGCGGCGCGGAGTGGAGTTGAGCGACGGAGCCACGCGCCCGGCCTTGGTGAAGCGCCTGCGTGAAAGTGCCAGGTATACGCATCTCGAACTGACCCTCAGGGAGGGCCGCAACCGCCAGGTGCGCCGGATGATTGAAGCCGTCGGGAGCAAAGTGCTGAAACTGGTGCGCACTGCGATCGGACCGATTCGCATTGGCGATCTGCCGATCGGCCAGTGGCGGATACTGACCGCCAAGGAGGTTAAGTCACTGGGCGGGCCCCGAAATGTATGATCCTTTCCTGAGCGATGCGTTTCCTCCGTGCTACTTGGCAGCCGACTTCATCGGAAGGAAGCTCACTGGGATTACCGGCCGCCGCTCGACCTTGCCGTCCAGCTTCTTCTCGACCACAACCAGGTCCTGGCTCCAAATCGCCCCTACCGGAGCAACCAGGCGGCCGCCTTTCGACAATTGAGCGATCAGCTTCTCGGGAAGTTCAGGCGGCGCCGCGGTCACGATGATGCCGTCGAAAGGCGCCTGTTCCGGCCAGCCTTGGTAGCCGTCACCCTGACGCACCGTGATATTGGAGTATCCGAGTTCGCGCAAGGTTCTGGCGGCGGATTGCGCCAACTCCGGGACAATCTCAATCGTGTAGACTGCGCCCGCCAGTTGTCCCAGAATGGCCGCCTGGTAGCCCGAGCCGGTGCCAATCTCCAGCACCCGGTGCGACTTTGCCGGCGCCAGCAGTTCGGTCATCAGCGCCACGATGTAGGGCTGGGAAATGGTAGCCCCGAAGCCGATGGGCAGGGGGTGATCCTCATAGGCGAAGGACCGGACATCCAGGGGGACGAACAGGTGACGGGGGGTGATGCGCATAGCCCGTAGCACATCCGGATTGCGAATACCGCGGCTCTGAATCTGGGCGGATACCATGCGTTGGCGTTGTGAGGTAACCGGGTCATCCGCAATCAGGAGTGTCGTCATACGGAGCACCAGAATCAGGCAAGATGCGAGCCGGAAAAACGAGTCATGCCGGCGATGTTGCATGGAGAACCTCTCGCCTGCGGCGGCAAGGGACGGCGACGACCGTCTTGAGCTGTCGCAGTTGACCAGTAGTAATTCAATCGCAGCCGGATTCGATCACGGCGTACGGAGTGTCGCTTCGAAGGGAAAGCGTGAACCATGGCGGACGCCGTGTTGGCGGGAGCGCAGTTGAGGTCAGGCCGCAGTCGCGGACCGGTGCTCCGGGCGGCGACTGCGGCGCCAGCCGCCTCCGGATGGCCGGTTACCCGGAGTACTTCGAATTGAGTGCCCAGCGGCAGAGCCGACATCTCGTCGCCAGGGAGGCTTTCACGACCGCTGGCCATCCGGTCCATATTCGGATCTCCGGATCCGTATCCAGGATACACCCGCCAGATGGAAAGTGAGCCAGCTAAAGCAGGATCCGTGCTCCAGCAGAAGCCGGAGTGCATCTGGAGATCTGGTTGAAGAATTTCACCCATGCACGTATCTTCCAGCGGCTGCATGAAGGCACAGCCCCGTGGCCGGGGCGGAGCCGGACTACCGTCCGCGCCCGTAGCGGCCCATATACTGCGTCTGGGCGAGCACACGCCCTTTCAACGCACGGTCGAGGTCCTGGCGGTTGGCGCCGGGCGGAAGACCCAGCGCCGGGCGGTCCACGGCATAAAGCGTGAAGTAGTAGCGGTGAGAGCCCGGGCCCTTTGGCGGGCACGGGCCTCCGTAGCCCTGCTGCCCGAAGTCATTGTTCCCGCTCGATCCGACTGTGCCCGGCCGGAAGCCGTCGGAAAGGGCGTGGAGGTGTGCTGCGAGATCCCAGAGGAGCCAGTGATTCCACGTGCCGACCGGTGCGTCGGGATCCTCCATGATCAGCGCGAAACTGTTCGTTCCCTGCGGTTCATTCGACCATTCCAGCGCCGGGGAAGAGTCCTCGCCATCACAGGTGTTGCGCTTTGGGATGAACTCGCCGTCGGCGAAACCTTTCACTATGAGCGTGAATGCCATCTTGTGAAGTCCTCCACTTCAATCTATACACCTCACTCACCGAAGTCACCGGCCTGGCTGCCAGGACGCCCGTCCGGGCAAATTCCCGTGAGGCGCTCCAGAAGCGTGCGCGACATACCGTGCTCCCTGTGGCTGAAGCTGCGTGCGCCTTGGCGGCGACATGGCCCGCACGTGAATTCTCAAGCTGCCGGGCGCATACGATTAATGGTATGTGTAAGCCGGCAACGTCTGGCGGACGACGTAGCGCGACTGCAGGAATGCCACAACGTCGATCGCCTGCCGAACCGTCAGCCTGTCGGAATACGACGGCATCCGCGAAACGCCGCCGCTTGTGATCTGATCCTTCGGGTACGGGGCAAGCTGATAGGACGGATTGATCATCGCCGTGAGGAGGTATGCGTCGCTCAACTTCTTGTCGACCTCGCCTCCAAGGACTACCGGAACCAGCGGCTGAACGGTTGGGCGCGGCAGATCCAAGCCGGACACTTCGTGGCATGAGTGGCACCCCAGCTTCACGAAGGCCTGTCTACCCCTTTCCGTATCGCCATCCGCCGGCAGGCGAAAGCCGGCCGATGAATGGCGCCCTGAATCACATGCTGCGCCCGCGCTGAGCAGCGCCGCGATAACCAGTACTCTCGAACCATGCAACATACTTCACCTCCGTGTAAACACTGTCCGATAACTCTCGCCATTAGAACCGTGGCAGGGTGGGTCCTACGCTTTGAGCCTTTCGAATGCCTGCGAAGAGTAGTGCGATGACGAGAAGAGCCGCAGCCAGAGTGCTTGCCGTGCGGAGCATTTCTCCCGTAGCGGCCCGCTGGAACTCCGGGTGGCGATAACGGTGCACGTGGAGGCCATGCGCCATGCCAAGACCTTCCCAGCCCTATCTTAGCCCCAAAATCGGCAGACAGAACCCTTTTTTCTGTTGTGAGCGTCCTAACGATTTCTGTTGTGGGCGCCCTAACGCCGGCCAGCCAAAATGGCGTCAGATGAACTGCCGCCTCGGCAGCCTTCCTAAAGGACACCGCCGGCCCTGGCGTTTGAAACGGGCTTACCCCGGGGTCCGTCTACTGAAGTGACAGCCCCTCTACGGTTGGTGCGTGATGAAAACTCAAGGTGCTGCTTTGCCAGCCGCCCGGATTCCCGCTGGAGGGGCTGTCGGAGAGAATCGAACCCACGCGGTCGACGACATTCAGGCATCCTTAGCGATCCCGGGCTAAGTAAGACGCCGTCCTCTCCTGCCGGTTGAGCATACCAGAGTTGCCCAGCATCGGTTACAATGGTCTTAGATATGGATAAGGGACAACACCCGAAGGTCGTCCGAACCTGGATGGCCGACAAAATCCGCAAAGCCACCTCGACACAGAAGCGTATCGAGTCCGTGCCGCATAAGCCCGAGCCACATAACAAAACGTGAAACGCCGTGGTAGCACTGGAGTTTCTCGTCTCTGTCGGGAATTCATTCCAGCATCCGGACAGCGAAATATAACCCGCCGAACAACAGGACCGACAGAATGGCTACGGCCACTCGCGTCTATACCTGTTGCCTTCCTCATCCGGTATTCCGGGTGGGCTCAGTCCCTGGACGATCGAGCAATCGCGAGAGTACAAAAGTGCTTGACGTCCGCCTGCTTTGAGCGTGAAATAGAATCGGTCGCATTTGCGCGGAGAAGGAGGACCTCATGAACTCCACAACTCATGAACTTCTCAACCTGAGTAGCGAGGAGTTGGCGATTCTGGCGGAACTTCTGGAGTCGGCACGAACCAGACTGCTGGTTGAGATCCGCCACACTGCTCATCGGGCCTATCGGGACGAATTACGCCACAGGCTGGTCGTGGTGGAGGGCCTGGTGGAGCGCTGTAAATCCACCTGAAACACTGGTCCAGAGCGAAGGACCGGCAGTTGGATTCAAGGGAGGTACAGGTATGCCAATGACCGTCAAGAAGATCATCTTGTGGCGAACCGAGGTCGATAACGAGCCGGGAGCGCTCGCCAGCACCATCGCACCGCCTGCCAAGGCCGGTGCGGACCTCAGGGTGGTAATGGGCTATCGGCACCCAAATACTGAAGGAAGGGCGGCGATTGAGGTTTTCCCCATCGCCGGCAAGAAACTGGTCGCCGCTGCCGGGGCCGCGGGGCTGACCGCCTCAGCTATTCCGACGCTGCTGGTAGAAGGCGACAACAAGCCGGGGCTGGGTCACAAAATCGCGCAAGCGATAGCTGCTGCTGGAATCAATATCGCCTTTTTTGTCGCCCAGGTCATCGGAAGAAAGTATGCGGCAGTCATCGGCTTCGAGACGGAGGACGACGCAAAGAAGGCCGCGCCCATGATCAAGAAGGCTGGTAAAGGGACGCGGGCCTGACTCGACCTCACGCCTCAGCGGGTTAATTAGTTGCCCGAAGAGCTGGTTCGATTGCGAATGGCGCCCATCAATTCCTCGAAGCGGATCGGTTTGGTGATATACGCGTCCATGCCCGCGGCCAGGCATCTTTCGCGATCTCCCTTCATGGCGTGGGCGGTCAGAGCGACGATGGGAATGTGCTGGCCGGTCTTCAGTTCCCCGGCGCGAATCGCCGCGGCGGCTTCCAGGCCGTCCATTTCGGGCATTTGCACATCCATCAGCACCACGTCGAATCGCTCTTGTTGGAGAGTCTGAAGCGCCTCGCGGCCGTTCTCAGCCACCACAACCTCGAAGCCGTGTTTCTCCAGGAGACGGCGCGCGATGGTCTGGTTCACGGGGTGATCCTCGGCCAGCAAAACGCGGAGCCGGCGAATCGCTGGATCGGGCCAATCGACGGCAACGGGCGACGGTTCCTCGGCAGCCACTGGCGCGGCCACTACTCTCAGGCGCGCGGTGAAGTGAAACGTGCTGCCGCGCCCCGCTTCGCTCTCGACCCAGATGCGGCCGCCCATGAGTTCGACCAACCGCGATGAAATCGCCAGCCCCAGGCCCGTACCGCCGTACTTCCGCGTGGTGGATCCGTCCGCCTGGCGGAACGGCTCGAAGACCATTGCCTGCTTCTCTGGCGGGATCCCTATACCCGTGTCCGCCACCGAGAATCGCAGGACAATGTCGCTGCCCTCCTGGCTTTCCACCGATACGGAAAGAGAGACCTGCCCCTTCGCGGTGAACTTGACGGCGTTGCTCATCAGGTTCAGCAGCACCTGGCGTAAACGGTCCGGATCGCCCTCTAACCACTCCGGCACGCCGGGAGCCAGGATCAGTTTCACGTCCAGGCACTTCTGCTCGGCCTGCACTGCGATCAGGTTGCGCGCGCTCTCCAGGTACTCACGAAGGCGGAATTCGGCCGGGCTCAACTCCAACCGGCCAGCCTCGATCTTGGAGAGATCCAGGATGTCGCCGAGGAGCGCCAGCAGCGACTGCGCCGATCCGCGGGCGCCGTCCAGGTATTCGCACTGCTCCTCGGTCAGAGAGGTGGTCCGGGCCAGTTCCATCATGCCCAGGATTCCGTTCATGGGAGTGCGGATCTCATGGCTCATGTTGGCCAGAAAGTCGCTCTTGAAGCGACTGGCCTCTTCGGCCCGGGATTTTTCCACCTGCAGTTCCCTGGTCCGCTCGGCGATAGCCTCCTCGAGTTTGCGCTTCTGCTCGAGCATTCGCCGAATCCGTTGTTTCCACCAGACGCGGCCCGCCAAGACTACCAGAAGCCCCGTAACGCTCCGGAACCACCACGTGGTCCACCATGGCGGCGTAATCGTCACGGCGAGTTGCGCCGGCGTCTTGCTCCAGGACGTACCGGGCTCCCGGGCCGCCACTTCGAACTGATAGCTGCCGGGCGGAAGAGTCTGGTAGCGCGCCTGCCTTTGGCTGGTCTCGGTCCAGCTCTGTTCCAGGCCCTTCATGCGATACCGAAACACGACCTCATGTTCATGCTGGAACGTGAGCGCGGTGAACCGCACCAGGAGGGACTGGTCCGAGTACGGCACGCGCACTCCCTCTAGAGACGCCGGCAGAGCGCCAGTGAGGACGGATGTGAGCACTACTCCGAGCGCCGTACTCGAGTGCTTTGGTGGGATTGAGCGGAAGTGGGAGAGCCCATGGCTGGTCGCGATCCATACGCTGCCGTCGCCGTCGGCCAAGAAGCCATTGGTGTCGCAGTCGTCCCAGACCAGGCCATCCGGGCGGCCAAAATGTCGCCAGCCGCCTTCCAGAAAGGCATCCACGCCGCTGTCGGTGCCCACCCAGACACCACCGGCGGGATCCGCTCCCACAAAATACACCTTGTCGGAGCGCAGCCCGTTCTCGCGGTTGAAATGGCTGGCTTGACGGTTCGCACCGGCGCCGGTGAAGGTGAGCCGCGTGACACCTTTGGGCTCCAGGTATCCGACCCACAGCGCCCCGTCGGAAGCCACCGCGACCGAGTAGGTTGCATCGTCTACTAACCCCTGCTACTGGCCCAGACGGCTCCAAACGCCATCGTGCAGCCAGGCAAGGCCGCGGGTTGCGGGCACCCAGAGCCAACCCCGCCGGTCAACAACCCCTTGATAAAAGAGCTCGTTTGCATCCGTTCCGGGCACCGCCTGGCGTTCGAACCGGATGCCCCCGCCGGGCTGCGCGGGGGTGCTTCGAAACAGGCCGCCCGCCGTGCTCACCCACAGTCTCCCGCCCGCCACGACTACACCATTGACCCGCAGGTCGGTCAATCCGGATCGGACGCCATATACCCGCACCAACTTTCGTTGGGCATCATACTCGTTCAGGCCGGCCATCGACGTGCCCGCCCACACGTGACCGCGCTCGTCCACCGACAGCGCTCGCACCCTGTCTTCAACGGTCCTGGCAAGCCGGACCCGACGGTTTCCACCCGCTTGCAGGATGTTGAGGCCGTGGTTGGTCCCCACCCAAAGCGCCCCACCCCGGTCCCGCCGCACTGCCCAGATCACGTTATTCGAGAGACCGTCGGCGGTGGTCCAACTTTCCCACTGCGGGTATCCCAGCCAGCGGGCCACGCCGAGTCCGCGCAATCCCACCCACAGAGAACCCTCGCGATCCTGCAAAGCGGCACTCGGATTGTCGCTCGGCAAGCCACCGTCCGACCCGATCACTTCCGTCCGTTCTCCGCGCCTGACCGAAAGCCCGCTGTCGGTCGGTATCCACAACTCGCCGCTGGATGCCAGGCAAAGGGAGGCTGGCAGCACGGTCATCGGCGAGATGCCCGTTCCACGGTCCAGGAAGCGGCTGCCGCGTTCGGGCAACTCGAACAGCCTGGTGGCACTGCGCACCCACAGGTTGCCTCGAAGATCCTTCACCATCGAAGACCAGCGATCCGCGGGCAGTTGCCGACCCTTTCCGAAGCTGTCGGCGCGTTGCCCATCCCAGCGCCACAATTCCTGCCCGCTGCCGAACCAAACCGCCCCAGACGGCTCCACATAGACGCCCACAGCCGGCTCATGCGAGATCCACCGCGCGCCGAGCGCCGCGCCTTGCCCAGTGGGCTCCAGGAGCGCCAAGCCCTTGCTGGTCGCCGCGTTCAGCCGCCCCTGGCTGTCCGAGCTCAGGCTGCCGGCGCCCGCAAACTCGACGGCCTTCCCGAAATCCACCCGCGCGAACTCTCCGCCCACCTGACGCAGAAGATCCAGGCGCGTGGCGGCCCACAAAGTGCCGTCAGCCGCCTCATGAACCGCTTGCAGGTCCTTACTCTGCCAGTTCCGGCCGGCATAGTGCTCAAACCGCTCGCCATCATAGCGGAACAGCCCGTCCTGGGTGCCTACCCAGAGAAAACCGGCCCGGTCCTGGGCCAGGCACTGGGTTCCCAGGTTGGTCAAGCCCTGCTCCGCGGCGTACAGGCGAAAGCTGTATCGCTGGGCCATCAGGTTGGAGGCGAGCATCGCACCTAGCGTGATGCGAGACCAGAGGGAAACCGGGCTCATGAGTCATATATCGGACGAAGCGCCTCTTTCCTTCAATCGGCGGGTCCGCAACCTGAAGAATGTGTGGGCGAGAAATCCAACCCCGGCCCTGTGGAATGGGCTCGGCAGCCCTCCTGACGCCTAACACTATGGGGCGGTCGCCGGCCTCCTCCTACTCGGCAAACAGGGCGAACTCGCTGAGCACCGGGCTGGCGGACGCCTGCGTAACCCGCAGGCGCAATCTCACGGCGGTCACCGGGCGCTCCAGACGGATCAGGCGGCGGGGGCCGATGCTGGTGGCCGATGCGAAGGGCTCCCAGGATCCCGAATTCCAGCGCTCCAGCGAAACTGCGTCGATGCGCTGGCCGAAGCGGATGGCCTCGGAGATGCGGATGACGCTGAACGTGGCGGCGCGGCCAAGGTCGATGGTCACGTCCGGGGTCAGGATAGAATCGTCGGTGGCCCAATACGTTTCCGGGCGGCCGTCGACCAGATTGGCCGGGCCGTAAGCGCGGGCGTTCCCCCGCGTGTTGGAAGCCGAGACTTTGGCCCGTGTGACGAGGTTCTTGCCGAAGGTGGCGCGGCGGTAGTCGCCGAAAGCTCTGAGAGAGGCGATGTCCTCCTTCTGCAGCAGACCGTCGCGATTCGGAGGGACGTTGAGTAGGAGGTTGGCGCCACGTCCCACCGATCTGTAATACAGGTCGATCAGTTGCGCGGGGGTTTTGACCCTGGCGTTTTCCCGTTCGTGCCAGAACCAGCCGGGACGGATGGAGACATCGCATTCGGCAGGAAGCCACTTCGTGCCGTGACGGTGGCCGGCGGGCGATTCTTTTTCCCGCACGTCTCCGGGCGAGGCCGCGCCTCCATCGGCGCCCACCGGGTCGTACGCGCACCAACAGGGATCTCCGGCAATGCCCCTTTCGTTGCCCACCCAACGGACGTCGGGGCCGACATCGCTGAAAATGACGGCGTCGGGTTGTAGCGAACGGACCAGGTCCCAGGTCTTGGGCCAGTCATAGTACGTGCGCTTGTCGATGGTGCGCTTTTGGCGCGCCCCGCCGTAGAAGCCGTCACCCCCATTGGCCCCATCGTGCCAGACCTCGAAAATCGGGCCGTAGTTGGTCAGTAGTTCCGTGAGCTGCCGGCGGTAGACCTCGAGGTACTGGGGCGTTCCATAGTGCGGGCTGTTGCGGTCCCAGGGGGAGAGGTAGACGCCGAACTTCAGGTTGTGGCGGCGGGCGGCGGCGGAGAGGTCGCGGACCACGTCGCCCTTACCCGTTCTCCACGAACTGGCGCGCACCGAGTGGTCTGTGGTGGAGGTGGGCCAGAGGCAGAAGCCGTCGTGGTGTTTCGCGGTGAGGATCACACCTCGCATTCCGGCATCGGCCAGCACGGCGACGATGGCATCGGCATCGAACGCGGCGGGGTTAAAAAGGTTGGGGTCTTCGTCGCCATAGCCCCATTCCTTGTCGGTGAAAGTGTTCACGGTGAAGTGCAGGAAAGCAGTGGTTTCGAGATCGTGCCAGTGGAGTTGGCGTTCGCTGGGGATGGCCCCATAGGGGGCTGGCGCGGATCGAGCACGGGCGACAGAGGTGGAGGCTGCGGCGAGGAACAGGCGTCGGGAGAGCATTGATTCTAAGATAGCCGACATGCTATGCGGCGAGTGCCGGCAGTCGCTGCGTTAGTTAGTGGCCGTTGCGGCCTTTGCGGAGGGAGTCGAAGTAGGCTTGCAGCTTGCGGTCGGTCAGCTTCTGGGATGCCGCAAGTTCCTTCAAGTCCTGTCTGAATTCGATTTGCATGTCGATCAGGATGTTAATCTTTTCGCCCTGCTCCATTTGCACCCGTCTTGCTGTTGCGATTTCCTCTCGCATGGTTTTCACCATGGCATCTATGCCCTTATCGGTCTTAGTCGCACCTTCCTCAGCCTTGGCGGCACCTGCGCTTTGTCCCTCGGCCGCGCATTTATGGGCGTTGGCGTAGCGCTCTTCGCTTTTGGCCCAAAGCCGGTGGGCTTTGGCCCGACGCTCATCGGTTCGGGCCCAACGTTCATCGGCTCGGGCTCGCATTTCCAGCATGCGCCTTTTCATCTTGTCGGTGTCCATGAAGTGAGGATGGCTAAACTGCGCAATCAGAGCCGGCTAGGCTTCATCGGGATGCTCTTTTCTCCGTTTCCATTGCGGGTGCGAGCGCCATCACCGCCCATGCGGTGGCTGTGGATGAGATCCACTGATCGTGCTCGAATGGGAATCCGCTTTGAAAGTACGGCTGGAACTTGGGAGCACGGCTGCGCACGTACCAGGAACCGTCCTGCCACTGGGTACTCAAGAGATACTTCACGCCCTTCTGGTAGACCGGGTCCGACGGATTCAGCACGCCGCTCTCCTTAAGTGCCCAGAGCGATTCGCCAGTGGCAAACGCGTCGCTTGCGAGATTGCGGTTCGAGGACCAACCGCCGTCGGCGCGTTGCCGGCCGATCAGGAAGCGGCCCGCGGAGCGAACCTTGCCCGGGTCCACGCCGGCCCAGTAAAGCCCTGCAAGCTGCATCGCCGAATCGTCGTTAGTCAAAGGCTTCGCTGCGAGCAACCAGTCGCGCGCGCGGGCGATGCGCTTCTCGAATTCGGCCCTCCGTGCGGGAGGCCCGTACACCTGGAGCAAATGCATCGCCAGAGCGGTCCGGCCGATCGCGCCGTCTTCCATGGGAGGCCGGGCAGCGCCCAGAAGTTGCCAGGTTCCGTCGCGCCGCTGAACACCGGCGATCATGCCTGCCATTGAGTCCGTGATGGTATTGGCAGGGTACCGCGCCGCCGCCAGAGCCGCCAGGGAGATCACTTCCTGATCCGTACCACCGCCGAGATCCAGGTGTTGAAGCACCATTTCCTGGAAGCCGGTCCACTGGCCCTCCAACATCTTGATGTGCCCCTGCGCGGCACCTTCGTCCACACGAGCGCCGCCGGCGCGCGCGGCGGCAACCGCCACGATCGTCATCGGCTGATGATGGCAACCCACGCAGCCGCTCTGCTTGAAGAATTCCGTGCTGCTACGCTGCAGCAGAGCGGTGCCGCTCGCCACGGCCTCCGTCATGCTGCGCGGGGTGGCAGGCGGACGTTGCGGAGGGGAAAAAGGATCGCCAGGCCGGGCCCCCGTGGCGGTCAGCGCCGCAACGGCTTCGCGGTTCCCGAATTTCCTCGCCCAGTCCAGCGCGGTCTCTCCCGCTTTACTCTTCGCGTTGACGTCTGCGCCGGCCTTCAGCAGCAACCCAACCGTCACCGCATCCTGTCTGTCCGAAGCCACCGCCAGCATCAGCGCGGTCATCTCGCGAATGTCCTTGACGTTGACTTTAGCCCCGGCGTCCAGCAGCGTCCTGGTCATTTCAGCCGAACAATACGGCGCCGCCAACATCAGCGGCGTGAGCCCGATCAACAGGATCTTGCCGAACTTGACTTCGCCCGAGAAGGTATTCGCCGCATTGACATTGGCGCCCTTCGCCAGCAGAAAACGCACAGCCGGCACATTGCAGCTGGACGCGGCCGAAAGCAGCGGAGTCTCGCCGTCGCCATCCGGGGCGTCGGCCGGCGCACCTTTGTCGATGAGCATCCGCATGCTCTCGAAATCGTTGGCGTCAGCGGCCAACCGTAACGCGCTGGTGCCGCGCCCGTCCCTCGCGTTTGGATCGGCGCCCTTCTCCAGCAGGAGACGAACCGTCTCCGAGCACCCGTCGCAATCGGCGGCGATCATGAGCGGCGTCCGCCCCAGCTTGGATTTGGCGTTCACGCCGGCGCCCTTATCGATGAGCGTCCTGGCTCTTTGCGGATCGCCCGCGCCCCAGATCAAGGCCGTGGCATCAAGCGCGCTCCTGGCGTTTACATCGGCGCCGGAATCCAGCAGCAGTTTCATTGCCTCAAGGCTGCCGAACGCCGTCGCGTGCATCAACAATGTGGCGCCGCGAGCGTCGCGGGTATTGATATCGGCGCCTTTGCCGAGTTGCGTCTTCAAATAGGTCAAATCGTTATTGCGAATCGCCTGGAACAGATCGGCGGCGGAATTTTCGCTGCCGGCGACGCCGCCCAAACCCAGCGCAACCGCGATCACCCACATCTTCCTCATTACGGGCTCCTTTTTCTGTCGGGCCAGTATAGCACACGCAAGTAAGTTCTTGCTAAAATAGAACTTAACCTCAACAGGGGAGTCATCTTTGGCCGATCAGGAATTACCACCACAGGGTCCACCTCTGCCGCCATCTGGGGGCGGCGACGGGGGGAACAAGAACATCGTCGCCATCAATATCGAAGACGAGATGAAGCACTCGTACCTGGATTACGCCATGAGCGTGATCGTGGGACGCGCGCTTCCGGATGTTCGCGACGGCTTGAAGCCCGTACATCGGCGGATTCTCTACGCGATGGAGCAAATGGGACTGGCATTCAACCGTCCCACTCGCAAATGCGCCAGGATCGTGGGCGACACCATCGGCAAGTACCACCCGCACGGCGACGTCGCCGTCTACGATGCCTTGGTGCGCATGGCCCAGACCTTTTCGCTGCGCTACCCGCTGGTCGACGGGCAGGGAAACTTCGGGTCCGTGGATGGCGATCCGCCCGCAGCCTACCGGTACACCGAGGCGCGTTTGTCGCGCATCGCCGGCGCCCTGTTGGAGGACCTGGACAAGGAGACCGTCGATTTCAGGCCGAACTACGACGACAGCGAGACGGAGCCCGAGGTGCTGCCCACGCGTGTGCCCAACCTGCTGGTGAACGGCTCGTCCGGCATCGCCGTGGGCATGGCAACCAACATTCCCCCGCACAACCTGACTGAGATAATCGACGCTACCATTCTCATGGTCCAGCATCCCGACACGCCGCTTGCCAAGCTAATCGAGATCGTGCAGGGGCCGGACTTCCCGACGGGCGGATTTATTCTGGGACGGCAGGGAATCCTTGAGGCGTACACCAGGGGGCGCGGCCAGCTCAAGATTCGAGCCAGGGCAGCCGTCGAGCGCCTGGGCAAGGACCGCGAGCAGATTGTCGTGACCGAGATTCCCTACCAGGTCAACAAATCCAAGCTGCTCGAGCACATGGCCGCGATGGTCAACGAAAAGCGCATCGAGGGGATCGCCGATGTGGTGGATCATAGCGACCGCGACGGCATGCGCATCGTCATCGAATTGAAGCGTGGCGAGCAGGCCGAGGTGGTACTCAACAATCTCTACAAGAACTCCCAGCTCCAGGTGGGCTTCGGAATCATCATGCTTTCCATCGTCAACGGGCAGCCGCGCGAGCTGGGCCTGGTGGACATGATCCGGTACTTCATCGAACATCGCGTGGATGTGGTCCGGCGCCGTACCGAATTCGAGCTGCGCAAGGCGCGCGACCGCGAGCACATCTTGCTGGGCTTCCAGAAGGCGCTGGACAACCTCGATGAGGTGATCCAGCTCATCCGCGCGGCCAGGCAGCCCAGGGAGGCGCGGGAATCGCTGATCGCGCGGTTCGAGTTCAGTGAGAAGCAGGCGCAGGCCATCATCGAGCTGCAACTGCAGCGTCTCACTGGGATGGAGCAGCAGAAGATCCTGGACGAGCTGGCCGACATCCAGCGGCGCATCGCCGAATACCTGGAGATCCTGGGCTCGGATACGGTGCTGCGCGCCCTGATCGTCAAAGAGCTGAAAGAGGTTCAGAAGGATTTCGGCGACGAGCGGCGCACCGAGATCATCGAGGACTCCGGCGAGATCAAGCTGGAGGATTTGGTGGCGGTGGAGGATATGGCCGTCACGGTGACGCGCGGCGGCTACCTGAAACGCACGTCGGTGGATACCTACCGGCGGCAGACGCGCGGAGGCAAGGGCCGGATCGGTATGGGTACGCGCGCCGAGGATTTCGTGGAGCACCTGATCGTGGCCTCCACGCACAGCTACCTGCTGATCTTCACGACGCGGGGCCGCGTGTACTGGCTAAAGGTGTACGAAATTCCAGACGCCACCACCACCGGCAAGGGCAAGCACATTTCCAATCTCATCAATCTGCAGCCGGACGAGACGGTGAAGGCGTTCCTTTCGGTGAAGGACTTCGTGCCCGACCAGTTCATCGTGATGGTCACCAGGCAGGCCGTCATCAAGAAATCGGAGTTGACGGAATTCGACAACCCCATGGCGCGCGGCATCATAGCGGTTTCGCTGGACGAGGGCGACGAGTTGATTTCGGCGAAGATCACGCACGGGGACAACTATGTGTTCCTGGGGTCGCGCGAGGGGCAGGCGATCCGGTTCGCTGAAAGCCAGGTGCGGGCCATGGGGCGCCAGGCGCGGGGAGTTCGCGCCATGGACCTGGCGGAGAGCGACTACCTGGTGGGGATGGAAGTAGTGGACAAGGACGGCTTGCTCCTTTCCATCGCCGAGAACGGCTATGGAAAGCGTACGCCCCTGGAAGATTACCGTTTGACGGCGCGCGGCGGCAAGGGCGTGATCAACATGAAGGCCACGGGAAAGACGGGGAAGGTGGTTGGTATCCTGTCCGTGAAGGAGGATTCGGAGATCATCATCGTGAGCCAGAACGGCAAGATCATTCGAATCGAGTCATCTACTATCCGGCAGGCGGGACGCTCGACGCAAGGTGTGCGGCTGGTCTCGTTGGAGGAAGGCGATAAGGTGGCGGCCGCCTCCGTGATTCCGGAAACCGAGGATGTGAACGGGCAGGGGGACCTCCCGCTACAATAGGAGCAGAGCCGTGGGGCAGGCGCTTTCGCCTGCCAACCGATTCAGCATCTGAGGGGGCGGTCCGAAATCTATGGCGTCATTCGTCGAACTATCCAATCCAACTCGCCTGCGGGAAAAGGAAGACCAGCTCTTCGCCATCCTGGAGCGCATGGGCCGTGTGATCGTGGCATTCTCGGGGGGCACCGATTCGGCCTACCTGGGGTGGGCGGCGAATCGCGTGTTGGGCGCGAACGCCCTCGCCGTGACGGCGGATTCGGCCTCCCTGCCGGAGTCGCACAAGCGCGACGCGGAGGAATTCGTGAGCCGGTTCGGGATCGCGCACGAGTATGTTCAGACGTACGAATTCGACAACCCGGACTATTTCCGCAACGATCCCAACCGCTGCTTCCACTGCAAGGACGAGTTGTTCACGCGCCTCGAACAGGTTGGCCGGGAGCGCGGATACGAGCACGTCGTCTACGGTGTGAACCAGGACGACCTGGGCGACTACCGTCCGGGCCAGAATGCCGCCAGGAAACATGAGGTGAAAGCGCCGCTGGCGGATGCGGGCCTGACCAAAGCCGAGATCCGCGAGCTTTCCCGGCAGGCCGGCCTGCCCACCTGGGACCGGCCGGCATCGGCTTGCCTGAGTTCCCGAATCCCGTACGGGACGGCGGTGACCATCGAAAACGTGAAGACCGTGGAGACCGGTGAAGAGCAACTCAAAGCTCTCGGCTTCCGGCAGTTCCGCGTGCGGTTTCATGGCGAGGTGGTACGGATCGAGATCGCGCGCGAGGAAATGGCAAACGCGCTGACCCTCGAAATGGCCCGGCGGTTCACGGAAATCTTCAAGGCCCTGGGATTCAAGTACGTCACGCTGGACCTGGAGGGCTACCGCCAGGGTTCGCTGAACGAAGTGCTGAATCTGAAGAAGTAGGGAATGTGCTCACGGTTTCGTGAGCGCCGCCAATTCTTCCAGGCTCAGCCGTCCCGTGTAGATGGCCATGCCTAGCGCCGAGTGGACCCCCATCTCCTGTAGCGCCAGCACATCATCGATTGTGGTGATTCCGCCAGCCGCGGTCAATTCCAGGGAGGTCGCCGCGCGGAGGCGCCGGAACCAATCCAGATCGGTGCCTTGCATCATGCCTTCCTTGTCCACGTAGGTGCACAGGAATCCGCCACAGTAGGGTTCCAGGGAGTGGAGCACTTCTTCGGCGGTGAGATCGGTAGACTCCTGCCATCCCTTTACGACGATGCGGCCGGCTTTGGAATCCACGGCAATCAGGATGCGCTCGCGACCGATGGCGCTCCCGAGGGCTCTCAGGAACGGCTCGTTGATGTAGGACAGCGCGAACGCGGCCGTACCGACGATTACCTTATGGGCACCCTGCTCCACCAACGCTTGCGCCCGCTCCACGGTTCGAACGCCGCCGCCTACGCGGGTCACCGCCTTGGATGCCAGCATCCGCACCAGGCCGTCGTTGGAGCCCTTTCCCATCGCAGCATCCAGATCAATCACCTGGATCTCCGGAAACGCTCGAAACTTGCGGAGCATCTCCTCCGGCGAGTCGCCTTCCAAAGCCTTGTCGGCGCCCTGGATCAACTGCACCACTTTGCCACCCATTAGATCGATGCACGGGAAGATCATGCCGCCAACCTCACCGGAATGCCGCGCTTGTCCAATTCTTCTTTCAACTGATTCACCGTGTAGGTTCCGTAATGAAAGATGGAAGCGGCCAGGGCAGCGTCGGCGCATCCGTCTGTCAGGACCCTCACGAAGTGTTCGGGCTTCCCCGCCCCGCCGCTCGCAATGACGGGAATGTGGGTGGCGCGCGATACGGCTCGGGTCAGCGGACAATCGAATCCGTCCTGCACGCCATCGGTATCCATGGACGTGAGCAGAATCTCCCCCGCCCCCAGTTCTTCGCCGCGGGCGGCCCACTCTACGGCATCGATTCCCTCGTCGTCGCGACCGCCCCGCGTGTAGACGTACCACCGATCCGTGGCATGCCGCCGCGCATCAATGGCCAGCACCACGGCCTGGGCGCCGAACTCGCGCGACAGTTCGGTGATCAACTCCGGACGGCGGACCGCGGCGGTGTTCACCGAGACCTTGTCCGCGCCGGACAGCAGGATGCGCCTCGCGTCGGCCACCGCGCGGATGCCGCCGCCCACCGCCAGCGGAATGAAAACCTTGCGGGCCGTCCGGGCCACCACATCGGCCATGGTTTCGCGCGCGTCGCTCGAGGCCGTGATATCCAGGAAGACCAGTTCATCCGCGCCATCGCGATTGTAGCGGTCGGCCAATTCCACGGGGTCGCCCGCGTCGCGCAAGTTGACGAAGTGGACGCCTTTAACGACGCGGCCCCCGGTAACGTCGAGACAGGGAATGATGCGTTTGGCTAACATGGGTCAGGACAGGCCTACGAAGTTCCGCACAATCTGCAGGCCCACCGGGCCCGACTTCTCCGGGTGAAATTGCACGCCGTACACATTCCCCGTCTCTAGCACCGCCGTGTACTTCACCTCATACGTACACATCGCCGACGCGCGTTCGTCCTCCGGCACGTAATAGCTGTGCGCGAAATACACATACGGACGCCCAGGCAGATCCCGTACCAGCTTCGAGCCGTTCCGCACCTCCAGTTCGTTCCAACCCATGTGCGGCACGCGCGCCGATGCTGAAAAGCGGTGAATAGTCCCCGGGAACAGGCCTAAGCCTCGCTCGTCAGGCGCCTCCTCGCTTTTCTCGAACAGGGCCTGCAGGCCAAGGCAGATCCCGAGAAACGGGACGCCAGCCCGGATGCGCTCGATCAGTGCATCGCGAACCTGCATCTGATCCAGCGCCCGCATCATCTGGCCGAAGTGGCCGACGCC
>JAIQFL010000217.1 GCA_020073365.1 Terriglobia bacterium | reverse complement strand
GAGATTGCCGGGCAATACCTCCCGCTGGTGATTGACCGGCCCTGGGTGGCTGAGCTCAACCTTCACGACGCGTGCGAGCTGGCGAGTGCCACAGAAGACGTGTTGCCGGATGCAGCGCGAAAACTGGTGCTCGCGACGGGCCTGCGCAATCCCGCCCTGGCGCTGCGTGAAAAGGAATGGTATTTGCCGCTCTCCTTTGGGCCGAGCGCCTTCGTTCGCTTCGTCACGGCGGCTCCGGACGAAGCGGAGCGGCTGGCAACCGGCGACAGCCGGCCGGCACGTGCCATGCGGGAAGCGTTGCTGGCCAGCGACTCTCCGGTAGCGAAGGTGGTGGTGCGCATCGCGGAGGCACCGGGCCTGGACTTGCCGGCCCGCGCGCGCGCGGCCACACTTGCCGGCCAGATCGCCGCCGGCCGGCTTTCGGTCGAATCCGCCGTTCGCGTGGCCGGCAACACCGCGCGCTATTTCGCCGCCATCGCCGATTTGCGGGTCGAGCGGCCGCTTGAAGAGGCCGACGCGTTCGACCGCGCGCTCGAAGAGGCGTCGCTGATCTTGTGTCGCGCGACGCAGGAGTCGATTGGGCGCGCCGTGTCAACGGATATGGCGGGCTTTCGCGCCACGGATCTCTACTTGCTGCTGGCGTACGGCCGGGCGGAAGCGAATCCGCCCGTCTTCGCGGCGGTGTTCGATCGCCTGCTGGTTCCCAAGCTGCGCGCCGAAAGCCCGCAGGGGAAAACGCTGCTGGAGTTGTTGCGGCGATCGGGCGATCTGGAGCTGCGGGATTTCGCCGCTGGCGCGATTGCCGCCCACCGCTTCGATGCCTTCCTGCAGATCGTGGGGTCGGAGGGGCTGGCCAAGCTGGCTGGCTCGATCGCCGAGGCGAGCGACCCGCTTAAGGAGGCCATCCGCCTGGCGGAGATCCTGGATGCGACAGCCAGCCGCGAGCTGCTCCGGCAGATGGCCGCCATCGTAGAATCCGAATACCATCGCTCGGTGACGGCAGGAAACCGGAGCGGCCGCGTTCTCTACGGCCTGCTGGCCGCCCGCCTGCTCGATAGTCCCGCGGCCGAGGCCGCCTTGCGCGAGGTCGGTGCGGCTTACCAGCCATTCCTCAAGGCGTCGGCCGAACTGCCGCTGTCCAACCTGTTCGACGCATCCCGCCAGTCCGTCCAACGGTACTTCTTCTATGACGACGAGGATGGAGTGGCGTCGTTCGAGTCGTTTCGCAAGAGCTACCTCGGCGATCCGGCGTGGGAGCTCGACGATCGCGGCGACTATCTTCACATCACCGGACGTGGGCGCGACGGCCGCCGCATCGAGATCTTCGCAAACGTGCCGATCGATGCGCGGCTTCCCCAAAACCGCGAGCGGCAAAACGAGGCCCAGCGGCGACAGCAGGCCATCGCCCGCGTATTGGAGCAACGGCGACTGGCGCCGGCCGTGCTCGTGCACCGCGGCCACAGCTTCTGGGTCGAGAGGACTCTTTCGTACCTCTCGAATTCCGCGCGCCTGGTAATTCTGGGGAGTTGCGGCGGAACCGATGAGATCCACCGGGTTCTCGAGATTTCCCACGATGCGCAGGTGATTGCCACGCGTGGCGTGGGGGCCGCCGAGGTGAACGATCCGATCCTGAAAGCCATCAACGACCGCCTGTTGAACGGCGGCCCGGTGCTGGAGTGGAGTTCCTTCTGGCTGGCGCAGAAGAGCGTGCTCGGACGCACCGGGCTATTCCGCGATTACCTGGCGCCGGATCAGGATCCCGGTTCGGTCTTTCTCGGCGGCTACTACCGGGCAATGGATTCGGCGGATCCGAAGCTCTGAGGCGCGATCGGGCGCTTTCAGGATGCCATTACCGGGTTGCGCAACACGCCGATGGACTCGATTTCCACCTCGACCACATCGCCGGGGGATAACTTGCGGGTGGCGCCAGGGGTGCCGGTGTAGATGATGTCGCCGGGCATCAGGGTGACCCAGCCGCTCACCCAGGCCACGATGGCGGGGCAATCGAAGATCAGGTCCGCGGTCGATTGCTTCTGCACCACCTCGCCGTTGAGGCGGGTCTGGAGCTGGAGGTTCGAGTAATCGATGCCGGTGGCGATGGCGGGGCCCAGAGGGGCAAAGGTGTCGCAACCCTTGGCGCGCCACCACTGCAAATCCTTGCCCGGACCGTGCTGCCAGTTGCGCTCGCTGACATCGTTGCCGCAGGTGACACCGAAAATGGCATCGCGAGCCTGCTCCACGGACACGTTCTTCGCCGGCTTGCCCATCACAATGACCAGCTCGCCTTCGTAGTGGAGGTCGGTCGCGTCGCGAGGCATCACGATAGGGGCGCCGGGGTCCTGCAGCGCGCTTACGGCCTTGTAGAACATCTCGGGATGCGCAGGCTGCGGGCGGCTGCCCAGATGGCTTCGGTAATTGAGGCCCACCGCCATGATCTTGCCGGGCTGGCAGGGATGGAGCAGTTTCACATCGGAGAGCCGATGGGTGACGCCGGTTTCGGCGGGGGAGTGGAAGAGGTCGCCGTGTATTTCGCGGACGGTGTCGCCGTCGAGGATGCCGTAGGAAACCGCGGAGTCAGAGCGGTAGCGAATGTAGTGGGGCACGCTTGGATATTGTAGCGTGGCGGTGAGGCGCTGGTTAAGCGGCCGCCGAGCGGAGCCGGGAGATGGGAATCCGCATGGCGCTGGGGGCACGAGGCTAAGGTGATTCGCGCCGTAGCCGCGGGGTGCGCCTATGGTTCATAGCCCGCGTCAATATCGGGCTTCTCAGCTTCCAGATGGACCCACTACCGGCATTGCGCCAAATCGAGCCGCCTGGCGATATCGTCGAAAGTACTGAAGCGCGGGAACTTGGCAAACGGTTGAGGCTCTTCCGAAGGTCGAAACACAAGCCACTGCCCTTGCATCGGCACCATCCCGAAAGGACACGGACCCTTGGAAGGGTAGTGTTGATTCTCATTACTCGCAAGCACCGGTATTCCGGCCGCCCTTGCCACAGCCTTGCAGAACATCACACCGTCGCCTATGCCGATCGAACCGCCCGCTTTGCTGGGAGGAGCGCCCCCGGGTATCGACACTTCCGCCGTCGCACAGGAGGCGAATATGATTACTTTGAAGGCTGTGGTCAGGTCGGGCAAGAGAGCTGCTTTGCCGATATGCAGCCCGCCTGTGCAGATCAGGAGCTCATAACCAAAACCGCAACGCCCTTCTTTTGTTTCGGGTAAGCCTCGCGGATAGCCGCCGCCATGGCAGTGGATTGCCAGCGCATTCATCCGGCCCGCGCCCCGTCCGATATTCCTGGCGTGACCGAATACGTGCGCCACGTCATGCTTGTCGGGGTCCACCTCCATCGTGTTCGCAAACTGCAACGCCCCTGGGACCAGGGTTTTGGCACCGTTCTCGCGGTCGCGCCATAAAGCGTTCAGCGCCATTGAAGGCTGCGGTACATCGCAGTAGTTGAAGTTCGTGTCTTGCAGACCCATGTCATTCTCTCCTTCGGAAGCTCCGTGAGATTCGAACCGGCGTCTTCCTGCCCCATTAGCGAGGACGGTGGAGAAAACAGCTCACAGCTTCGAGGAATTTCTATTTGGCCGCAACGGCTTCTATTTCGCCGCCGCCTCGCGAAACTGGCGCAGCGCGTCTTCCAGTTCCTTACGGGTCGGCTCCGCCGAGGGAGACAGAAGCCCCAGGGCCTTTTCCATGGTTTGAATCGCGGCCGGGACGTCGCCGGTGCGGAAGTAAGCCCACGCGAGCGTGTCGAGCATCAGGGGATTCTGAAACTTCGAAAGCTGGTTGCCGCGCAGGGCGAACTCGAGGGCCCGCTGGTGATTCTGGAGACGAGGATAGGGAACCTTGATTAGCGTGTCGGCGTACTCGATCAACTCATAAACGCCGGCCTGCGGGCGGGACGCTATACGCCCGGAGTGCTCCAGCGCCAGCGCCATCTCCTCCTCGCCAGTGTCGCTGCCCTTGCCGGCCTGGCTGGCGTGATAGCGATTCCACGCGATTTGCTTCAAGGTATAGGCCAGCGTGAGAACAATCTGCGGATCCATGGGCGATTGAGGGAGCATCCCGGTCAGCTTTGCCCGCGCGTCCACCCAGACCTTGTCCGCTTCCTCGGTTTGCCCGGCCAGTTGATAAGACCGTGCCAGTGCCGGCAGCATCGAGGCATACGAGCGGCGGTAGGTGACCTGATCGGGTTCCTGGCGAGCGAGGGACACAAGCAGATCGGCCGCCCGGCGCAGCGATCGGATGGCCTCGGGATATTTGCCGGAGAGCCAGCAGAGGATTCCGTACTGGCGCACGATCCGCGCGATGAGCTTATCGGGCGCCGGAGATGGCGGCCCGGATTGCGGAGACTCGATCAGCGCCAGCGCCTCGCGGCAGTACGTCATGGAGCGGTCGAAGTCCGTGAGCGCCGCATAGGCGGACGACAACCGGTCCAATATCTCCGCGCGCACCGAGGGACGATCGCCCAGCAGGCGCATGGCCGCCTCGAAACTGGCTACGGCTTCGTGCCCGCGTCCCAGACCCAGATAGCCGACGCCGACTTTTTCGTGGGCCCGCCCCAGCGCCTCGCGCGCCGCCGCCTGGCCGGGCCTGCGCGCCGCCACCTGTTTGCGTAATTCGAGAGCCCGGGAATAGGGTGGCATCGCAGCCCGTGCGCCCTCCATCGAGGAATCGGCGATGTTGCCCAGAATATCGCCGGCCCTTTCGTATGCGGCTGCGAGCTCGGCTCCGACCGCGGGGTCTTCGTGCGATTGCCGGTAGAGTGCATCGAGGTACTGTAGGGCTTTGGTTACCGCCACGCGCCGGACCGCCGACGCCCCGGCAAGCCCGCGGACCTGATCATTAATGTCGAACAGCAGGCTGGTGGCGAGAGAGCGAACGTCCTGATAGCGCCCCTCCGCCAGCGTCCGCTGCCGCGTGGCCTCCCCGGACTCCCATTCAGCCCGTTCCTTTTCCTCCAACGCTCGGGCGCGTTCCGCCTCCGCCGAAGCCAGGGCCCGCTCGGCCAGCAGGCGTTGTTGTTGCTCTCCGGCGCGGGCCCGGTCCGCTGCCTCTTTCTCGAGGCGAGCAATGTGCGCCTGCCGCGCCGTCATGGCCACCGCCGCGACCAGAGCCAGGATGATGGTCGCGGTAGAGGAAAACAGAACCCAATGACGCCGTGCGAATTTGCGCACCCGGTAGGTGGTGGAGTCGGCGTGCGCCCAAACCGGGAGCCCGTCGCGAAAGCGTCGCAGATCGTCCGCCATGCGGCCGGCCGAAGCGTAGCGGCGCTGCGGATCCGTGGACAGCGCGGCCAGGACGATGCTGTCCAGATCGCCACGGAGCTGGTCGCGAAATGCGGTCGTGGCTTTCGTGCTGGGCGCCGGCGGGTCTTCATGCGTAATCGCCTCCAGCAGGCCGGCCAGGTCGGCTCCTGTTGTCTGCCGCGGCCGCGCTCCGCCGGTCAGCAACTGGAACAGCATCACGCCTAGCGAGTAGACATCGCTTGCCGGCGTCACCGGTTCACCGCGAAACTGCTCGGGACTGGCGTAATCCGGAGTCAATTGCAGTGTTGCGGTGTCCCCGGATCGGGCGTCCAGGCCCAGCATCTTGGCGATCCCGAAATCGAGCAGCTTCACTGTTCCATCAGATGCCACGAGGATATTTCCCGGCTTGAGATCGCGGTGAACGATCAGGTTGCGATGCGCATAGTCGACCGCCTCGCACTTGGAGAAAAAGGGCCAGCCGGTCGCGGATCCCCAATTGACGAGACTCGCAATACTGGTCGATGCGCTCGCCCTCTACGTATTCCATTACCAGGTAAGGGACATCGTGGGCGTTTCCTCCGTCGAGAATTCGGGCGATGTTGGGATGTTCCATTTTGGCCAGGATCTCGCGTTCTCGCTGGAAGCGTTCCGCGAGGCCGCGTTCGAATCCGCCGCCGGCCATCACCTTAACCGCTACTATCTTGCGGAACGCGGCGTCGGTTCGCATCGCTCGGTAAACGGTTCCCATCCCGCCTCGGCCGATCTCGTCGAGAATCTCATAGGGGCCCAGCCGTTCCGGCTGGGGTTCCGTCTGCGGCAGCACAGGCTGGTCGAGAAAACTGCCCTGCCGACTGGCCTCGATCAGAACTTTGACTTCCCGCTCCAATTCGGGGTCCCCCGCGCACGCCTCGCGCAGCCACTCCGCGCGGTCTTCGCCGGCGACCTCCAGCGAGGACTCGAACAGGTCGCGAATCCTGCGGAACTGCTCACTCATACGGAAAATCACGCCGGCACCGGTCCGGCGATGCTCAACATATGATACCCGTGATCCGCAACGGAAATCTTTCATGAGCTGTTTTCCCCGGCATTTGCGCTGTTCGAAGTGGAAACGGCAAGCCAGCGCCGTCAGACGAAAGAGGAGACGTCATGAAAAAGTGGATTGCAGCTCTAGCGGGGATTTGCACGGCGGTTTGCGCCCAGGCGCAGCCGAGCAATGTGAAGTTGGTCGAGCAGAATGGGCATCTTTCGCCGGTGGCCATCAAGGTCACCTATCTCACTGGCCAAACCAGGAACCTGATGCTCGCCGGAATCGGCAGCAAGCTCAAGGACTCCTACTTCACCCATCAACTGGTGGTGCGGGGAGACGGAGGGGTGTCGCAGCGGAGCCTGTGGCTGGATTCCATCGCGTCCATCCATGGCACTGCCACCTTGAGAACGATGGGGGACGAGTTCACGGTCACCCTCAAAGATGGAAAACAGGTGCCGGTAATGTTTGCCGCGTTCCACGACGGAGAACAATGCAGCGGTGAACCGGTACACGACGGATATACCTGCAACGTCTTTTACGTGCGCAACGAAGACGACGGCCAGGAGAAGATTGAATTGCGCAAGGTGAAATCCGTGGAGTTCCTCGGGCCGGTGCGCAAAGACAAAGCCGGCAACGCCATGTTCGAGCATTGGAGGTACTCCCCTTTCACTGGTGAGAGGCTACAGTGACGGCGGACGGGGCCGGCGACCTTCCCCCCCGTCGAGCAGCTTGCGTGAGCGGAGCATGTGGGCCCCAACCCTCGTCTATAATATTTACCAGGTGCCGGACCACATTGGAGAGGATGCGCCTCGTCTGAAGCCGGACTTTACCGTGCTGCTGCGGCGGTGGCAAGCCGGAGACGCCGAGGCCGGCGAGCAGGTGTTGCGGACAACGTATCGGGAGATGCGCCGCTTGGCCGCCAGCTATATGCGCTCGGAGGCTCCTGGCCACACCTTACAGCCAACCGCATTGGTGCACGAATTGTATGTGAAACTGCTTTCCTCCGAACCGATCGCTTTCAAGGACCGCAGCCATTTCATGGCGTTATGCGCCCGCCAACTGCGCCACATTCTCGTGGACTACGCCCGTCAGAGAGGGAGCCAACGCAGAGGCGGAGATGCCGTCTTCGTATCGATCAGCAACTGGGATTCCGCCGGCAACCCCCGTGACGATAGCCTGATGGATCTCGACGAAATGCTGTCTCGCCTGGAAAAGGAGGATCCGCGCACTTGTCAGGTCGTGGAGATGCGCTTTTTTGGCGGGCTCAGCGAAGACGAAATCTCCGCCGTGCTGGGTATTTCGCCGGCAACCGTGAAACGCGATTGGACTTTCGCCCGCGCCTGGCTACTTGCACGTCTAAGTGAGAAGTAGCTCGACCGCCAGAACCTAAGTGCCGGGCAGTAAGACTAGCGGGTGGGCAAATCATCGGAAGGAAAGGTTTTGGCTCCCCAGGAGTAAGAGTCCAACGAACAACCGCCCGGTTAACAGTTGAAGGGCGCTGTGCGTCTTGGCTCTACGATGAACTACCTGGGTTTGGCTGTGCGCTCTCTGCGGAGGAGTCCGGGGCTGTCGCTGACAGTCATCGTGCTGCTGGGATTTGGAATCGGAGCGAATACGGCGCTGTTCGGCGTGCTGGAATCGATCCTGCTGCGGCCCATTCCGGGAGTGCTGCGGCCGGCCGAGCTGATCCGGTTCAGCCGGGTCCAGAATGGGCAGGCCCAGAGCAACCAGAGCTATCCGGACTACATCGACTATCGGGATCGGGCCAGGACGCTGGAGGGGTTGGTCGCGGAGCGCCTCATGCCGGTTCGTATCGCGGGGACCCCGGCGCAGATGGTTCCCGGCGCGATCGTCACCGGAAACTACTTCCAGGTGCTGGGCGCGAAGGCGGCGGCCGGGCGACTGCTGGGTCCCGAGGACGATCGCGTGCCGGGGGCGCATCCGGTGGTGGTGCTGAGCGAAGGGTTCTGGCGGCGGCAGTACGGAGGGGATGCGGGCCTCATTGGTCGAACGGTGGTTCTGAACGGGTATCCGTTCACCGTGGTGGGAATCGTCGCGGCGCCGTTCGAAGGCGTGGCGTTTGGCGAGCCGGCGTCCCTCTGGATGCCCATGATGATGGTGCGGCAGGCCATGACGCGCGGTCCCGACTACCACTGGCTTATAGAGCGTCGCGCCGGATGGCTCACGTTTTACGGACGCCTGAAGCGCGGGGTGCGGATCGAGACGGCCGAGGCGGAAATGAACACCATCGCACGGCAACTCGCGACGCTAAACCCGGAGTCGAATGCCGGTCGCACGATTCGGTTGTACCCGCATGCCGGCATGTCGCCCGAGCAGCGGTCGAGCTTGCGCAGCCTGCTGGGATTGCTCCTCGCGGCGGTCTGCCTGGTGCTGTTGATCGCGTGCGGCAATGTCGCGAATCTGTTGCTGGCGCGCGCCACGGCGCGAAGCCGCGAATTGGCGATCCGGCTGGCGCTCGGCGCGGACCGCCGCATCCTCTTCTCACACTTGATGGCGGAGAGTCTGTTGCTGGGGCTGGCGGGCGGGGGGTTCGGCCTCTTGCTGGCGCCGTGGATTGCGCGGCTTTTGCGGAACATATGGAATCCGCAGGAGCTGGCGCGAGAGAGTTCGGCCGGTGTGGATGCGGGGCTGCTGGGATTCACGCTGGGGGTCTCCCTGCTGGCGGTGTTGTTGTGCGGACTGGCGCCGGCGTGGATGGCAGCCCGGATGGATCCGGGGGCCGCTCTGAACGCTGCCTCTCCGCGAACCGGCGGCGGGCGAAGCCGGCTGCGGCGGGCCTGGGTAATCGCGCAGGTGGCGCTATCGGTGGCGTTGGTGGCGGCGGGGAGCATGGTGCTGCGCAGTATGCAGAGGATCGTCGCCATCGATCCTGGCTACCAGCCGGACCGCGTCCTGATGGCGGCGATGGATCTTTCGCTGCTGGGCTACTCGCAGGAACGCGGGACCGAATGCTTCCTGGATCTGCTCGATCGCCTTTCCCGCTTGCCGGGCGTCCGCTCGGCGAGTCTCGCCAAGAGCACCCCGGCAATGGATTGGAGCGACCGGGTGGAGCTGTTTCGCCAGGGCGAAGTCCCCGCCAACGTGGCTCGCTTCGCAAGCCTGCGGGGAGCGTTGACCGTGAACCGCAACACCATCGGCCCGGGATATTTCCGTACGTTGGAGATCGCGTTGATCGCGGGAAGGGATTTCACGATGGGGGACAGGACCGGCTCCCGGCCGGTCGCCATCGTGAGCAAATCGCTGGCGAAGATGCTATGGCCCGGGCAGGACCCGCTCGGAACGCAGCTTGTGGTGCCGGTGGAGGGGCAAACGCTGCTACCCGCGCCGCTCGAGGTGATCGGGGTAGCGGCCGACTCGCGATACCGGTCGGTGCTCGATCGGCCGCCGCCCCTGCTCTACGTTCCGCTGCTGCAGAACTACGATTCCATCTCGCGGTTGATGGTGGCGGTGGATTCGTCCCCGTCGCAGTTCAAAGGCGCGCTGGGCGGCGCCATCCAGCAAGCCAATCCCGACCTTCCCGTGCGCATCACCACCATGCGGGAGCAATTGGATTTGTCGTTGTGGAGGCAACGGGCGGCGGCAACCCTGCTCGCGTTCTTCGGGCTGTTGGCGGTGGGGTTGGCCTGTGCGGGGATCAATGGCGTGGTGGCGTATGGGGCCGCGCAGCGGAGCCGGGAGATGGGAATTCGCATGGCGCTGGGGGCCGATCGCGCGCACGTGCTGTGGCAGGTGGTCGGGCAAGCGGTGCGGCTCACGGCAGGCGGCATTGCACTCGGGCTGCCACTGGCGCTATGGGCCAGGCCGGCGTTGGCGGCCTTTCTGTACCATGCCAGCGCGCTGGAGCCTGTGGCGTTCGCGGGTGTACCGCTGTTGTTCGTGGCGATTGCGGTGGCCGCCAGTCTTCGCCCGGCGCGGCGCGCGGCCGGGACCGATCCGGCGATCGCGCTGCGGCAGGACTAATCAGGCCAGGCGCGTCGTCTCATCTCCGCGTGGGCGATCTCCGCGAAGCAGGCGCATCTCCGCGAGGCAGGCGCATCTCCGCGCGCGGGCCCATCTCCGCGCGGGCGACAAGAACCACACAGCCAGGAATGCTCAGGAATGCCTATACCAGCTTGAGATGTTGCGAGGATTGAGCTACAGTTTCTAGTACCATGCCTCGAAGCACACTTGCCTCGGTCCATATCGATGTGGGCGAAGATCCGCGGGGGCTCCCGCGGCAGGAACCGGACGCGCCGTTCCGCATCCTGGTGGCCGGCAATTTCAGCGGCGGAGCGAGCCGCATCCGCAGGCCGGTCCTCATCGATCGCGACAGTTTTGAGGATGTGATGGCGATGTATGGGCCGGAAGTGCGGCTCGAGTTCGCGAAAGCCCCGATCCCCATTCGATTTCGCGAATTGGACGACTTCCATCCGGACCGTCTGTTCGAACGGTTGCCGCCGTTTCGGGCGCTCCGCGATCTGCGAAAGCAACTGGAGGAGGGAATCATTCTTTCTCCCCAGCCGGAGTCGGCCAACCTCTCGGGTGCGGATCTGCTCAGCGCGATGATGGGTGAAGCTCCCACATCCGCCTCTCCGGCGCGGGCCCGCAGCAATTGGGACGCGATGCTGCACGAGTTGGTGGCGCCCTATGCCGAACCCAAGCCCGACCCCCGGCAGCCGGCCATGATCGCGCAGACGGACAAGGCGATTACCGGCGAGATGCGCGGTGTTCTGCACCATCGGGCGTTTCAGGATCTGGAAGCTGCCTGGCGCGGACTGTTCTTCTTGATCCGCCGCCTGGAAACCAACGAAGACCTCAAGGTCTACGTGTGGGACATGCCCGAGGCGGAACTGACCAGCCCCGAGGGACTGGCGGCGCTGCGGCGGGTTGCCGTGGAGGAGACCGTAAGTACGCCGGGCGCCGATCCATGGTCGGTAATTGCGGGTCTCTACTATTTCGGGACCGGGCAGGAACCTGCGCTGGCCCAAATCGCGGCGATCGCCCGGGCCGCCGGAGCGCCGTTTCTGGCGGGAGTCGCTCCGGATATCGTGGGGCTGAAACGCGTGTTCGAGACGCTTCGCCGGTCGCCCGAGGCGCGATGGGTGGGGCTCGCGATGCCGCGCTTTCTGTTGCGGCTGCCGTATGGCGAGAAGACCGATTCCACCGAGCGGTTTGCGTTCGAAGAGATGCCGGATCCGCCCGAGCACGAGCGCTACCTGTGGGGCCATCCGGCAATTGCGTGCGCTTATCTGCTGGGCGAAGCGTTCACGCGGTATGGCTGGCGTATGCGGCCCGGCCAGGTGAACCAGATCGACGGGCTGCCGGCACATGTCTACAAGAGCGACGGCGAGTCGGAGCTCAAGCCATGCGCCGAAGTCCTGCTCACCGAGGGCTCGGTGGAGATTTTGCTGGAGCAGGGATTGATGCCGCTGATCTCGATGAAGGGAAAAGACTGCGTGAGACTGGGGCGTTTTCAGTCCATTGCGGAACCGCTGGCGCCGCTCGGCGGGCGATGGGGTTAGGTGCCACGGGCATTCTTGCCTGTGTGTCTTGGTTCTCCGCGGGCAGACGATCGTTTTTGGGGAGGAAACAATGGAATCGCATGTGAAGATACTCGGGATTCTGCACGTCGTGCTCTCATCGCTGGGCGTGTTGGCGGCAGTGATCGTCTTGTTTATCTTCGGAGGCATCGCGGGCATCGTGGGGATGTCGGACCACTCTAACGATGCGGCGGCGGCCGTGCCGATCCTGGGCGGCATCGGTGGGATCATCTTCATCGTGATCCTGGTTTTCTCGCTTCCGGGACTGATCGGCGGCATTGGCCTGTTGAAGCTGGCACCGTGGTCGCGCATATTGATGATCGTGATCTCGGCGCTGGATCTGCTGAACGTCCCCGTGGGCACGGCTCTCGGAATCTATGGGCTGTGGGTGCTTACCAAGCCGGAGACCGAGGCGCTGATGGCAAGACGGCGCTATCAGGCGGCGGCCTACTAACGGGGTGGGGCAGCGCTTTCGCCTGCCAACCGGCTCTTTCACAGTTCTCAAGGTCGTGAATCTGATCGGGGCCGGTCCCGCGGGCACCGAAGTGGTTGCCGCCCGAATCTCACGGTCGGAGTACCGGCATGAGCGGTCAGTGCCGCGTGCAGCTTCAGTGACCCCCTACTGCAGCGACGCTACAAACAATATTGGCGGCGTGGGTTGAAGCGCGCCTGCTTCGTCCTCCATTGTTACCGCCACGGCCGCGGTAGCGCTCACATCCACCGGGCCGTGCTGGATGTGCATGGCACTGCCATCCCTTTCGGACTGAAACAGCCCCGCCGGAACCGGCTTGCCGCCCTTGGGGATCACCCACATCTCATACTTCTTGCCGGCTGGCGCGGGCGGCAGGTTGGAAGCGATCAGCAATACACCCTGCGAGGGGTTCACGAAGACCCTGCCCTTGGGAGGAGCGGGTTGGCCTGCGCCGAAAGAAGTCATGGTGGTGTCTGGTCCGTTGACGATGGCGAACGCTTCGTTCAGCCTGGTGAGCTCGATGGTCTGCCGGCCCAACTGATCGCGCAGGCGGGCGGCGATATCGGCAAACTCACGCTCCCGGCCGCTGAAATAGAAGGCGGCGACCAGCGATAGCACGGTCGCCGCGGCGAGAAACGGCGCCCATCCGAAACGCTTCTGTTCAAACCCGACCGAAGCCAGAATGCGGCGGCGCAGCTTGGGCGATGGCGCCATCGGCGGCGCGGTGCCACTCAACAGGGCCGCGATGGTGCGCGCCCGTTTCATCTCTGCCATACAAACCTCGCATCCGCGATTCAGGTGCTCCCGGATCTCGCTCTTCTCGCGCTCGCCCGCCACTCCCATGGCGTAAAGCTCGTAATGATCGCGCAATTCTTCGCAGTTCATGCGGGCACCGCCGCTCCGAGTTCATCGCGCAGGCTCTTGAGGGCCGCACGCACCCAGGTCTTCACGGTTCCCAGAGGTTGACCCATCCGTTCCGCCATTTCGGTTTGCGAAAGTCCTTCGAAGTATGCCAACTCGATCACCTGGCGGTGGTTGGGCGAGAGCTTCTCGACGGCCGTCTTCACCCGCCGCGCATTGTCGGAGGAGAGAATGTCCCGTTCCATGTCGGTGTAGAGCGCGGGATGATCGGTCTCCTCGAACTCGAGGGCATTGCGCTCGCGCCCGCCCGCCGACCGCAAGTAGTCGATGGCGCGGTTGCGAGCCACGGCCAGCAGCCATGCCCCCATCGAGCCCTTCTGCGCATCGATACCCTGGGCGCGATTCCAAACGCGCATAAAAGTTTCCTGGACAAGGTCTTCGGCGATGCCCGTATCGCGCACCACCCGCAGGATCAGCGAGTAGACCAGGCGTCCATAGCGATCGTAGAGTTCCGCAAGCGCCTGTGGATCGCGGCGGTGCAGGCGTTGGATCAGCTCCACGTCGCCGCCGGCGACGTGGAGGGCGAGCCAGATGGGTAGAAACGTCATCTAAAGTTATCGCGTCCTCGGAGCCGCGTTCGAATGTTGTCCGGCGGGAACTATTGTATATACGAGTGCCGGAGCCGATCAAGATTTAACTGCGAAGGGATTCCGAAACGCGAAGAAGCGGCGATGTTGCGCTCGAAACGAGCCGAATCGGAGCGTGAATGCATTTTTCTCTTGACTTTATTCGCGAACAACCTTATATATGAATCACATTGCGATTTTCGAATCGCAAAATTTTGATGTTTAGGGAGAATCAATCGATGAAGAGCGCAACAAAGAAAGCTGCCCCGAAGAAAAAAGCACCCGCAAAGAAGAAGAAGTAGTTCGGGCGCACCCCCGCAGAGGGGTAAACAAACAGTTTTCAATCCAAGGCCCCGGTCTCCGGGGCCTTTTTCATTTTTCAGGCTTTTCCCTCCGCTCCTCGACTCGTCCCAAACACTCCCTTACGGTCGTGGCTCTGTCACCGTGCGTGTTTAGGCCATGGTGGGGCAGGCGCTTCCGCCTGCCTCGCCCGCTTGCGGGCGTTTCTTTCCCAGCTTCGATCGGAGCCGCGACCGTCAGGGAGCGGTTGCTTCGCCAAAAGCACTGCGAGGCCCTCCGGCACGTTGTATCAGGACGCGGAAGCTTTCTCCCATGCCGAACAGCAGCGTCTTTAGCTGCATGCGTCGGCGAGGGTCGTCGGCGGAAGTCAGCGCCGCGGCGAACTGGTCGGGCTCCCCGGCGGCAAGCAGTGTCTGCGCCAGCGTCTCGAACCGCTCGGTCCGCAGACCGCAGGCATCACCCAATTCCTCGAGCGCGGAAAAATTCACGTGCGCGGTGATGTCGCGCGCCCCCGGATCTTCCAGCACATCCCCGCGAGCGGTATGGCGCCGGTATCCCATGAGCGTTCCGGCCGGGAACCGCACGGACTCGGTGCGCGTGTAGCCGTAGTCGATCGTGAATGCGTAGCCGGAGTGGAGGGCGCGCGCAATCCTCTCGATCCATTGAAGGGCGTGGAGATTGGCTTCGTACCAACGGCCTTCCTCGGGCGGAAGGAAATAGCGCCGGAGGTACTCGTCCAACTCGGCGGAGACGGCTGGACCGGTCTCCCAGACGAACCGGCCGGCCGCGAAGGCCACACGCTGCGCGTGGAAAGCGCCGTCCCGATAAATCGCCACGTCGACGGGCATAGCGTCGAAGAACTCATTGGAAAAGACCACTCCCGAGATTTTGCGCGGGAGGTCGCCGGAATCGAGATCCACCGGGATGTACGGCCACTCGGAGAATGCCTCAGCCATCTCCCGGCGGCCCGCGCCCAACTCTACCACCACGAACTCGGGCGGCTCGCCCATTCGACGGTAGAGTTGGCGGATGCGCGCCGCCATCAGAATTCCGAAGACCGGTTGGATCTGTTCCGCGGTGTAGAAGTCGCCCTGTGTGCCGAAGGGGTCGTGAGGTTTGCGGTAGTAACCGTGCTCGGGATGGTAAAGGGCCACCTCCATGAAGCGGCGGAAGGGGATCGGTCCATCGCGCCGGATTTCTTCCTCCAGTAGCAGGCCAGCGGGCGTCATGCCTGCGGATCCCGGCTCTGCGGAGTGTGGAGGAACATTTCCACCAGGTAGTCGTGCATGCAGTCGTAGAGGTACCGCTGAAAAGTCCAGGGGAACTGCGGGTGCTCGATGTCGCGTGGATGAATGGGGGCGTAGTACGTGTGCAGTCCCAGGCTGCGATCCTGGAGTTCGATGACCAGTTCGATGGTGCCGTTGTGGTCCCGGGCGGAGAACGCGAGCAACGCATGTTGGTAGCGGGCGATCTCCGCCTGCACCTTGTCGAGAGGGGTCACGGACATATGCTAGCGTGAAATCAAAGCATGGCGTTACCCCAGACCATTCGCGTGAAACTGAGCTCGGAGGCGGCCGAGGCCATCTCCCTCACACCGGTGGTGGTGCAGGAGCTTCCCATTCGCGAGTTGATCGAGCACATGCTCGGCGTTACCGGCAAAGACGAGGCGCGCATCCGCGAGCTTCTACTGCGGGGAACCTTGGTGAGCGGCGCCTCGCGGTTCCGGTGGGTGGGTTGGGAATCCGATCTCGAAGGGATTCGCGGAGTTCTGGCCACGTTTCCCGATCCCGATCCATCGCGTCCCTTCGCAGCGGAACGGTGCGTACGCGCGACCCTGCGCGGCGGGCGCAAAGCGATTGAAATTCCACGCGAGGCCGTGGCGCGCAAGGGATTGTTCCGTCGCGTGACCTTCTGGGACCTGCTGATGGAGGTGATCGGCGCGGGTGGAGCGACGTACGCGGGCTATTCGTACCGGCAGCGGGCGGACCGCTATATGCGCGAGTTCACGATTGCGGAAGCGGCCAAGCTGCGCGAGAACAGCGGGCTGGTGAGATTCAGCACGCTGAGCGAGCAGATTCGGTCGGCGGCATTTAGCTCGGCGGAGCTGTGGGTGGCACGGGCATTCTTGCCTGTGTGTCTTGTCTTGTTCTCCTTGCTTGCGGGCGGTCCTTTCGGTTTGTCCTAATCCCCTCCCTCCCGTTACTCTGCCTCGCCGGTGTCTTCGGCGCGGTTTTCGAACTTGGTTTGGGCGTGCAGGAACACCAGGTTCACGGTGCCCACCGGGCCGTTGCGCTGCTTGGCGACGATCAGCTCGGCTAAACCGCGCAGGTCTTCGCGCTCGCGATGGTACACCTCCTCGCGGAAGATGAAGGCCACCACGTCGGCATCCTGTTCGATGGAACCCGATTCGCGCAGGTCGCTGAGCTGCGGGCGATGGTCGCCCTGGCGCGTCTCCACCGCGCGGCTCAATTGGGAGAGCACCATCAGGGGGACGTTCAACTCCTTGGCCAACAGCTTCATGCCGCGCGATAAAGCGCTGACCTCCTGATTGCGGTTTTCGAAACGGCCATGGCCGCTCATCAACTGCAGATAATCCACGATGACCAGGCCGATACGTTCCCGTTCCGACTGGAGACGCCGTAGCTTGGCGTGCATTTCCATCAGGTGGATGCCGGCGGAGTCGTCGATATAAAGCGGCGCCTCCACCAGCTCATGGAGGGCGTGGTTGAGTTTGCGGCGCTCCTCCTGGGTGAGGTAGCCGGCGCGAAACCGCTGGCTATCCACGCGCGCCGCCGAGCAGAGCATGCGAGTGAGGAGCGACTCCTTCGACATCTCGAGCGAAAACACGGCTACGGTCTGCTTCAGCTTGAGCGCCACGTGCTGCGCGATGTTCAGCGCCAGGGCGGTCTTGCCCATGGAAGGCCGCGCCGCGACGATGAACAAATCGCCTCCGTGCATGCCGCCGGTGAACTCATCGAGCTTGGTGAAACCCGTGCTGATGCCCTTGATCCGCTTGCTGGGGTCGAGGAAGGCGTTAATGCCCCCTTCGTAATCGCGAAGAATCTGCTCGGGACTGAGCAGACCGGACTTGACCCGCGCCTCGCCCAGCTTCAGCAGCGTCTCTTCGGCGCCGGCCAGGATCTGGTCGGGCTCTTCTGCGTCCAGCAGGGCACGGTGCATCATGTGTTGCGAAGCCAGGATGATGCGCCGCAACACCGACTTGTCCTTGACGATGCGGATATAGCTGTCGACGTTGGGAAGATGCGGCAGCCCGTCGTCGAGCGAGACCAGGTAGCTCAACCCGTCGCACGCCTCGAGTTCGTTGAACTTCATCAACTCGTTGGCGACGGTGATTCGGTCGATCTTTTCATCGCGCTCGTGGAGGTCGCCCATGCGCTTGAAGATGCGCCGATGTTTCTCCAGGCTGAAATCCTCCGCCTCCAGGCTGCCGGCGGCCTGGACGAAAAAGCTGTCGTCGAGCAGGATGGATCCGAGCACGAATCGCTCGGCGTCCACATTGGTGGGTAGACCTTTTTCAACTATGTTGTGCGCTGACATGGCGTGAATGACCTAGCTTAGCGTGCGAGCGCTTGCGGCGCGCAGAAGAATTGGCCCCCCCATTTTGAACGGTTTACCCTGCGGATAAAACGCGGCTCCGCCGCCAGGCTGGCGACATCCTCGAAGTACTTTGGAATCATCCAATGCCATTCCCGTTTCCCCAGAGGCGCAGGAATTTCCACAGTGTATCAACAGGCCGAAACGCTCGCTGCTTCTCTTGTTTTACCCAAAAACGAGGCGCGAAGCCAAGAGAATTCCGACGAAGGTCGCGGAAAACCGGTGATAATCGGCAGGTAGGAGGAAAAACGGGATGCCCGATTGGCTGTTTACGGACAAGATGTGGAATGAGATTTTCGCGTTGGGGGTGCCGGTGGCGGAGAAAATTCTTCGTCCAGTGCTGGTTTACTTCTTCCTGGTGGTGGTTCTGAGGGTCTTCGGCAAGCGGGAACTGGCGCAATTGAATCCCTTCGACCTGGTAGTGCTGCTTTCGCTCTCCAACACGGTACAGAACGCCATTATCGGCAATGACAATTCGCTGACCGGCGGCCTGATCGGTGCCTTTGCGCTCCTGGCGATGAATTACCTGGTGGTGCGCTTCCTGTTCCGGCACAGGCGGCTGGACCAGGTGTTCGAGGGGAAACCGACGGTGCTGGTCGAGAACGGCCACGTGTTGCGGCGCGAGCTGGCCAAGGAACTCCTCACAAGGTCCGAGCTCATGACCGTGCTGCACCGCCAGGGTTTCGACGGTGTTGAGGAAGTGGAGCGATGCGTTCTGGAACCCGGCGGGACCTTTTACATTCAGCGCAAGATGCCGCCTACGGAAAGGGTGGAGCATGAGGCAGTGATGCACAGCCTCAACGAATTGAAAGGCAGGCTGGAGCTGCTGCTACAGCAAAAGGGCGCGTGAGGACGTTTTTTTTGTGGCGCTCTTCCTTCCGTTGTGTCCCAGAGCCAGCCTCCGAACTTGGGCTCGGTCGCCGCACGCTCTCCAACACGGTCGAAGTCCTCCGGCTCAACATCTGGCACCTTGTCCAGCACGGCCAGGAACCTCTCCCGATTTCCACGACCGGCGCGCCGCTTCAGCCGCTCCCAGGCAGCGAGTTGTTCGGCGAACGCCGATGCGAAGACTTCAATCAACGGACACGTGTTGCGCTTCGGCGATGGCCGCCGCCTTTTTGTACAACTCCTCCGGCACGCTGACGCTGATGCTCATTTGTCCTTCGCGAACCAATACATTATCTGATCCCGTGTTGCGCTGGGACCGCCGCCGTTAGGCGCTCACTCGTTCGGCCCGATCCCCAGGGTCTTCATCTTCCGGTACAGGTTGCTCCGCTCCAGGCCCAACAGTTCCGCCGTGCGTGTGACGTTGCCACTGGTCTCCTCCAGTTTCTTGAGGATGTACTCGCGTTCGGCAGCCTCCCGCACTTCCTGCAAGCTTCCGAACCGGTCGAGCGGCCGGTCGTGCTGCCGCCGTGT
>JAIQFL010000653.1 GCA_020073365.1 Terriglobia bacterium | reverse complement strand
GATCGCGGAAATTCTGACCAAGGTGAGCGGGTTTCTCAAGCGAATCAAAACGACTGCGGAGCAGTTGACGCAACGGGAGAGGTGGAAGCTGATTCTCAGCGCCGCGTTTCGTCAATTCCTCGGTGGCAAGGTCATCGGAAGCACTGGTCGGCTCGCCGATGCCACCGGCTAACTGCCGTTTTTAGGTTAAACTCCTTAATCCCGGCGTTCGAGATGCCTTGAACCTTCCCGCTGTTGGTCTCTACTACCCAGAAGAGCTGCCGTTCGCCGCTTCCGGCTATTGCGGCGGGCGGGCGAGACGATGCCGACGGGGTCTGCTGCGCTGGGGCCTTCTGCACGAGGGCCGAGCCAGTGCTTAGCGCTGCAACCGCCAATGACGATCCCCTCAGGAATTCGCGCCTGCCGGGTGCTGCACTCGCCCGATCGGTAGATGTCGCAGATTGTTTCGCTTCCATGGGTGTCTCCTTACAGAAATGGGATGAATTGCCAGCGGATCGAGAGGTGCCCCGGAAGCAGCCCCGTATGTCCGGAACTGCGTGAGCCAGACATCACCGCCTAGACTCCTGTGGTCCAAGACCCCTCCACTGACGCGTGGTCGAGTTACCTACCGTTCGGTAAGTGTAATCGAGCTTCCCCTGCTTGTCAACAGCGTTAAGTCCGCTTCGTTCCGATTTCCTCGGTCTGGATCGCACAACGGGCCATCCGGCCCCCTGATCGAGTTCAGTCGAGCGCAGTGGTCAATCCCGGCTACGGCCGCCGGGCGTGTCGAGGCGGATGAATTACTCGTGGTGCAGCGCCTCCATCGGATCGATGCGCGCCGCGCGCCGCGCCGGAACGTAGTTCGCGATGAGCGCCACCGTAAGAAGCAACGCGGCAACTCCAGCCATTACGGCAGGATCGAGGGGCGCTACGCCGTAGAGCAGCGCGCGCAGGGCCGACGCCAGCGCGGCGCCGCCGGCCATCCCGGCCACGAGACCAATCAGCGCGGTCTTGATACCCTTCAGGATGACCTGTGCCTCGAGTTGCCCAGGCGTGGAGCCAAGCGCCATGCGAAGTCCGAATTCGCGGGCCCGCTGGGCGACGCCATACGAGACCACTCCATGAATTCCCAGCGCGGCCAACAGCATCGAGATGCCCGCGAAAACCACCAGCAGTACTGTCGAAATGCGGGGCGCGGTGTCGGCCAGGGACAGATACTCATCCATGCTGCGGATCTGAAACACCGGCTGGCCCCGATCGACGGACCACACCGCCTGCTTCACGGCATTCACAGCGGCCTCTGTGTCCATGGTGGTGCGCACGGCGAGCACCATCGCCTTGTCCGTCATCTGTTCGAAGGGCGCATAGATGGTGGGCTCGGGCTGTTTCTCCAGGCCATAGTGATGCACCTGGCCCACGATGCCGACCACCTCCCGCAATAAGCCCCACAACCGCATGCGCCGGCCGATTGGATTCTGGTTGGGCCAATACTGGCGCGCCAGGGTTTCGTCGATCAGGATCACCATCGGGGCGTCGCGCACATCGCGGTCGGAAAGCAGTCTCCCCTCGAGCAGCGGGATTCCCATGGTGTGGAAGTACCGCGGGCTGACGCGCCGGAAGTCGGCGACCAACGACTGCTCCGGCGGCATCGGGCGATTTTCGATAGTGAAGTACTCCCGGTCGTTTTGCTGTCCGAGCGGAAGGACGTCTGTAAGACCGGCGGATTGAATGCCGCGTATCTGTTGCACCTTGTCGATCACGCGCCGATAGAAGGCGGCCTGTTCGCGGTCGCTCTTGTAGAGATTGTCGGTCGGCAGGCGCATGCGAAACGTCAAGACATGGTCGGGCCGTATGCCCGGATTTACGTGTTGCAGATTCACGAAGCTCTTCATGGCGAGTCCGGCGCCGATCAGCAGCATGGCGGCGAGAGCGACCTCCCCAGCCACCAGGAGGCCCCACATTCGGGTCCGGCCAAACGATGGGTAAGACGTTCGGCCGCCTTCCTTCAACGCGTCGTTCACGTCGGCGCGCCCGGCATATAGCGCGGGAATCAGTCCGAAAATCAGGGCGGCTCCGGTGGAGATGGAGAGCGCAAAGAAGAGGGCGCGGGCATCCACGCCGATAGCCGGGCGCACGATCTCGGCACCGGCCTCCGACATCGGGAAGGTGCCAGTAAGGGCGACGCTCAGCAGGTCGACGCCCCAGACGGCGAAGAAGACTCCGAGCGCGCCTCCGATGAGGCTCAGCAGCAGGCTTTCGCTGAGAACGTGCGCGATCAGGCGGCCACGCCGGGCGCCCAATGCCGCGCGAATCCCCATCTCCCTGCGCCGGCCCGTGACACGCGCCAGCAACAGACTCGCCACGTTCACGCATGCCAGCAGCAGCAGAAGTCCCACCGCCCCCAAGAGCAACAGCAACGCGGGCCGAATGTACTCGAAGAGCGCCTGTTTCATCCCCACCACGGCAACATCCCAGCCTGCCAGCCTGGGCGTCTCGGCGTCGATGCGCCGCGCGATGCCGCTCAACTCGGCCTGCGCCCGGGCGATGGTGACGCCCGGCTTCATGCGGGCGATGACACCGAAATCGTGGTCCACGCGGGCCTTGGTGCGCAGTTGCGCGATTGGCCACGGCACGTAAAGATCGCAGGGCAGCGGCTGCCAGAAATCGGCAGTGAGCACACCGATCACGGTGTACGGCTCGCTGTTCATGATAAAGGTTCTGCCGATGACGCGCGGGTCCGCTCCGAAGCGGCGCTTCCAAAACCCGTTGTTGAGCACGGCGACCGGGAATCGCGCTTTGCCTGCCCCCTCGGCCGCCGTGAAGTTGCGTCCGAGAACCGTGCGAGCGCCGAGCATCGACAGGAAACTCGTAGTGACGCGGATTCCGACGACCTGCTCGGGCTCGCCCTCACCGGTTAGCGTGCCAGTGCCGACTTCGAACAGTTCCATGTCCTCGAAGGACTGGCTCTGCTCCTTCCAGTCGAGGAAATTCGGCGCGGACGCCCCTTCGCGCTGGATACCGTCCTTGAGATCCGTCTCCCAAATCATCGCGAGGCGATCGGCACCGGGATACGGCAACGGCCGCAGCAGTACCGAATTGACAACGCTGAAGATCGCGGTGTTCGCTCCGATGCCGAGCGCCAGGACCAGCACGGCCACGATGCTGAAGCCGGGCATCTTGCGCAAGGTCCGCGACGAGTAGCGCAAATCGCTGAAGAGAGTGAACATTTGCTGGTCAGGAATGCAAGCGAGGGTCCCTTCGAGGGGCTGGGCAAGTGACTGAGACTATTGAACGCCGCTAGGACCGCGGGCAGCGCGAGTGTCCGCTATTGGTACGCAGCACGAACCGCCTGGCCGTGAAAGGCTAGGCCTTCGCACCGTGCTCTTGCAGCAGACTCATGATTTCCTGGGATCCCTTGTCACAAGCAAGTTGGATCAGCGACCGGCCGTCAGGATGGCGGCCACTGACGTCGGCACCGTGCTCCAGCAACACGCGCACAGCGGCGGTTTTGCCGCGATCCACCATTCGCACGAGAGGCGTTTGCCAGTCCTGGGGTTTGGGATCGCGGGAGAGGCACTCGGCAAAGGGACGGTTGAGCGCTGCGGGGTCGCGTGCCAGGACGTCGGGGACACGATCGAGCCGGTCGTAGTCGAGCGCATCAAAAAGGCAGATCGGTCCGCTGTTCAGCAGCATGTCGCGCGTCCGGGTCTGGTCGAAGAAGTCCGCCCACCCG
>JAIQFL010000216.1 GCA_020073365.1 Terriglobia bacterium | reverse complement strand
GTGGATGGAAAACGGAATCGGGGTCTGGCCACGCTGGACCGCCCATTTGATGCACACCACCGCAGGATGGAGGCCGTGCCGCTCCGCAATCCGGACGAGCACGGGATCTTCGATATCCACCGTATCCTCGGGCGTCCGGTCGCGTTCGGGACGTCCCGGCGAGCCCACCGGGCAGTACCCGATCGGCTCGATCCCGTGCGCCCGCACGTACTCGAACAGTTCCGGCTGCTGGAAATGCGGATGCAGCTCCATCTCGTTAACGGCCGGCCGAATCCGCGCGTCGCGCAGCAGAAGCTCTAGTTTGGGAATGGTCATGTTGGAAGTGCCGATATGCCTCGTAAGGCCCAGGTCTACCAGTTCTTCCATTTTGCGCCACGTGCGCATGAAGTTCTCGTGGATATAGGGCTGGGCGTTGGGACTGCGCGACCCCGCATCGCAGTGTGGCGGGTGGTAGTTCGGAAAGGGCCAGTGGACCAGGTACATGTCCAGGTAGTCCACCTGCAAATCGGCCAGCGATTTACAACAGGAAGGGATTACGTCGTCCTCCGCATGCTTGTCGTTCCAGAGCTTGGAGGCGATCCACAATTCCTCGCGCGAGACTCCGCCGGCGATGATCTCGCTCAGGGCGTGGCCAATGCGGTCCTCGTTGCCATACACCGAGGCGCAATCGAAGTGCCGGTACCCCGCCCGAGCCGCGCCCTTCACGGCCTCCGCGACTGCCTCGGCTGGGACATTGTCGGACCCGAAGGTCCCCAGTCCGAGCGCCGGCATCAACGCGTGGGTGTAGAGTGTGCGCCAGGGCACCGGCATCATCTTAGCGAGCCTTCTCCGAAAAATACTCCGCCAACAGGTTCTTCTTCAGACTCTTCAACCCCGCCACCACCACCTCGGCATTCAGTTCGGCGCCTGCCCGGCTGGTATGGGTGTGCTCATCGCCGAACAGCGGCTCCACCTTCTCCGGGCCAAGTTCATCGTACCGCCTGGCGATCATCTCGTTGAGATCCAAAAACGCCACGCCCTCCGATCCAGCCACCTCCGCCGCCCACCCGGCATAGCTATCGGAGTTGCGCGCAATCTTGCCGTCCTTCCAGATCTTCCTCGGAATCAGGGAGCAGACCATCGGCGTCGCCCCCTTGGCCCGCGTATTGGCGATGAACTTCTTCAAATACCAGCCATAGGTGTGGACCACCTCGTGCTTTTTGGTGATCGGGTTATCGATCTCGGTGGTCTCATCGCCTGCGCCCTGGAGGGTGCCCCGCGCCCGCGCCGCATCATCCAGCGGGCCGCCGTCGTTGTGGCCGAACTGCATCATCACGAAGTCGCCGGGCTTCAGCATGGAAAGAACGCGGTCCCAGTGGCCCATGGTCAAATAAGTACGGCTGCTGAGCCCGCCCACTGCCCGGTTCACCACGTTGATCTTCGCGGCATCGAAGTAACTGACAATCGGTTCTCCCCAACCCCACTGCCCATTGGCGCCGTCTCCGCGGCCGTTGCGCACGGTGGAGTCGCCGATCAGGAACAGGGTGGGAAGGTCGGGGTTGGCGGGCACCGCCAGGCGCAGCCTGGCCAACTCCTGGGTGAGCGGAGATGGGTAGGGCTCGACTGCCTGACCTTTGGCCAAGAGGAACGCCACCAGCGGGCAATCCTTCAGCCCCTTCAGACCGGCCACCACCAGGGACGCATTCAGGTCGGCCCCTTCGGGACTCGTGTGCGTGTGGTCCTCCGGGAAAAGCGCCTTGACCTTGGCTTCGCCCATAGCCTCGTAAAGGTCCGCGATCGCGTTGGTGACGTCCACAAACGCCACGCCATCGGCCTTCGCGATTTCGGCGGACCAGCGCCCGAAATTGCCGGAGCCACGCTCGACTTTGCCGTCGGTCCAGATGTTGCGAACCGTCAGGGAGAGAACCATGGGAGTGGCGCCCTTGGCTTTGGTCTCGGCTATGAACTTGCGCATGTACCAGCCGTAAGTGTGGACCACCTCCTGGGTTCCATTAGGCAGCGTGAATTCCTGCGACTCGTCACCGATGCCGGGCAGGGAGCCGCGCGCGCGATCCTTATCGGGAGCGCTGCCATCATTGTGGCCGAACTGAATCAGCACGAAGTCGCCCGCCTTCAATTCGCTCTGGACGCGCTCCCAGAGGCGTTCGGTGAAGAAGGTCCGGCTGCTGCGCCCCGCACGCGCGCGGTTGACCACATTGATTTTGGCTGGGTCGAAGTAGGAGGCGAGCGGGTCTGCCCACCCGCGATGGTTCAGGTTGTTGGCGGTGGAGTCGCCAATCACCCAGAGGGTCGGCAGTTTCGGATCGGGGCTTTGGGCCGTTGCCGAGACCATCCCGACCGCCAGACAGATTACCGTGGAGCAGGCTTTCAGCCTGCCACGCCGGCATTCCTGCCGGCGTATTGTGGGGCGGACCCCCTGGTCCGCGCGGGACGCCCTCGTCCCGCTGGGGCATGGCGGGGTCAGGGGACCCCGCGCAGACCAGGGGGTCCGCCCCACTTTGGTACAAGCTCTGTCAGTTTCCATAAGGTTTCACCGCCGGGCCCTTGGGCTCCGCAGGCACATCGAACTGGTCGAACGGATCGGGGTGCGCCGGATCGAACTTCGGCACGTCCACCAGGTATTTCGCAATTGGCAACTGGTTCGCCTTAATCCCTTCCACGATACACTTGGCCAGCTCGTAGCTGCCATAGTTGGAGTGGTGCGTCTTGTCGTTCCCGGCAAATGCTACGTGCGCCTCCTGGGGGCCCAGCGCTTCATAAAACGGCTTGCTCATGGCGTTCAAATCGATGAGCGCCACGTTCTCTTCGTTGGCCGCCTGGCGGACGGCTTCCGGGTAATCGCCCAGGCTGCTCACGATCGTGCCGGTCCCGGCCTCGAAGCTCATGCGGTTCACGGGCGTGATCACCACGGGAGTCGCGCCGTGCTCCCGCGCTTCGGCGATGAACCGCTTCAGGTCCGCCCTGTAAGTGGTGAAAGCGCCCACTCCCTCGCCCCTCTCCTTCTGGTCGTTGTGACCCATCTGGATGAACAGGTAGTCGCCCGGCTGAATCAGGCTCATGACCTTCTCCAGGCGCCGCTCGCCCAGGAAGCCCTTCAGAGACTCTCCCGATTCTCCATGGTTGGCAATCGCGATCTCCGGCTTGAAGAACCGCGTCAGCATTTGTCCCCAACTGTTGAACGGCTCGACCGGCTGGTCGGTGGACGTGGAGTCGCCGGCGATATAGATGGTGGGTATATGCTCCACCTTCTCGATCTCGACCGCGTGAACCGCCGGATGGGCATCGGTGAATTCCAGTGTGAGCCTGTCATCCCACGCCCAGGCCTCCGAGGTCCTCTCGCGATCCTTCAGCCGGACCTCTCCGCCACCCGGGATCTTTGGGGTACGCGTGTTGACGATGAAGGTGCGGGTCTCGAACTGTCCGGCCCTGGTGCGCACCCGCTCCAGCATGAGGCGGCGCAGTTCGGCCTTGACCGTGGTGACCGACTCGGCCTCGGAGTTCCCGAGGGTCACCGTGACCTTGTAGTTGCCTTCTGCCGGCACCTTCACCGAGAAGTAGAACGGCGGCTGATCGCTGGTGATGGAGTCCCCACGCGCCTCGACCACCGCCCCTTCTTCGAACCCAAACCCCTGCTCATCGCTATACCTCGTCGCCGGCAAGACTCTCACGTGGCCCGGAGTCGCCTTCCCCGATCCGAAGTCAAACTTCTGCGCGGCCGACGTACTACACGTCAGCAGTACGGCGAACAGAGTGATCAGCAACTTCTTCTTCCTCATCTTCCACCTCTCGGGCTTGGCAGGCCGAGGGCCTGCCCCACGTCAATCGTCATGCTTGCCCCGGCCAAGCCCGCCGAAGCCGCCGTTACCGTGAATTTACCCTTCGCCGCGGCAGCCTTCAGCACCGCCAGACACCACCCCTGGAACGCGTGCCGCTCCGAGCTCTGAAACGGCTCGTGACTGGTATTATCCGCACTATCCACCGCGGCGATCACTCCCGGCCCGGCAATCTGGAACGCGATCAAGTTGTCCGCCCTTGGGACCAGCACACCGTGCTCATCCACCACGTTGGCAGTCACCGTCGCAACATCGTTCCAATCCAATTCAATCCGCCGGCGATCCGCGGCCAGCAGGATCTTCGCGGGTTTCCCCGCGGTGCGCAACTCGTGGTTGGCCACCACCTGCCCTTTGTTCCTCGCAATGGCCGCGATGGTTCCCGGCTCGAACGCCACCCGCCAGGTGCGAGGAGCGTCATCGGCAGCGCGTGGCTTCGAACCCAGCGATCTGCCGTTCAGCATCAGCTCCACCTCGTCGCAATTACTGTACACCTCCACGTTCTCCTCATGGGCCGAGGTGTTGGCCGGCGTCCAGTCCGAGAATACCGTTTGCACCACGCGCCGAACCCCCGGCTCATAACCCGGGTCGGTGGGGCCCGCCTGCGGGGGCGCCACGCGCCGGACCACGTGGACCATCGGCCGATCCGACCACCAACTCTGCCGCTCGTAGGAAGTCGCCTTCATGCCGCCGGTGTGATCCAGGACGCCCGAACTGGAGGCCACCGCCGGCCATGCCCGCGATTCGCCCAGGTAATCGATTCCGCTCCACAGAAACTGCCCGGCGTAGGGCGGATTGTCGCGCAGGGCCAGCCACACGCTCCGGCCGTGCTGATTCTCGGTGCCCAGGATCTTGCGGGTGGGCTTGGCGGCATGCGCGGCCAGAATCTCGTTCTCCCGATAGTTCTGCCCCACCACGTCCAGCATATCGGCCAAGCCATTGTCGTAATCGTGGCTGACGTTGGGCCGGAAGAGCGCCTGGGTAACGGGACGGGTGGGGTCGGCCTGGTGGAAGACGCTCAGCAAGCCCGCCAGGATTTCCTTGGCCAGATCGGGCTTGGGAGTATCGTGAATCTCGTTTCCCGCGCTGTAGACCACGATGCTGGGGTGATTGCGATCGCGGCGCACCGTGTCGCGGGTATCGGTCTGCGACCAGTCCCGGAAGTACAAATGATAGTCGTAGGGGTTCTTGGCGACCGTCCAGCAGTCGAACATCTCGTCCATCACCAGGAAGCCCATGCGGTCGCAGAGATCCAGAAACTCCGGCGCGGGCGGGTTGTGCGCGGTGCGGATGGCGTTCACGCCCACCTGCTTCAGAACCTCCAGGCGGCGCTCCCACACACGCAGCGGAACCGCGGTGCCCAGCCCACCGGCATCATTGTGGAGGGCCACGCCTTTGATCTTCAGGTTGCGGCCATTCAACCAGAAGCCGGTATCGCCATCGAAGTGGAATTCCCGAATACCGAAAGGCACAGCTTCGTCATCCAGCGTGGTCTTGCCCTCCAGCACCTTCGCCACGGCACGGTACAGCACCGGGCCATCGAGGTTCCAGAGACGGGGAGCCTTGACTTGACAGCAGCTTGCTGCTCGAAATCGGTGGACTTCCCGGCGAGCACGGGCTGCGGCCCGGTCGTGGCGGTTGCCACTGTCTTGCCGTCCGGGTCCAGAATCGAGACTTCCAGCGCCACCGTGCGAGCCGAATCGGACTGGTTGAGAACCGTGGTCCGGACCGCCACGGTGGCTTCCGCCGCAGCTACTGTGGGAGTGGTGACGAAGGTGGCCCACTGGTCGAGATGAACCGTGTTGGCCGCTACCAGTCGAACGTGCCGATAGATCCCCGCGCCGGCGTACCAGCGGGAGGCCGGCTGGCCGGAATTATCGGCCCGCACCGCCAGAAGGTTGGGGCCCTTGCCGCCGAAGTTCAGGTGGCCGGTCAACTCATACTGAAAGCTGACGTACCCGTAGGGCCGCTTCCCGAGCTTGACCCCATTGATCCACACTTCACTGTTGGCCATCACGCCGTCGAATTCGATGAAGACGCGACGCGTGCCGTAGTCCGCGGGGAGCGTAAAGTGCTTGCGATACCAGCCCACACCTGCGGGCAGGAAGCCGCCTGCGCCGCCTGTCGGGTTTTTCTGGTCGAAGGGGCCTTCGATGCTCCAGTCATGGGGAACGTCAAGGGTGCGCCAGCGGGCGTCGGGGAAGTCGGGCTTTTCGGCTCCGGGGGGGTCCGCCTTGAGAAAGCGCCAGTCCCGGTCGAAGGACGTGATGACGCGGACCGGGGGAGCAGAAGCGGCCTTTGCGGGAGCCCCGGCCATCAGCAGCGGGAGTATCGACAGGGTTACAGCCCGAATTCTCATTTCCCTCCATAATCGGCGGGCTCGAAGGTCTCAGTCAAACAATTCCTGCCGGCAGCAGCCTGTTTTACATGGCAAAACGGCATCGAAACCTCCGAGAGCGGAGATCGCCCAGCACCCACCGCTGTGCTCCTCATTTCAGAGTTTCATTCACACACTCCTTCATTGGCGCCCCCGGTTTCGCTTTCCAAAACCACCCTGTAGCGGGGACAGTCGCGTTATGAGGAAGGACCTCACCGCCGGGATGAAAATGGACGCCGGCCCTGACGGGAGATCAAATGAGTTACAGGCCATTTCGCGACAGGCCACGCAACCCCCAAATTCGGTGGCAAGATGAAGTTTGGGAGTTGCGTAGCATGTCCCCGATATACGCCGAACTATGGTAGGATATCGTACGGTTCTGCACATTTATGGACCCCGCTAAACAAGGTGAGATTACCCAACTGTTGAACCGCAACGGTGCGGGACGGGAGAAATGCGAAAGACTGGCTGAGCTGGTCTATGCCGATCTGCGGCAAATCGCATCGCGCGTCATGGTATCGGAGCCGCAGGATCACACACTCCAGCCTACCGTTGTCGCCACAGACGCCTATCTCAAGCTGGTGGAACAGCCGGGCGGACCCTGGCAGAGCCGCCATCATTTTTTTGCCGCTGCGGCAAAGACGATGCGGCAGATGCTGGTGGATCACGGCCGTAAGCGGCGGGCACAGAAGCGCGGCGGGGCTGCTCAAAGAGTGGATCTCGATGAAGTGGGAAACGCCAAGGCTGTGGATCTCGAAGAACTGCTCGCGCTGGATGAGGCTCTGACCCGCCTGGAAAGTATCGACAAGCGCCAGATCCAGATCGTTGAGCTCCGCTACTTCACCGGACTCACCGAGGAGGAAACCGCCGAGGTCATGGGGATCGGGCTGCGGACCGTCAAGCGGGAGTGGGCGGTCGCCCGGGCATGGTTACATGCCGATCTGACGCGCCCACCTTCGGAACCCGCTGTCAAGACCTTCCACGCCTGACTCACTGGAAGACTTTAGGGTGCGTGCGTGGGCGGGGGTGTGGGCGGAAAGCTGGAAGCCGATGTTTCGGGCGGCTTGGACAGCGGCGACGCGGGTGGTTCACCCACGGTATCGGGAGGCAGAGGGTGTTCTTCTAAGACGGTATCCATCGTTTGTGTTCTCCTTGTTTGAATTCCCCTTTTCAACACTCTAAAGCGAACTTCTGAAAATACCAGGAATCGTCGAAACGCCGGCTCGCGGCCACCTGGGCGCGGCGGTCAAACACGTCTGTATCGAGCATCATGGCCATGGCACACGGGAAGGCGTCGTAGGCGCGCAGGGCACGCAGCACCCGCTCCACGCGACCGGCGTCGAAGTGCACGAATGCCATGCGCAGGCGATTGTGCACCAAGGCCGCCCAGCGAGCTTCATAGGGGGTCGTCTTCCGAAAGAGATGGCCGACCTCGACCTCTGGGACGACTAGCAACTCGTATCCCAACAGCCAAAAACGGCAACTGATTTCATTGTCGTTTCCACCCAACTGGCGCATGCCGGGGTCGAAGCCGCCGGTGCGGGCGAAGGTCTCGCGGCGCATCGCCAGAAAACAGCCCGGCAAAACTGCTGACGGGTAGGGGCCCGGACCTCTCCGGACCCGCCAATGCGTGCGCAAATCGGGCCCGGCCAGATCCAGACCGAAGCCACGCCTTTCCGGCTCTGTGATGCTATAGATGCCCGGCGCTACCGCCCCCACGGTCTCTCCGCGCAGGGCATTCACGATGTGCTCATCCCATCCCTGGGGAGCGCGGATGTGGGCATCCGAAAAGAGAATGATATCGCCGGTGGCGTGTGACGCCCCGAAATTGCGTGCCCTCGCCACGCCGAGCCCATCCGAGTGGAGCAGGCGCACCTCAGGCATTTCCTCGAGAAAGGCGGCGGAACCATCGGTGGAGCCGTCGTCCACAACAATCAGCTCCCGATTCCCGGCCGGGAGCGTCTCCTGGAAGTTAGTTACAGTTGCGTTAAGCTCCTGCCCCTCATTGCGGGTAATAATCACAACGCTGATTCTCGGCTTCCGCGGAAGAACTCCATTGGTGTGGTCCACAGCCATGTGTGAACTCAGGGTACTCCAGCCGCCCGGTATCTGTCACTAGAAAACTTACAAATTAATACAATTAATTTGATTAGAACCAAGGGCAGCGATTGGCCGCCTACCTGGCCGTACTAGACTCGCCTTGCAGCCAGACATTACTGGTGTAACCAGCCATCATCAATACCAGAGAGTTCCTGTTGACAGTCAGGCCGATATCGCCTGAGTACGGCGAAGGGCTTTTTATGCTCTGGCGCGCGTGGTGGAAGTGCGCCACGGGAAATGCCGGTCCGCGAGGTTGTTCGGTGGCGGGGTCTACTTGCCGCGCCCAAATACAGGTGGAGGCATCCCTGCCGGAGAGGAAGTAGACGAGATCGCCGCCGGGGGACCAGTAGGGCTCTTTTTCCTCCGCATCCACATCGGTGACCGGAATCAGTTCATCTTCTTTCACCACCCCTTCCTTCCGAACCGGGGCAATCCAGATGTGCCTGACGGCAGATCCCAACGAGCGGCCGGAGAAGACCACCCAGCGCCGGTTGGGCGAAAGGCGGGCCGCGTCCTGCTTCAGAGGTGGAACGCCAGCCCATTGAATCAGGGGCCGTGCGGGCTTCCCGCCGGAAGAGATCAAAATCTGCTCGGAACTGTCGAGGGATTCAAAAAGCACATCTTTCCCGTCAAAACTCACGTGCGTGGGGAGGCCGCACGACTCGCAGATTCTCTCTGGGACACCATTGGGGAGGTGTATGACATACCCGCCGCGCTTATCCCAATACGCCAGCGTTCCACCATCGCCACTCAGAATCGGCCGCGCCGAATGCTGCCGGGCGTTTACGATCCAGACAATTCGTTCCTGACCCGAATTAAGATCAATCATTCTGATGGCTTGCCCCTCGGGGACCTTGGATGCAAATACGATCCTCGAACCGTCGAAACTGATGGAAGGAGAGGTGATCCCATCGAAGCCGGAGACCAGTCGCTCCGCCGGACCCCCCGCCCGGCCATGGCCATCGAGGGGAATACGCCAGGCGTCGATGCTGGCGGTCAACGTGGAATAGGCCAGGGAAACATGGCCCGCTACCTCCGTGGCAGACGGATGCATTTCCTCGGTGGTGCCGGCAGTCCACCGCCGGGGCACGTCCGCAGCTTCGGCCTTCCCATTCAGCTCGACGGCCCAAATGTTGGTGGCATCCTGGTGCGTGGCGGAGAACAGGACCCGATTGCCGCTTCCCAGCCAGGCCCCCGGGATGAGCCAATAACCCGTCGGCCGCAGTTGCGAATTGCGGAACGTCTCGAGCAAGTGGGTGGCGTGCAAGTATTTTCCGTCCAGGGACGCGACCCACCAGTCCACAATCCCATCGCGCGAACCATCGTCCCGATGCCCGAGGAACAACAACCGGTCGCCGTCGGGGGCCCAGACCGGGTAGGCTGCGGCCAGAAAATCGGGTCGAAACGGTTTCGGGGATCCACCGGACGCCGGCACGATAAAGATGCTTGCGGAGCCCTTACTGAGACTGGCCCCCCCTTCACCGGTCCAATATGCGATGAACTCTCCATCGGGTGAGAATTGTCCGCCTCGTCCTCTGGGTGCGAGCGGCCTTTCGGGGCCAGCGAGGGCCGGCTTAATGTAAAGGCCTCCGCCCTCCCGATCGGACCGAAACAGCAGTTTAGTGCCGTCGGGAGAAAAAACCGGTTCATAGTCGTCGGCTGGGTTGGAGGTAAGCTGCACCGGCTCGCTGCCCTTCACCTGCTGCATCCAGATGTTCAGGTTGCCGTCGCCTAACCGGTCGGAAGCGTATGCCAGGAACTGGTTGTCCCGCGAGATCGCGGGGTATTCCGTCAGGCCTGTGTCGCTGGTGGCTCTGGTGAGGACGATTCTGCGTTCACTCTTGCGTGTTACCAGAAAGAGACCCGCGGCTAAGGCGGCGGTGGCTGCGGCACCTATGATGACACCCCATAACATCCCGCGCGAAGGCAGCCGGGCACCCTGGATATGGGCCGCACTTCGGTCCTGCTTCGCATATTGCAGCTCTTCCTGGACTTCCTGCAGACGAATTCTGATCTCGCCCATGCTCTGGAACCGGCGAGTCCGGTTCTTGCGCAGGCAGCGCTGCACAATCTCATCCAGTTGTGGGTCAATACCCGGATGGCACTCCGCCACGCGGGGAGGTTCGGTGTGCAGAATGTCGGCCAGCACCGAAATGGCATGGTCGCCGGGGAAGGCTCGCCGGCTGGTCAGCATTTCGAAAAGGACCGAGCCGAAAGAGAAGATATCGGACCGGACATCCACGGCCTTGCCCTCCGCCTGTTCGGGAGAGACATACGCCACGGTTCCGGCAAACTTGCCTTCTATAGTGGGCGGCGCGTCACCGGTGTGGAAGCCGGCGCCAAAGCCCTTGGCCAGCCCAAAGTCGAGCAGCTTGACCACGCCTGTGTCGGTCACCATGATGTTGCTGGGCTTCAGATCGCGATGCACTACACCGGCCAGGTGCGCGGCTTCCAGGCCGCTGGCGATCTGTATGGCGCAGCCTAGCGCCTCCGCGGTTTCCATCCCCCCCGCGGGAATCAAACGCCCCAGGGTCTTGCCGGAGATGCACTCCATCGCCACATAGTCCGAGCCGCCGTCGGAGCCCACCTCGTGGACGGTGACGATGTTGGGATGCTGCAGGGCGGAGGCCGCCTGAGCGTCCCACCGCAGCCTCTTCTGTAACTCCGGATCTTCCGCGGTCTGTGCGAGCAATACTTTGATGGCCACACGCCGGTTCAGTTCCTCATCGTAAGCTGCGTAAACCACTCCCATTCCGCCAGAGCCGATTTCCTCAATCACGCGATAACGGCCGATGCGTTCCGGAAGCTTACGGGCAACCCCGAAGTAACGGTGCGGGGCAGGCTGCTGCAGAAAGTCCCCGCACGTGGAAGCCGACCGTAAGAGCCGTTCCACCTCCCGGCGGACCTTGTCGGAGGAGCTTTTGCCAGCCAGCCAGGAGTGAAGATCCTGCGGATGCTGCATTTGGCATTCGAATACCAGTTCCTTGACGAGTTCCCACTCTTCGGAGGAAAACGCCTGTTCCGGGTTGGCCTCCGAATCGTTCATATACCGCAATTCTAACTGTTTGCAAGCATACAGGCACGGCGAAAAACAGCTCGAATCCTGGCGCGAACCGCATGGCGGGGCCCGGCACGTCCTCTGCAACGGTGGGGATAGCCCGGCCCGCTGGCTTGCTCCAGAAATTTTGGCTCCTTTCCGGCGCGCTTTGCGCTTCGTAAGCATAGGGGATTTCGAATATGCAAGAAATTGTCAAGAGTCCTAGCCGCAGGGGACGACCTGCCCGAAATGTATCGCTGGAACGAGTCAGGGAACTGCGGAAGATGGGATTGAGCTTCCGCAAGATTGCACAGGCAACCGGCTACGGCTATGGAACGGTACGAAGGGCTTACTCAGGTGCCAGCACATCGGGCATGAGCCGAAGCTGACGACCACATCCCGGAGGCTGTCAAGCATTTAAGGCATCTGCGCGGTTCCGCGACCGCGCCACTGTGCCAATACTGTGCCAACTCACCGACTGCGCCGTGGAGGGCTTCGGTCGTATACTGGGGACGATGCGCCTCCGCACCGTCGCAGCATGCCTCGCCATCGGGGCCTTCTGCCCGATTTCTATGCCCTCCCAAACGCCAGCAGCAGCCCCACCCCGAATCCTGGTGCACGGCCACCGCGGCGCGCGGGCCAGGATGCCGGAAAACACGATCCCCGCCTTCGAATATGCAATTCAGGCTGGCGTGGATGCCCTGGAAATGGACATGGCGGTGACCAAGGACAGCGTCATCGTGATTTCACACGATCCGATCCTTCGGGGGCCCATCTGCACCGGGCCTACGGCAAGCGCCGTGATCCACGAACTGACGCTACCGCAGGTGCGCGAATGGGACTGCGGCGCAATTCGGAATCCGGGGTTTGCCAAGCAGACCGCCGTGCCGGGGACGCATCCGCCGACACTGGATGAAGTGTTCCGGCTGGCGGATCGCGGCAACTTCGACTTCAATATCGAGACCAAGAGCTTCCCGGATAAACCGGAGTACACACCATCTCCGGAGGAGTTCGCGCGGCTGGTCTTGCAGAAAATCCGGCAATATAAACTAGAAAAGCGGGTGATCCTGCAGTCCTTCGATTTCCGGACTCTGGTCGCGATGAAAGAACTGGCGCCGGAGATCCGGCTGTCGGCGTTGACCGAAACCGACCCGCGCGACTTTGTGGTGATCGCACGAGAGGCGCAGGCGGCCATCATATCGCCCCAGTTCAACCTGGTTACGCAGGGCAAGGTGACGGCAGCGCACAGGGCGGGCCTCCAAGTGGTGCCGTGGACTGCAAACACGCCGGCGGACTGGGACCGATTGATTCAGGCCAAAGTGGATGCGATTATCACCGACGATCCGTCGGAGTTGATGGCGTACTTGAAGAAGACGGGGCTTCGGTGAAACAGGGACGCCGGGGGGAGGCGAAGGGGAACGCCGAGGCTTCTCGTCGCAGAGAAAACGGGCTCTGAGCAGGAGTGCAGGTTCCACGCCAGACCATGGCCCGGCTCATCGGTCCCATGACGCTGGTGGTGCGGGGCGCCCTCACGGTGAGGCCCTTGGGAGCGCTGATCCGAACGGCTTTGCGGGAAGCCGACGGAGAGCAAGCCATATCCAACTTACGGACCATGAGTGAGGTGCTGGTCCGGTCGCGCGCGCAACGCCGCCTGCTACTCACGATCATGACTGGCTTGGCCGTGGCAGCGTTGCCCAACGACATGGCCAGTTTTGCTGGCATCGCGGCGGTTCTGGCGGCGGGGACAACGCTGGCCAGTTATCGCCCGGCTAAGAGAGCCGCGGCGATGGACCCCACGGCTGCATTGAGAGAATAGCTGGCGGACGGGAGTCACCCATCCGCCTTCCGTGCCAAAGTTCCGACTCCGGGCATACCTACAACGTGGCGACTCTCCCGGAACGGATGATGTCCGACGTGCAGGCAGTCCGCGTTGACTTAGGACGCGCTGGTCGCGGCGGCGGCAAGCTGGTCATTGGTTGCCGTCCAGATGGTTTTAATGCTGCCGCCGGCCCCAATGAACAGTGCTGCCGAGGCCAGGGCTACGAATGCCAGTAACAGGGTGTATTCAACCAGATCTTGCCCTTCTTCGTCGGCAAGGAACGTGAAAAGAAGATTTTTCATAACAGTACCCTAACGCCAAGGCGGAAGCAATGAAACGTTGTCAGTGGTTAAGTATTTGCAGCAACGGAGGGCGTTTCTCCCGTTGTTCCCAGTTGACCACCTGATAACGGTACTTTTTGGGCGAACCGTGGTGAGCATGCCGACGGAGCGCGCGCGGTAGAACATGAAGCAGGGAGCGGCGCGCAACGACACTGAGGGGCTCAGCAGCGCAGCGCGTCTACCGGGTCGACGCGGGTGGCGCGGAGGGAGGGCACGTACGTCGCGAACAGGGCCACCGCGCTGAGCAGGACAGCCACGACTGCGAACACGGCCGGGTCCCACGTGCGGATGCCGAAGATCATGCTGACCATTACACGCGTTAGGGCCAGGGCCGTGGGGATGCCGATCAGAATCCCCAACAGCGCCAGCCGCATTCCCTGCATTACGACCAGGTTTCGGACATCCTCGGGACCGGCTCCCAGAGCCATGCGGATGCCGATCTCCTGAGTACGCTGCTGGACGGAATAGGCCATCAGGCCATAAAGGCCCACGGCGGCCAAGAGCAACGCGATGGCGGCGAAAACGCTCAGCAGCAGCATGTAAAACTGGGTGCGGGCGGAAGATGCCGCGACCACTTCGTGCATGGTGCGGACTCGTCCCACAGGGAGCCCGCCGGCGACGTCGTGAAGCTCCTGCTGGATGGCGCCGGTAGAGAGCCGCGATGGTTCGGTGGCGCGGACCACCCAGGTGAGGGGGAGCAGGCGATTGTGGCGCGCGTTCAAGCCCTCGGGCGCCTGCGCCATTGGAACGAACATCATCGGCTCCAGCTTGAGGCCGGCGTCGCGGACGTCCGCGACCACGCCGACAATCTGCCGCGGAAGTTCCTCCAGGCCGGAACCCATGCCTTTGCCAATGGTGATGAATTCGCCGATGGGGTTGGCGTCCACTTCCTGCCAGAATCTTCTGAGCATGGCCTGGTTGATCAGGACGACTCCGGCACCCTCCTCGTCATCGGCATCGGTGAACAGGCGGCCGCGCAGCAGGCGGATGCGAAAGGCATCGAAGAAGCCGGGCGATACGCTGCGCCAGGTGGCCGCGCCATGATAACGGCCCACCTGCGACTGGTCGCGGCCGTGGATGGTGAACGGCATCGTCAAACTGGGCTCCAGGGGCAGCGCGGAGGTGACTGCGACGGTGGAAACGCCGGGGACGCTCTGGATGCGGCGTCCGGCGGCACGCACCAGTTGAGCCACCTGCGACGTCCGTTCGAACTGGGAGTTGTCGAGCGACATTTCGAGGGTTAGGACGTTCTGCTCATCGAAGCCGCGGTCGGCCGTACGCATGGCGACGAAGGTCCGGATGAGCAGCCCGGCGCCGGCCAGCAGCGCCAGGGCCAACGCCATTTCGGCAATGACCAGGGCGGATCGGCCGCGGTTGCGGCGGAATCCCGTGCCGGATTCGGAAACGCTGTCTTTGACCACTGAGCTGACATCGGTGCGCGAGGCGGTGAGGGCGGGGATCAGGCCGAACAGGATTCCGGTGGAGACGGACACCAGGAGGGTGAAGAGGAAGACGCGCCAGTTCAGGGCGATGGCCGAGCCGTTGGCACCGATTCGCGGGATGTCGCTGGGGCTGATAGCCAGCAGCTCGCGCACGCCCAGATAGCCGAGCGCCAGGCCCAGAAGGCCGCCGGCGACGGAAAGAACCACGCTTTCGGTGAGCAACTGGCGGACGATCTGCCGGCGTTGCGCGCCGAGAGCCGCCCGTATGGCGATTTCGCGTGCCCGCCGGGCCGAGCGCGCCAACTGGAGGCTGGCAACATTGGCGCAGCAGATGAGGAGCACAAAGCCGACGGCGCCGATGAACAGGAAGAGTGCGGGGCGGACGTCGCCGACGACGGCATCGCGCAGGGGGATCGCGGTGAAGCTCTCCATGTAGAGCATGGGTGCTTTGGGATAGGGATACTGGCGGCGGAAGCTGCGCATGGTTCCGCCCACGTCAGCCGCGGCGTCCTGGACCGTCATTGACGTTTTGAGGCGGGCGGCCACGTGCACACGGCTCAAGTGGCCGGAGGTGGATGGATCGGCCTGAAGGGGAAGCCATATGTCGGCCGGCGGGGACATGCTAAAGCCGGGAGCGAGGACCCCGATCACCAGGTACGACTCGTATTCCAAGGGGATGGTTCGGCCCACCAGCCTGGGATCGCCGCGGAAACGGCCGCGCCACAGCCGGTTGCTGATTACGGCGACGCGCGGCCCCGCGGGCCGGTCTTCCTGAGCGGAGAAGGGGCGGCCGATGGCGACCTGCGCGCCGAACAGCCGGAAGTAGTCCGCTGAAACGCGGGCGGCCTGGAGCGACTCGGGGAACTCGCTCTCGGTGAGGTGGATGCCGGGTCCGCCGATCTCGTACGCCGCCATGGACTCGAAGACGCTGGTATGGTCGCGCCAGATTACGTATTTCGGAATGGAGACGACGGGTTCGTCGCCCACGGGGGATGTGGTCATGAGCTGGACAAGGCGGTCGGGATCGGGATAGGGCAAGGGCTCGAGGAGCACTTTGTTGACGACGGAGAAGATGGCAGTGGAGGCGCCGATCCCCAGGGCAAGCGCGGCGATGGCCGTGACGGAGAAGCCTGGACTGCGGCGCAGGGTGCGGGCGGCGTAGCGGAGATCGGCTCCCAGGTGGGGCATGGCCTTCGGTTGTATGGCAAGTTGAGGGCCTTTGGGCGGAGGCTGGGTTTGTGAGGAGGCGGGTAGCGGGTGCGCGCAGGGCTGTCCGATTGTGGAACGGCGGGGTGCGGATGTGGACAGCGAGGTCGGGGTCTGTCCTACGGGTGCAGGAAATCCACTACCTTCGAGGCCATGTCGTCGAGGACGTTGAGGAGCTCGTGACCGGAGTCGAGGATTTCGAGATGGGCGTTGGGGTGGGAGGAGGCGAATTCCTGGGAATCACGCGCGGGGACGACGTCGTCGAGGGCGCCATGGAAGATGAGGGCTGGCTGGTGGAAATCGGGAAACGCTTCGTAGCAGGCAGCGTCTTCGAGCAGTTGGTAGCCCAGTTGCACGTGGCGATTTTCGGCGTAATGGAAAACCTGCATGGCGCCTCCTGAACCTGCGCCGGGCCGAGGTGTTCCGCCCAGCGGCGGGCAAAGCCGAATGCCGGGGCGAGCAGCACCACGCGGTCCACTTCCGCGTGCCGCGCCGCGTAGAGGGCCGCGAGATAGCCGCCCAGACTGGACTCGATCAGGCAAATCGGTTGACCTTCCGCGGAGCGCTCGACGACGGCAAGCTGTCCGGTAATGGTGAGGTGTTCGAAATCGCCTCCGGTGAGGTCGGGGATTTCTACATGTGATCCGGAGGCCTCGAGACGCTCGCGGAAATAACGGGCCTTGCCGGAAGACGGCCCGGATGCGAAGCCGTGGAGGTAGAGGATGCGCGTCATTTCTTGATGGTCGGGGGGAGGGTGGCGGGATCGGGCACTTCGGTGAACTTAATATCGGAGTCGGCGCCGAAAAGCTTGAAGGGTTCGTAACGATAAAGGTTCTCGGTGACCAGTTTGGAATCGACCAGATGGCGGTGGATCACCGAGGCGGGGGTCAGGAATCCGTGGGGTGAAAGGACGTAGTCCACGGTGGCTTCGTCGCGGATCTGGTGCTTGGTGGCGTCGGTATACTCCGCCCAGGCCCGGATGCGCAGCGGAAGACCATCGGATTGGCGGGCCCACAACATACCCTGAAGGGCGCGTCGGGCGACCTGCCTGCCGTGGAACTCGAGCTCACCGCTGTCCGGGGAGGTCTGCCGCCAATGGAGGATGGTCGCCTGGTCGGCGCCGACCTGGTCTTCGCCCGCAGGCTCGATCTTCATCTGCGCCAAGCCGCGTTTGGAGAAAGCCAGCAGGATGAGCGCGTAGTCCGTGGCGACGTCCACCAGGCCATGCCGGGCGAAATCCTCCAACATGCGTTTACGGGTGCGGTCGTCGGGAGAATGGACGCCGAGTGAGAGGGCGCGGCGGGCGCTTTCGAGCGATTGGACGGGGCGGCCGTCCACGGAAACCACCTGGCGGAATTCCACGAGGTTGCGGGAGTCGGATTCCTTCAACAGGCCCACGCTGTATTCCGATACGACTTCGCGGACCACGAGGCGCGGCTGGGGAACTTCGGCGGTGGCCTTGCCAATGCGAGGCCGAAACCGGGAAGGGGGCATCAGGGCCCGTTGTTCGAGCGTTTCCTGGCTCAGCACTTTGGGCGCGTTTTGCTGAAGCACCTCGGCCTCCTCGGAGATTCGGGAGAGAATCTCGGGCATGGCGGGCTGCGTGTGCGCCGGGAAGACGAAGATTACGGCCAGGAACGCCACCGGAAACGAGGGCATCCTACCCATTCTAGACCGCGGCGAGGCGTCGGGTACAGAGCGAAAGGCCATTTCTTTCCTATGAGTTGCACCGGATTGTATAATTTCAGACAAGCGCCACCGATTTTGAGCCAGAAAGTCCTTGCGCCGGAATTCCTTCGGTGCTATTCTGAACGAGTCGCCGAAATTGGGGATCTTGAGGTATCGTTTGCCCTGCGGACTTGCCAAAGGGACGGATCGATGCTATAAATATTAGAGACCCTCTGTAAGGAATGGTAACAAAACTCCGTGCGGGCCACCGTGCGGGGCGGAATACGGCCTTCCTGTTTTGTTCTTTTCAATTCTTTAAGCTCATCGGCCGTTGGCACGTCTGGAAACGGGCGTGACGGCCGGCACAAGTTTCGAGGCCTGCAGAATTCTTCGATATTTAACGAATGTCGGGGGAGGCTGCGCAGATCTTTGACAATCTGGTTGGATGCAGTAAAGAAGAACTCGTCAGAACTCTGAGTAAAACCGGAGCGAAAGTATGGGATGGGATGCAGATCTCATCCGTTCTCATTGATTCAAATGAGAGTTTGATCCCGGCTCAGAATCAACGCTGGCGGCGCGCCTAACACATGCAAGTCGAACGAGAAAGTGGAGCAATCCATGAGTACAGTGGCGTACGGGTGAGTAACACGTGGGTAATCTACCTTTTAGTGTGGAATAACTCTGGGAAACCGGAGCTAATACCGCATAAGCTCGAGAGAGGAAAGCAGCAATGCGCTGAAAGAGGAGCCCGCGGCCGATTAGCTAGTTGGCAGGGTAAGAGCCTACCAAGGCAGAGATCGGTAGCCGGCCTGAGAGGGCACACGGCCACACTGGCACTGAAACACGGGCCAGACTCCTACGGGAGGCAGCAGTGGGGAATCTTGCACAATGGGGGAAACCCTGATGCAGCGACGCCGCGTGAGCGATGAAGCCCTTCGGGGTGTAAAGCTCTTTCGGCAGGGAAGATAGTGACGGTACCTGCAGAAGCAGCTGCGGCTAACTACGTGCCAGCAGCCGCGGTAATACGTAGGCAGCGAGCGTTGTTCGGAGTTACTGGGCGTAAAGGGTGTGTAGGCGGTTGTTTAAGTTTGGTGTGAAATCTCCCGGCTCAACTGGGAGGGTGCGCCGAATACTGAATGACTAGAGTACGGGAGAGGAAAGTGGAATTCCTGGTGTAGCGGTGAAATGCGTAGATATCAGGAGGAACACCGGTGGTGTAGACGGCTTTCTGGACCGTAACTGACGCTGAGACACGAAAGCGTGGGTAGCAAACAGGATTAGATACCCTGGTAGTCCACGCCCTAAACGATGCATATTTGGTGTGGGCAGTTCATTCTGTCCGTGCCGGAGCTAACGCGTTAAATATGCCGCCTGGGG
>JAIQFL010000215.1 GCA_020073365.1 Terriglobia bacterium | reverse complement strand
CTATCCTCCGCTCAGCTCAACCCTCTTATCGGGAGAACCCCACGAACCTTGAATCACCCTCTGCCCAAAAGCAAACTGTGTTACCAATCACGGCGGTCAGTTCCGCCACCAATCATCCCGGCGGCTCAGGCACTCGTGCCGACGCCTGGCGCCTTGGCCCAAGACTGGCCCCACTACGGTGGCGACCCCGGCGAGTCCCACTACTCCCCGCTCACCCAAATCACTCGAGCCAACGTTCGCAATCTCAAACTCGTCTGGGAGTGGAAGCCCGCCGAGTCCCCGCTCCCCGATTTCAAGACCACGCCCGGCGTCTTCGAGGCCACCCCGCTCATGATCGATGGCGTCCTCTACCTGAGCACGCCTTACAACCGCGTGGTCGCGCTCGACTCCGAAACCGGCCGCGAGCGCTGGGCGTACGATCCCAAGGCATATGAGGACGGCCATGTTCCCAATGGCACCGGCTTCGTCCATCGCGGCGTTGCCGCCTGGCGCGACAGCAAAAGCGGCCGCCTCCGCATCCTCATGAACAGCCGCTACCGGCTCATTTCGCTGGATGCGGAGACCGGCAAGCCCGTCGCCGATTTCGGCGACAACGGCATCGTGAATCTGGTGGCCGGCCTTCGCTGGGAAACCAATCCCAAGCACTACACCAACACCTCACCCCCGGTGGTCTACAAGGACCTCATCATTGTGGGCAACGGCGTCGCCGACCGCCTGGTGTACCAGAAGGACCCGCCCGGCGACGTGCGCGCCTTCAACGCCCGCACCGGCAAGCTGGTCTGGACCTTCCACACCGTGCCGCTCCCAGGTGAGGCCGGCATCGACACCTGGGGCAACGGCTCCGAGAAATTCACCGGCCACACCAACGTCTGGGCGCCGATGACGCTCGATGCCGCGCGCGGCCTGCTCTTTCTGCCCGTCAGCACGCCCAGCAACGACTTCTACGGCGCCGCGCGGCCCGGAGAGAACCTCTTCGCCGAGTCGCTGGTCTGCCTCGACGCCGCTACCGGCAAGCGCAAATGGCACTACCAACTGGTGCACCACGGCCTGTGGGATTACGATCCGCCGGGGCCGCCGGTGCTTGCCGGAATCAAGGTGGGCGGCAAATCCATCGAGGCCGTGGTGCAGCTCACCAAGACCGGTTGGGCCTTCGTATTCGACCGCGTCACCGGCAAGCCCGTCTGGCCCATCGAAGAGCGCGCCGTCCCCGCGAGTGATGCCCCCGGCGAAAAGTCGTGGCCCACGCAGCCCTTCCCCACCAGGCCGCCGGCGTTCGCCGAGCAAGGTGTCACTCTCGACGATGCCTTCGACCTCACACCCGAGCTCAAGGCCGAAGCGCAAGCCGCGATGAAGAAATTCCGCCTCGGTCCGATCTATACCCCGCCCAGTCTCGAGGGCACGTTCATGCGCCCCGGCGTGATCGGCGGCGCCAACTGGGGCGGCGGTGCGCTCGATCCGGCCACTGGCATCCTGTACGTGAAGTCCAGCAACACGCCCGCAATCGCGCGCCTCAAGAAAGTGGAATCGCGTGTCCCCGGCGAACTCGATGCCGCGTATGTGGGCGAGCAGGTGAGTGCCACCTTCCACAACGGTCTGCCGCTGCTCAAACCGCCCTACGGCCATCTGACGGCCATCGATCTCAACAAAGGCGAGATCGTGTGGCGCGTGGCGTTCGGCGACGACGCCCGCCTGCGCGCGCGCCCCGAGCTGAAGGATGTGAAACTGCCGGACCGCCTCGGCATTGCGGGCGCGCAAGGCGCCATCGTAACGAAAGGCGGCGTGATCTTCTGTGGCGGCGGCGATACCTCGCTCGATGCCGTGGACACCGCCAACGGCCAGGACCTGTCGACCTACCCGCTGGGCCGCCGCACCGGCGCGACACCAATGACCTACCGCACCGCCAGCGGCAAACAATTCGTAGTGATCGCCTCGGGTTCGGGAAGAGACGCCACGCTCACCGCCTTTGCGTTGCCATAAGCGGACTGGTGGGGAACTCCTGGGATGCTTGTCTTTGTCTAGCCTCCAGTCATCGCCGGGGCTCCGGCCGCGACGCCACGCTGACCGCCTTTGCGTTTGCGGTAAACCGGCCGTAGCCGCTGTTCGTGGCGCGGGCCATCGGCCTGCCGATAGTCATGGCGGCATTCGTCCAGCCACGAGCCGCGCCTACAGAGGTAGTTATTGGCATGCCAGAGGCCCGATCCGCGGAGGTGAGGGAAAATCCGACGGTGCGCAATCCGAGGTGAGGAATTTCACCGAATCTTTCGGATAATGTCATTGTTCTTTGACCCACTACGGTCTAAAATTAAAGAAGATTAAGCAAAGTCAGGAGCGCGCACCATGAGATCCCGGATTCTATTCATTTCCGGGCATCGCGACGATGCCCGCAATCTATCGCAAATGCTGCAGAGTCTCCCCTTGATCCTGGACCAAGTCGGAACCCTGTACCACGCGCGCACCAAGCTTCAGCAGGAAGACTACGACGTGATCCTGACAGAAGCCGCTCTCGCCGATGGAAACTGGCTTGACGTGCTACATCTGGCACGCGAAAGCCCACGCGAACTCGAAGTGATCGTAACGGACCCCCACGCCGACGCCCGTCTCTGGGCCGAAGCCCTGAATCTGGGTGCGTATGATCTGCTGACGCAGCCGTTTTATCAGCCGGAGGTCCGCCGCATCTTGTATAACGCCTGTTCGCGGCCGGAATACGAACGCTACCCCATGGCTGCCGCCGCCGTATAAATGGCCCGGTCTGGTGGTACCAGGCGGAAAACTACTAACTGGGCGTTATGACGAGGGCCCACTCCTTCGAACAATTCGCGCGGTAACACTGGCCTGCCGGTTCTCCGGACCCCTGGCCGGCGGCTCCGCGCTGTGCACGTCCCCGGTCTGCGGATCCAGGATTTGCTCGACTCCGGTTTGCGGATGTTCGGCTGGCGCGTCCCGGATTTTCGGGTCCATTCCCGACGCTGCGGATTTGCCTGTGTCCGCGGGGTGCGGGTGGTTCAGATATCCCCTTTTCACGACTTGCACGAACGCCGCCGCCAAGAGGATCAATGTCGCCACCGTACCCTCAACCATGTACATCAACGGCGTGCGGCGCCGCGAGAACGCCCAAAAGTAGAGCGCGGCGAGAACCACCGAGAGTACGAAAATGCTCGCAAGAAACCTGGCGCGGTGTTTGATCTCCGCTGTCACTCTTACATTTTATGTGGGCTTGGTACTATACCGGCTGATAAAATCGTAGATACGGGTGCGGTTCAGTTCCATAACAACAGTTAGCATGACGGTCGCGCTGGCGCTCTCGCTGGGCAGTTGCCGCCGCGGTCCGCCGCGTGCGCCTTCCATCGGCGAGGCGTTTGTCGGGCCGGCTGTTCTGAATATCCGAAAAGACATTCCCACGGAGTCTCCCACGGTCGCTACAACCAAACACGGCGACCGCCTGGAGATCCTCCAGCGACGCCGCCGGTTCCTGCGCGTGCGCACGCCCACCGGTGCCGAGGGGTGGACCGATGAACGCCAGTTGCTTGCCGCGGAGGACATGGCCTACTTGCGGGACCTGGCCAAGCGCGCCGCGCATATGCCGGTGCAGGGACAGGGAACCACCTATTCGGAGGTGAACGTTCATACCCAACCGTCGCGTTCCTCACCCAGCTTCTTTCAGATCAAGGAAAAAGAGAAGGTGGACGTGTTGATGCATACCGTCACACCGCGAGCCGACGCGCCACGCAAGCCCCTGCTTCCTCCGCCGCCTAAGAAGCTCAAGTCTGCACCCAAGAAAACGGCCGCAAAAGAGCCCAAGTACCCGCCGCCGCCGATGCCCAAACCGCCCGGCCTACCGGAAAACTGGATCGAGCTTTCCAAGACGGCGCGTTCCGACGATGAGCCTCCAGCGGAACCGGAGGTTGACGACAAGCCGATCCTGGTCGACGAATGGAACCTGGTGCGCAACCACGCGGGCCAGACCGGGTGGATCCTCACCCGCCGTCTGATAATGGCGATTCCCGACGAGGTGGCTCAATATGCCGAAGGGCGCCACATCGTGTCCTACTTTCCACTCGGCCAGGTGCAGGACGACGACCAGCAAAAGACGATATGGCTGTGGACCACCATCGGCAAGGGCACGGAGCCCTACGATTTCGACAGCTTCCGCGTCTTCATCTGGAGCCTGCGGCACCACCGGTATGAAACTGCACACATTGAGCGCAACGTGCGCGGCTATGCGCCGGTGCTGCTCAAAGATGTGGAGTTCTCCGCGTCGGCCAGGTCCAGAAGCGACGTTGCCGCAGGCAAGTACACGGGCTTTTCGATATGCATGGAGAACCGGGACGGGCAGCGCGTCCGCCGCGAGTTTGTCTTACTCACCAATGTGGTGCGATACGCCGGCGAGAATCCGTGCGAAGCGCCGCAGCCGCTCGACGCCCTGAGGCAGCCTTCCGTCCTCGAAACCGCCCCCGAGCCCGCGCCGCCGCCCGCCGCGACGTTCTCCGAGCGCTTCAAGAAGCGCCTGCGCGGCTGGTTCGGCCGGTAGGCGGCTTCGGCTGAGGCGATCGGGCCTGTACGCAATCTGTTGGGGTATATGTGGATCTCCACGGGAACACCCGCCTTGCAGCTCCTCGGATCAAAGGGTCGCTGCCAGGTGTACACTGGACAGGACCCTGGACTCCAAAATGGAGGCTCCGTGGTTAGGAGTTCGAGGAGGTTTTCAATGACCCACCAGGAGAACGCTCGATGGGGGCTCGTCTTGGCTCTGTCCGCGGCCATCGCAGCGATACTGCCGACTCCGCTCGCGGCCCAGATCGGCGGTGCGGGGACCATCCAGGGCGTGGTTTCCGATCCCTCCGGCGCCGTCGTGCCGGCCGCTACCGTAACCGCCACCAACGACGCGACGCAAGTGAGAGTCACGCGGCAGACGACCGACGCCGGATACTACGTACTCTCCCCACTGCCCGCGGGACAGTACACCGTTTCGGTGACGGCGCGCGGGTTCCAGACCTCGGTCCGGCAGCACATCGCGGTGGATGCCCTGGCCACGCTGGGACTGAACATCTCACTGCTGGTGGGCTCGTCGGCCGAATCGGTGACCGTGACCGCCGCCGCGCCGGCGATAGATACCAGCGACGCGCGCGTAGGCCAGACGGTGCGCAACGAGCTCTACACGGCGCTGCCGCTGGCCATGGGCAACGCTCCGCGCGATCCCACGGCCTTCGTGCAATACATGCCCGGCGTGGTGCCGGGCGGCAGTAACGCGGCCGGCCAGGTCTTCGGATCGCAGGCCAATACCCAGGACGTGTACGTCGAGGGCTTGCCCATCACCAACGCTGTAGTGGAGGGCGAGGTCCGCAATCTCGGGCTGGGTATCTCGGTAGAGGCCGTGGACCAGTTCCAGTTGGAGTCGGGCGGCGCCTCGGTAGAGTACGGCGGCATGGGCGCCACCAATTTCGTGCTGAAGTCCGGCACCAACAAGTTTCACGGGTCGGCCTACGAGATTTTCCGGAACACCCTGCTGGATGCGCGCGGGTTTTTCGCGGCCACCCGCCCGCCCGAGCACCAGAACGAGTTCGGGTTTAACGCGAGCGGGCCGATCGTCAGGAACCGGGTGTTTTTCTTCGGCTCCTACGACGGGTTCCTCTATCGCACGGGCACCGCTCCCACGCTGGTCACCATCCCGACCTTAAAGCAAAGGGTGGGGGACTTCAGCGAGCTGTCTGTGGCGATTTACGATCCCCTAACGCTCACCAACGTGAACGGCGTTAACGCGCGACAGCCCTTCCCCGGTAATATCATCCCGGCCAGCCAGATTTCGTCGGCCTCCAAGTTTTTCCAGGCAGCTCTTCCGCAACCGACTTACAGCGGCCTGCAGAATAACTATCTGGGCACTCTGCCCACCGGGTTCAACAACACCAATACGACGGACACAAGGTGGACATCAACCTGAACGACAGGAACACCTTCTTCGTGCTCTACAGTCGCGGCCATCGCAGCCAGTCCAACAGCTACCGGGGCGCCGGCAACAGCCTGCCCCTGCCGTACACCGACACCCGCCTGGTGAACGAAGTACCCACCACCGCGCAGCTCAAATACACCTTTGTGGCCAGGCCCACACTCCTCAACCAGGTCAGTTTCGGCTTCTCGCGGCTGTGGGTTCCCATCTACAACGCCACCATCGGGGGCGACTGGATGAACAAGGCCGGCGTGAAGGGACTGCCCTCGGGCGAAGCCGCGTCGTCGTTTCCCGAGGTGGCTTTCAACGGCCCGAATTCAGTCACCGGCTGGCGCGGCACCAATTCGCGCGCGTTCACCGAAGCCATTAACAATTTCACGGTGCAGGACAACGTCCAATGGACCCACGGCAGGCACGCCGTGACTCTCGGCCTGCAGATTCAGAGGCTGCAGGCCAACGAGCTGACCAACGCTTACGGCAGCCTCGCCACCTGGGCTTTCAGCAACACTCAGACGGAGGGGTTCAACGCGTCCGGCACTGCGCTGACCACCACGGGCAACTCCTACGCCAGCTTCCTGCTGGGCGCGGTGGGCTCGGCCAACGTGGATGAGGACTCCGTGGTGGGCACCGGGGCGCGCTACCGCGACTATGCCTGGTGGGTGCAGGATAACTTCAAGGTGACGTCCCGGCTGACGCTGAACCTCGGCCTGCGCCACGATATCATGCTGCCGTACGTCGAAGTGAAGGACCGCCAGTCGTTCTTCAACCCGGCCGCTGCGAACCCGGCCGCCGGCGGCTATCCGGGAATTCTGATGTTTTCAGGCAACGGGCCCGACAGTTGCGGCTGCCGCACCAACGTCGAGACGCACTGGAAGAACTTCGGGCCGCAGCTCGGATTCGCCTTCAGTCTGGATAGTAAGACGGTGATCCGGGGCGGTTACACCATCATGTACGCCCACCGCGGCGCGGTCGGCGGCCGTAACGGCGCCCGGACCGGAACCGGTACGCTGGGTTTCTCCGCCAACCCCAGTTACACCAGCCTGGACGGAGTGAGTCCGGCGCTCTACTGGGATAATGGCATTCCGCCTTACCAGAAGCCTCCGTTCTTCAGCCCGACTTTGGGCACGGCCTTCAACGGCATCACGGCCACCGGGTCCACCATGCAGTTCGGCGACCCGCAGTTAGGCGGCCGTCCACCTTACTACCAGGATTGGAACTTCGGAATCGAGCGCGCTCTCACTCCCACCACCACCCTGACCGTGAACTATGTCGGGAGCAACGGTCATTTCCAGGGCGGCGGCGGCCGCTCCATCTGGTCCGACCAGATCGATCCCCGGTACCTGGCGCTGGGCAACCTGCTGACGCAGCAGGCTACCGCGGCCAACCTGGCGTCGGCCAATAAGATCATTCCAGGAATCGGGCTGCCTTACCCGACCTTCACCGGCACCATCTCCCAGATGCTGCGCCCGTTCCCGCAATACCCCGGAGTCACCGATCTTTGGGGCGATGTCGCCAACGACAATTACAATTCCCTGCAGGTAATCGTCAACAAGAGACTCTCGCACGGCCTGACTCTGAACTCCAATTACTTTTTCAGCAAGGCTTTCAGCGATGACACGGGAACCCGCAGCGCCTACAATTGGAAGACCGAGAAGGCCCAGCAGGTCGACCCCTCTCACAATGTGAACGTGCTGCTGCTCTACGCGCTGCCGTTTGGCAAGGGGCAGCGGTGGGGCAACAGCAGCAAGGCCGCGGACCTGCTCGCGGGCCACTGGCAGATCTCGAGCATCACGACCTACCGCTCCGGCGCGCTGTTCGGCACCATCGGCGCCACTTGCAACACCCCCAGCGCGGGAAGCTGCTACGCCGACTACAATCCGTCATTCACCGGCCCTGTGCGTATCAACGGCGCTTACGGCTCGGGCGACGTGCGTTCGGCAGTCTACCTGGATGTCAATGCCTTCAAGGTGCCGGCCGCATTCACCTACGGAACCACCCCGCGGACCGGTGCATACAATCTGCGCGGTCCCAGCAACTCCAACGAAAACGTGAGCCTGCGCCGGGATTTTATCATCCGCGAGAACTGGAAACTGACCTTCGTGGCGGACGCCTTGAATGTGTTCAACTGGGTGCGTTTTGCGGCGCCCAACCTCACCATTACCAACACCAGCTTCGGCAAAATCACTGCCGTATCTAACTCACCCCGTGTAGTGCAACTTAGCCTGCGCTTGACCCTGTAGCATAGCGCGATGTTGAGCCATGCCGACGTTTTTCGAGGGTGCCGGCCAACCTACCTTCCCATGAGCCGCTGGTACCAGGGCGGTGGCGGATGAACGCCATCGAGGATCCAAATCTCGGAGCGCGCCCGATTCACGGTATACACGATGCTCTTCTCGTCCGAAGTAAGAGCCGCGCTCAGGCCGGGGTTGCCATTCGAATACGGAACCAGGCCGGGAAGGTCCCGCAGTTTCCGTTCTTTGCCCGTAGCCACCTCTACCGCGAACAACGCCGCCGGCCCTCCCCGCACCTGGTACAACGTCCTGGAATCGTGCGACCAGGCCACGGGACCGCCGTCCCCGGGCAGCGCGCGCTGCCGCTGTCCATCCGGGCTCACCAGGAGCGGGTGGCCGCCCTGGTCGTGATCGGCAATCCAGGCGCCGTCCGGCGACCACACGGGCGCCGCCGGGCCGTAAGTCGACGCCACCTTCACCGGGACCTCTCCACTCCCCGGCCGCACCTTTAACAACACCGGCGCGGGCCCCACCACCGCGGAGTATGCCAGCCAATTGCCATCCGGCGACCACGTGGCGCAAAACTCCATATCGTTGGCGGAGGTGGCCCGAACCGGCACTCCCCCCGAGGCGAATACCGTATACAGGTGCACGCCCGAGCGACTTTTGGCGGACACCGCGACGCGCCGCCCGTCGGGCGAAAACACGGGGTTGAAAAACTGTTGCGCCGGTTCGCCATCGGTCTGAATGTCGTTGGGCGTCAACAGCGGCCGTTCCCAGCCCTCCACCAGGCTCTTGATCCACACTTCCTGGACGCCCCGGCGGTCGGTCACATAAACCAACTGCTGCGCCACGGGCGAAGCGCTCACTCGCTGCTCGCTGCGGGATCCGCCCATGATCGTGCGGATCGGTCCATCTCCCAGCGGTACCCCGATGATGTCGGAGTGCGAGAGCACCGAGGTATAGGCGACTCGCGATCCGTCCGGCGCTAGCGAGGGAAGAGTCGCGGGCCGGTCCTCCGCGAGGATTGGCCAGTAGCGGCCCCGCTTCGCATCCATCATGTAAAGCTGCGGCCGGGTGGTAGTGGTGCTGTCGGAGAAGACCAGGTGCCGCGAGTCCGGCATCCACGTGAATTGCGGCGTATAGGAAAACGGGAGGCCGTTCGAAAACACGCTGCCGGCCTTCGCCGCGGGCCAGGGCAGGAGCCAGCAGTTTTCGCCGCGTGTGTCCAGCGCCACGCAAAGAAGAATCGTCTTGCCGTCGGGCGCGAACCCGATCGCCGGATTGTTGTAATATTGCGTGCCCTGGAACGGCATCGGCGCATACTTGCGGCGCGGCCCTTCAGGCGGGCTTGCGGTCCACACGGCGAGGCCGTCCCCTTCCGGACGGGCGGGCCACATCGCCAATGTATTGCCGTCGGGTGAAATGGCGGCAGCCTGGACGTTCGATTGTACCAGCACCGCCGCTCCGCCGCCTGCCGGAATGCGGCACAAGCCGGATGGCGCGGTGTCCATCGAACAACGGAAGTAGAGCGATCGCGAATCCGGGCTCCAGAAGGGAGGCGAGCCCATATTGAGGACGGCATCGGGCGGGGTGATCTGGACCGGCGTCGGCGCGTCCACGCCTTGCACGTAGAGATGCAGCCTGCCCGTCTCATTCCAGGCGAGAAAGGCGATGCTCTTACCGTCCGGCGACCACGACGAATAGGTTTGGGCGTCGAACGCCGTACCGAACGGCGTCAGCCGGTAGTGCGACAGATCGATGGCGGCGGAATCGCGTCCCAGCGTCGCGATCGACCAGGCCAGCAGCGCGCCGCCCACCGCGCACAGGACCAGGGCCGCGGGGCTCACCGGACGGCGTTTAGCGGCGACCGCCGGCTGCACGCCCGTGGTAGCGATGGTGGCCTCGCCGAAGTGCTCGCGCAGCCAGGCCAGTTCGCGGGCCAGGTCGCGAGTCGATTCATAGCGCCCCTCGCGTTCCTTGGCCAGACAGCGCTCCAGAATCGCGCGCAGTTGCGCGGGGATGGGCCGATCGAGGGCCGGCGGATCGTCTTCCACAATCGCCGACATGGTCTGGATCGCGCTGGCCCGCTCGAAGGCCTGCTTGCCGCTCAGCATTTCGTACAGCACCAGCCCCAGGCTGAACTGGTCGGAACGGTGGTCCACTTCTTCGGCGCGGGCCTGTTCCGGGCTCATGTAGGCCGCCGTCCCCACCACGGAGCCGACCACCGTTTGCGCGATGGTGACGGTTTCGCTGCCGGCAGCCGGTTTGGCCTCGATGCGCGCCACTCCGAAATCCAGCACCTTGATGGTTCCATCGGGGGTCACCATGACATTTTCCGGCTTGAGATCGCGATGCACGATTCCGGCCGCATGAGCCGCCGAGAGGCCCGCCGCGACCTGCGCCGCCACGTCCACCGCTTTGCGCGCGCCGAGCGGACCTTTCATAATCAACGCACGCAGCGATTCGCCCGGCACCAACTCGGCGACGATGTAGGGCGGATGCTGGTCAAGCCCGACATCGTAGATGGCCATGATGTTGGGATGATTCAGCGCGGCGGCCAGCCGGGCTTCCTGTTCGAATCGCCGCCGCCGCCCTCATTGCCGGCCAGCGATTCCGGGAGAATCTTGAAGGCCACCTGACGGCCCACACGCGTATCCAGCGCGCGGTAGACCTCACCCATTCCGCCCGCGCCCAACTGACCCTGGAGTTGATAGGGACCAACGCTCTGACCGGTATCCGGCATCAGGATTCTATCAAGCCGGCGATCTGCGGTTGACCATTCTGTGGGGCAGATTGTCAACCTGCGGCCGATTGTCATTCGGCCTTTTTCGATAGCAGCGAAAGGGCGGATTACCAATCCGCTGCAGGTTGCCAACCTGCCCCACACGGGGCATCTTGACGACCCGCAGGTGTAGACTGTTTTCGAAATGCAATGGATCTTTGGCCTCTGTTGCCTTGCCGCGTCTGCCGCTGCCCAGCCGCCGGCCATCCCCGTTGGCGCCGACGCCCTTCGCCTGTGGGAGCGGTGGCCGTATCAGCGCATTGGCGCCCGGGCCTACATGCGCAGCACTTACGACCGGTGCGGCGGCAACGAACGCACCGACGCTTCTCACCTCCTGTATCAGGAGGCCGATGATTTCAACGTCACGCTGAAGTCCACGATGACAATCGGTATCTATGCGCTCACGTTGCAGCGCCGCGTCGCGTTGCGCAACGGAACAACGAATGAACACCGATCACTCCCAAACTGTGCGATCACGTACCCTCAAACGCAAGGGTGACTATGACAATGTGGCCGGCCCGCACCTTCGGACCCACTTCATGTCGTCGCTACTGCAGCGGATACCCGCGAATCAACATGAACGTCCGCTTCCACCTGGTCTTGGTGAAGAAGTGTGCGATTACATCTACGATGTGATCGATCCCGATGTTCGGGTTGGTGAGATCCTGGGTCGGCGCTTCGAACGACCAGTAGATCACCACCGGGGTTCCCACGATGTTCTGCCGCGGGACGAAGCCCCAATAGCGGCTGTCCAGCGAGTCGTCGCGGTTGTCGCCCATCGCGAAAACGAAACCGGGCGGCACGACCACCTCTCCGTCCGTCACGTGGTTCTGCAGCATGTCCACGGCGCTGGGGGGAAGCGAGGAGCCGGGGGATGCCGGGAAATTGTCCCGGTAAGAGTCCATATACGGGGTGACGTGTTGGACGTAAGGCTCGTTCACCAGGTGTCCGTTCAACATGAGCTGCTTATTCACCAGCCGGATCCGGTCCCCGGGGACGCCGATGGCGCGCTTCACGTAATCCTGCGAAATATCGATGGGATAGCGGAACACGATGACGTCGCCGCGCCGTACCTCACGGTAGGGCAGCAGGTGCTTGGACGCCGGTCCCGACGGTGCGAAGGTCAGCTTGTCCACCAGAACATGGTCGCCGATCAGCAGCGAGCTCTCCATGGAGGCGCTGGGGATTACGAATGCCTGCACCAGCGTGGTGGTGGCAAACAGGAGCAGGATGATGGTGACCGTCCACTCCGCGATGAATCCACGCTGTACGTCGCGGGTCATTTCCGAGAAACGGCGCCAAGCGCCGGTGCGGGCGGTCTGTTCCTGTGTCTCCACAGGAGCCATTGTATCGGATGGGACGCGTCGCCATCGGCTTCGTCTGCTACAATCGCCAACAGAGGGGGTTTTACTTGTCCCGAGCCACTCAGGAATTACCCCGTACCCTTGGCGCGCTTCGCCATAGTTCTTTCTCCGAAGCGAAACTTGCCAACCGGTCCGTCAAAGATGAACTCCGCAGTAATCTGATCTGTAAAATCCAACGCGGGGAGCCGCTGTTCCCGGGAATTATCGGATTCGACGAAACCGTGGTTCCGCAGATGGTGAATGCCGTTCTGTCGCGCCACAATTTCATTCTGCTGGGCCTTCGAGGCCAGGCCAAGACACGGTTGATCCGCATGCTCACCGCCATGCTGGACGAGGTCATGCCGTACGTAGAAGGCTGCGAAATCCACGACAACCCCTACCGGCCGATCTGCCGTCGCTGCCGCAGCCTGCTGGTCGAGGAGGGCGACGAAACGCCCATCGCCTGGCTCGACCGCGAGCAGCGGTATGTGGAAAAGCTGGCTACTCCGGATGTAACCATCGCCGATATGATCGGCGACATCGACCCGATCAAGGCCGCCCGCCGCGGCCAGGACATCTCCAACGAGTTGACGGTCCACTACGGGCTGCTGCCGCGCGCCAACCGGGGCATCTTCGCCATCAATGAACTGCCCGACCTGGCCGGCAAAATCCAGGTGGGACTCTTCAACATCATGCAGGAGGGCGACGTGCAGATCAAGGGCTATCCGGTCCGGCTGCCGCTCGACCTGATGCTGGTCTTCACCGCCAACCCGGAGGATTACACCGCGCGCGGAAAGATCATCACGCCGCTGAAGGACCGCATCGGAAGCGAGATCCGCACGCATTATCCGGCCGTGCTGGACCATGGCATCGCCATTACGGAACAGGAGGCCTGGCTTCGCCGCCCGTCGCCCGTCGAGGTGCGCGTCCCCGATTACATCAAGGAGGTGGTAGAGCAGCTTGCGTTTCTGGCGCGCGAAGACAAGCGCATCGACAAGCGGTCGGGCGTTTCGCAAAGGCTGCCCATCTCGGCGCTTGAAAACGTGGTCTCCAACGCCGAGCGGCGCGCGCTCAAGGCGAAGGAGGATATCGCCGTTCCGCGCCTGCTGGATCTCTACTCCGCGCTGCCCGCAATCACCGGCAAGTTGGAACTGGAATACGAAGGTGAGCTGAAGGGCGGCGACACCGTGGCCCGCGAGCTCATCCGCACCGCTGTGGGGAAGATCTACGACCATTATTTCGAGGGCTCCAACGTGGGCCAGATCATCCAGTGGTTCGATCTGGGCGGGTCGTTGAAACTGGATGAGAACGTGGACTCGTCCACCATGGTGAAGCAACTCGGGGGGATTCAGGGACTGATGGAGAAGACCAAGGCCCTTGGCCTCACGTCCAACGAGCCGGATGCAGTCCGCGCTTCGGCGGCGGAGTTCGTTTTGGAGGGCTTGTACGCGCATCGGCGCATCAGCCGTAGCGAAGAGAGGGGCTTCTCGGCCGAAGAGAAGAAGCGCGAACCGCGGGACGAGGGCAAAGGCGAGCGCCCGAATTTCCGGAGGCAGTATAACTAGGGGGCGCCGTCTTGGGGGCTGTCTATGAAGTGGATCAACTATTCACGCTTTACCGGGGAAGACTTGGGCATCAGCGCCGAAGATCTGTTGCAGGCGTTGTCCGATTTTCTGCTGGAGAGTGGCTTCAGCACCCAATACATGCCCTTCAGCGAGTGGAACCAGCACACTCTCGAAGACCTCAAGAAGGCCATCCAGCAGGCCATGGAACAGGGCAAACTCTTTGACAGCGATAGCCTCAATGAGATGCTGGAGCGCCTGCAGAACATGTCGCCGGAGCAGATGGACAAGCTCCTGGACAACCTTATCCAGAAAATGGTGGACGAGGGGCAGATTACTTTTCCGGAACCCAGCGTCCAGCAGCCCTCGGCGCCCGGTGTAGGCGAAGGCAAGGACAGCAAAGTGAGGTTCGAAGTCACCGACAAGTCGCTGGACTTCCTGGGTTTCAAGACACTGAAAGACCTGCTGGGCTCGCTCGGCAAATCCAGTTTCGGGCGTCATGACACGCGCGACCTGGCTACCGGGATCGAGGCCTCCGGTTGCTCCAAGCAGTACGAGTTCGGCGATACCCTCAACCTGGACATCAGCGAGACGCTCTTTTCCGCCATACGCCGCGAAGGCGCCAAGGTCCCGCTGGATATGGACTACTCGGACCTCCACGTGCACCAGTGCGAGTACCAAAGCTCCTGTGCCACGGTCCTCATGCTGGATTGCAGCCACAGCATGATCCTCTACGGCGAGGACCGCTTCACACCGGCGAAGAAGGTGGCGCTCGCATTGGCCCACCTGATCCGCACGCAGTACCCCGGCGACAGCCTGCGCTGCGTGTTGTTCCACGATAGCGCCGAGGAACTCGCCATCAGCCAACTGGCGCGCGTCCAGGTGGGTCCTTACTACACCAACACGCGCGACGGCCTGATCCTGGCGCAGAAGCTGCTCAACCAGGAGCGCAAGGACATGCGCCAGATTGTCATGATCACGGACGGCAAACCGAGCTGTCTGACACTCGAAGACGGCCGCATGTACAAGAATGCGTTCGGGCTGGATCCGCTGGTGATCAGCCGCACGCTGGAGGAAGTGAACCGCTGCAAGAAGCAGGGCATCCTGATCAACACCTTCATGCTGGCCAGTGACTACGGCCTGGTCAACTTCGTCCAGAAGGTGACCGAGCTGTGCCGCGGCAAGGCGTATTTCACGACGCCTTATACACTTGGGCAATATTTGTTAATGGACTACATGAACCGCAAGACGCGGACCATCCATTAGCTCAGGGCAGCACCCGGAGCTTTGCCAGGACGGCAACTTCCCGCATTCGGGCATCGGTCGTTACCACCAAACTGGCTCGAATCACTATGGCGGAGGCCACGTGGATCGCGTCCAGGGCTCGGATCATGATGGGCCGGGGCCTGAGCAGCGCCAGGTGGACGATCTCCGCGGTTGCAGCGGTTACATCGTCGCCATAAGGGATCTGCACAATCCGCCGGGCTTTACAGTCCGCCAGAAACCGCCGAAATGCCGCCCGGGCACCGCCCGCCTTAAGATCGCCCGCCGCTTCCTTGCGATACACGGCGCACAGCACCTCCGTGCCGGCGATTGCGGACGAGGCGACGAGTTCATCCGATTTGGCAATCAGGTCCAGGAAGGCGGCGGAATCCGGCTCGGGCACGTACAGCTTCAATAGGGCGGAAGTGTCCCAATAGACCACGGTCAGAAACGGTCGGCGCGACTCTCGGTGAGGATCTGCTCACTGGTCAACTTGGGTTTGCCGCGGACGCCAATCCTTCTTTGTAAAGCAAGCAGTTCTTGGGCCCACTCCCGGCCTGTTAGCCCGCCCGAGGATTCCGTAGCGCGAGTGAGGCGTGCTTTTACCTTCCCGCGGACGCTGATCAGGACATCTTCTCCGCGGCTCGCCGCTTCGACCAACTCGGAGAGTTTCGCCTTGCTCTCCCGCAGCGTCTTTACCATGTAACCATTGTAGTCCGATGGGGAGGCGGGCGGCACCCTGCGGCACCCGTTCCCGTCGACCGACAGTGTCTCAATGCCACCAAAGGTTGATCGATGTGGTATGGCAGCGACCAAAGTAATCGCACCCGTCTTTCAGCCGTTGAACTTCCAGCCCCCGGATGCGAGAATGCAGGTGGTAGGCCAGGTAGACTACCGCGATTACGGTTCGCACCAAACCATGTAATTTGGGTGCATCTGAATTGGGGGTCTTCGTGGAATCGTGTGGGTGAAAAATGCCGGTTTTGAGCCTGGAGGACGCCTTCCCGATAGCCCCTGGCTAGGGTCCGACCGCACTGAGCCCCTGAGAGTGGCATGATTCTTGAGTGCCAAGGAAGAAGAAGAGACTGGAGTATGCCTATCGCTTTCCAGTGGCCAAAGCTGTGGTCCAGGACGCGGAAGCCTATCAACGGCTGCCCGACATCGCCGCACATGCCGACGTGTTTGAGGCTATCCGGCAGGGCTTCGACGATGTGGCCCTCGGCCGAACCCGCCCGCTCGGGAAGTGTTCGACGAAGTCCGCCGCAAGCATGCCATACAGCGTTGAATTGACCGCGCGCGCAAGGCGCGACCTCGACGATCTGTATTAGCGGATCAATGCCGCCGAATCGATCGCCGCCGCCCGGTGGTTCAACGGACTCGAACAAGCCGTCTATCGCCTGGAGCAACTACCGCGGCGTTGCCCGACTGCTCCGGAAAGCAAGAAAGCCGGACGGCATTTGCGGAACTTGTTGTACGGCAATAGCCCCACGTCTATCGTGTGATCTACCAGATCGATGAACTCCACAAGGTCGTTTGCATATTGACAATCCGGCACGGCGCGATGGAAGCAGCGCGGCCGGACGAGCTACAATGAGTAGCCCAATCCGCCGCCCGCTATAATCTTCTTTGACACCCAAAATCGCATTTCTCTTCCCCGGCCAGGGCTCTCAACTCCCCGGGATGGGCCAGGCTCTCGCCGGTACTTACGCTGCCGCACGCCGCGTGTTCGAAGAGGCTGACGACGCCCTCCGATTCTCCATCTCGCGACTCTGCTTTGAGGGCCCGGAAGACCAGCTCAAGCTCACCGAAAACACGCAGCCGGCGTTGCTTACCGTCTCCATGGCTGCCTTCGCGGTCCTGAAGGGGCGGGGCGCTGTACCGGACTTCGTGGCCGGCCACAGCCTCGGCGAGTATTCGGCGCTGGTGGCGGCCGGCAGCCTGCGGTTCGCCGATGCCGTGCGCCTGGTGCGCCAGCGCGGCCGGTACATGCAGGATGCGGTCCCGCCCGGCGTGGGCGCGATGGCCGCCATCCTCAAGCTCCCCGAGGGAAAGCTGGCTGCGCTCCTGGAACAGGCGGCCCAAGGCGAGATCGTGAGCGCCGCCAACCTGAATTCGCCGGACCAGGTGGTGATCGCGGGCCATGCCGGAGCCGTCAAACGCGCCCTTGACCTGGCCAGGGGGGCGGGGGCCAAGCGCGGCATTCTGCTTCCGGTCAGCGCACCCTTCCACTGCGCGCTTATGATACCGGCGCAGCAGTGCCTGCGCGCCGATCTCGACGCGGCAGAGTTCCAGGATCTTGTGTTCCCGCTGGTGAACAATTGGCAGGCGCGCGCGGTACGGACCGGCGCCGAGGCGCGCGAGGGACTCTACCAGCAGGTGCCCAATCCAGTGCGATGGGTGGAGTCCATCCGGTACCTGGCCGGACAGGGCGTGTCCCGTTTCGTAGAAGTAGGCGCGGGGAGCGTGCTGACGGGCCTCTTACGCGGCATCGACCCTTCGCTCGCCGGAATGAAGTTCGGCGAACCCGCCGATTTGGAAAAACTAGCTCTTTAGTTTAGTGTCCCGTGGCCCACGAATTGCAGTTCCTTTTCTGCCTCCATCAGTCAGCCGGTTGCGGTGGATCCCAGGATTCGGTTTGACGCGGAGGCGAATCCTGTTTTCGCATCAGCAGGTTGTTCGTTTTCGTACGAGACTCTGGTAAGCTCGCTGTATAAGGATTGGGTTCGTTGACGATCGATGCCAATCACATCATCCGGTGCCCGAGCTGCGGAACGCGCGACGTCCGTCCGTCCCTCTCGCACGGCATCTGGGACGCCATCGTAAGCGCGTTTGGACGCTCACCCATGCGGTGCCGCCAGTGCCAGCGGCGCTTCTACCCGCGCCTTCCGCGGAAAGACGAGGACACCGATGATCAGCCCGAAGTGAAGGGGTCTGACCACTAAACGCGGCGCACGCGAATCCCAGCCTCGCGGAACAGCACTTCCACCATGCCGAAATGCTCGTTGTAGTATTCGCTGGAATACTGCGCCATGCGGTCGGTCGAAACCACTACCTCGGTAATGCCCGCCTGCACGATGGCCCGTGCACAATCCATGCAGGGCATGATCTCGACGAAAATCGTGCACCCCTCGGTGGCCGTGCCGGCGCGCGCGGCGTTGCAGATGGCATTGCGTTCGGCATGTTCAATCCACAAATACTTGGTCGGGCGGACCAGCCGTTCCGGGACGTCGTCGCGGATTCCACGGGGAAACGAGTTGTACCCGGTGGAACGGATTTCGTGATTCGGCCCTATGATCACGCACCCGATCTGCGTGTTGGGGTCCTTGCTGCGGGACGCTACAACCTTGCAGATATCGAGATAGTACTGGTCCCAACCCGGTATCGTTCGCACTGTTCCCCCGTGGGGCAGCCGGAGTTCCAAAGCCGGGATCCTCGACCTGCCCGCGCGCGAAGCGCGCAATCGCATTCTATAATGAACGGCATGTTGCGCACATCCTTCGCCGTGTTTCTGTGCTGCGGCGCCTTCGCCGCAAGTCCGGTTGCGCCCACCATCGATCAGTCGCTCAGCATGAAGTCGGTCGCCGGGGGCGCCCAGATTTCGCCCGACGGCCGGTACGTCGCCTACACCGTGCAACAGACCAACTGGGATGAAAACGACTTCGTCCAGCAGATCTGGATCGCCGTCACCGCCACGGGCGACCGCTACCAACTCACCAGCGGCAAGAAATCCAGCAACGGCCCCCAATGGGCGCCGGATTCACGCCGCCTGGCGTTCCTATCCGATCGGGATGGCAAGCGCCAGATCTACGTGATCGCCGCCGGCGGCGGAGAGGCGGCGCAGCTCACCACCGAAGATAACGGCGTGGGCGCGCTGGCCTGGTCGCCCGACGCAGCTTCCATCGCTTTTGGGTGCGGCTCTTTTGCGTTTTGGGCTAAGACTCCATCTATCAATACGATAGCTGGCATGCGGGGTCTTCATGCTGCGCGGATGAGAGGGGATATCCACACTCCGGCGGGATATCGGGTGAGTCCTAAACTAAGGTGATGACGTGTTGGATTACCGGGTGAAACGCCAATCAAGATGGGCGTGCAGCGATTTTCCTT
>JAIQFL010000214.1 GCA_020073365.1 Terriglobia bacterium | reverse complement strand
ATTGCGACACGGTCGCGTGTCACCCGGCGATTGCGCTCGACATCGACCCGCAGCAGATCTACAACTACCTCTACTTCCACATGGTGCCGGGGCCGGCCACCGCGTATCGGGACGTGCGGCGCATTCCTCCCGCCCATTGCGTGGAGATCGAGCACGGCAAGACCACGCTTCACCGTTACTGGCGAATGCCGTTCGACGAGCGCGGCTCCGCGCCCTTCGCCGATCTTCGCGCGCGCTTTCGCGGGGCGCTCGACGTCGCCGTGGCGACCTATGACCGGCCCGGGGCCACGGGCACGTTCCTGAGCGGAGGCACGGATAGCTCGACCGTTGCGGGCCTGCTCGCGCGGCAGGAGCAGCGCGCGATCCCCGCGTTCTCGATCGGCTTCGACGCTTCCGGCTATGACGAGATGGAGTACGCGCGGATCGCCGCCGGCCATTTCGGGCTGACGCACCACGCGTATTACGTGACGCCCGCGGACGTCGTGGCGGCCGTTCCGCGCATCGCGGAGGCGTACGACCAGCCGTTCGGAAACGCATCGGCGGTGCCGACCTACTTCTGCGCGACCCTCGCGCGGCAGCACGGCGTCTCGCTGCTGCTCGCGGGCGATGGCGGCGACGAGCTCTTCGGCGGCTATGAGAGCTTTTTTACCGTCGCGCAATGGGGGCGGATCGACCGCATCCCGCAACTGGCGCGCCGTCTGCTGGGCCGCATTGCCCAATGGCTGCCTTATTCGGCTTACTGCAAGAACTATCTGCGCATGATCAGCCGGCCCTCGGCCCTGGAACGCTACTTCGAATTCAACTACGCGCCGTATTTTATGAGGGCGCGCCTGCTGGCGCCGGATTGGATGTTACCCGCCGACGCCGGGTACCTCGATCGCGCTCTGGCCAACTGCCTGTTGCCCTCCGGCGCGGACACTCTCTCACAGGCCATGTACTTCGAGGGCACGGCCAACCTGACGGGCGACATGCTGGTGAAGGTGGACCGCATGTCGATGGCGAATTCGCTGGAAGTCCGCTGCCCGCTGCTCGATCACGAGTTGGCGGAGATGGCCGCGGGCGTGCCGCACGCCTGGAAGATTGCCGGCGGCAAGGGCAAGCGCATCCTGATCGAGGCCCTCGGCGACCGCCTGCCGGCGGAAGTGCTGGCCCGGGGCAAGATGGGGTTCGGCGTGCCCTTGGCCGCCTAGTTCCGGGGCGAGCTCCGCGAAATGCTCTGGGATCAGCTTGGCTCGCCGCGGTTCTTCGCGCGGGGTATCGCCTCGGAGCCGTTTGTCCGGCAGTTGCTCGCGGAACACCAGAGCACAGAAGAAGAATGCTGGCAAGAGTTCTCATGAATTTCGGATCTCCTGGGGGCCGGACTGGGCCGACCCCTCTGAAAGGATCGGCGGTTACTGGCCGGTCACCGTGCCTTTTCCGTTGGTGCCGTTCTCCTGGCTATGCAGATAGCCGGCATGGGGCGCGGCGTGGAACGGGAAATGGTCCAAAGTTGGGACGTCATTCGAATTCACGCCGTCACCCAGCGGCGGAGCATTCGAGAAACCGGGGACCAGGACGCCCGCCAACGCGCGGAGGCCGATATCCACGACGTCATCGTTGGGCCGCCGTCCGCCAAAAGGCCAGCCGGCATTATCGCCGCCCAAGGGACCCAGGCGGCTCTGCTTATCGATCGGTGTGGGCGGAATGGTGAGATCGATGCGCGTGATATCGGGGACGAATACGCCCAACAGGTCGGTTCGCGGCGTGGGAGGCGTCTTGAGATTGAACACGCCCTGAAGAACGCCGCTGACGAAGAAGGGATCCCCGATGAACTGCGCGAATTGCTGGTCGTTGGAAGGCTGGCTGCGATTCCAGTAATCCTTCATGGGGAGCGGAATGAGGGCTTCCACGGTCAGCGGATTCCCCACGCGGTCGATCTGCACGAACTCGCCAAAATGCTGCGGATCGCCAGGGCTCGGCCGGACCGTTACGAACTGGCGGAGGGTGGAGGCCCAGGCGCCGATCTTGGCGGTGGAGGACTTGGGATCGGTGGGAACCGTTCCATCGGCGGTGACCGCCGTGATGGGCATTTCGATGGCGATCAAGCTGATGTTGTAGCCGGCGAACCCGTCGACCGCGTTGGGGTATGCCGCGCCGGCGCCGGAATCGGCCGAGCCCGACAGGACGGGGGCGGGGGTGCGGAAATTGAGCGTATCAAAAGTCGCGCCGCTATCGAAGTAGAACGCGTCGTCGCGCGGGCCGGCGAACACCCGCCAACCGTTGGCGAGCGTGAAGACGGAAGGCTGCCCGAGCGTCGCCTCGTAGTTGGGCGTGGATTTCGGACCCAGGTTGGGAGGCGCAACGGAAAGCGGGTGGCCGTTCTTGTCCGTGCCGATGACCGTGGCTTGGCCGGTGCTCACGTTGCGAATGATGATGGTGTAGGTCTGGTACAGAAAGATCCCCGGGTCATCGATTCCCTTGATGGTCCCGAAGTAAGAAACGAACGTGGGATTCGGCCGAAGCTCGGTGTGGAAATTGAAGTCCACGATGAGGTCCGGACGGCCGTCCAGATTGCGTTGGTTGTTGATGTTGAAGCGATAGAGCACGCTGTCGGCGAACTTATAGTAGCTGGGGCCGTTGTCCGGATTCTGAAAGCCCTGCGCGCTCATGCTCATGACCACGCGGTCGCTGCGGCCGCTCTCGTAACTTCGGAAGATGTAGAAGTCGTTGAGATTGGCGGTTTGGTCCTCGAGTAACAGAGGGCCGTTTCGGTGGCTGGCTGCAAATGCACTCGCGCCGAGCAGAAGGAGCGCGGCGCCGAGTCTGTAGCTGTGTGTTTTCATGTCCTCTCCAAAAGAGCCGATGAAACAGGTTCGTTGTATGCCTGATATACGACGAGCGGAGAGAATTTGGATTTAGGCGGGCGGCGAAATAACGGGAAGAGACAGGACAAAAGGCCTGTTCCACCCTAGCCCATGGTTTCGAAGAGCAACTTGACCAGTATCTGGAAACCTGGTATCAACTCGCTCGCGAGTTCTGCGTCCGCGCGAAGGATGCGGTCGCCACGGTCGGAATACACCAGTACCTCGCGGGTTTCCAGTGAAATGATCCAGACTTCCCGCGTGCCGCAGCTACGATAGCGTTCCTTTTTGCGCAGGAGCGAGTTGAAGGTATCGCTGGCGGAAGCGATCTCAATGGCAAGATCGGGCACGAACTTCTGCACGCGCTTGTCACGCTGGAGTAAGGGCTGCTTCTCCACCCCGAAAAAGCTCACATCCGGCCCATGCGCATTCCCGTTGAAGTCGTACTCCTGCTCGCCAATCACCGTACCGAGGCGCCTTTCGCGAACGAATAGAAGGAGCAGAGCAATCAGCAGATCCCGAATTGAGTTGTGATTCGGAGTATTTCCAGACACGTCGATCAGTTCTCCGTCAACCAGCTCATGACCCTCGGCCATCTCATCCGGAAGCCGCTCGAAGTCCTCAATGGTCAAACGTGTTGTTGTAGTAGCCACGCCGCTCACCCGCCTTCCATTTTAACTGCTCATCGAGCCCAGGAATTCCCCGTTGCTACGGCTCTTGGCCAGCCGGTCGAGCAGCAGTTCCATGGTCTCCACGGGGGAAAGCGGATTCAGCACTTTGCGTAGAATCCAGACGCGGTTCAGCTCATCCTTGGGCAGCAGCAACTCTTCCTTGCGGGTGCCGCTCTTATTGATATCGATGGCGGGAAATACGCGCTTATCCACCAGCTTGCGCTCCAGGTGGATTTCCATGTTGCCGGTGCCCTTGAACTCTTCGAAAATCACGTCGTCCATGCGGCTGCCGGTATCGATCAAAGCCGTGGCGATGATGGTCAGCGAGCCGCCTTCCTCGATGTTGCGCGCGGCGCCGAAGAACCGCTTGGGGCGCTGCAGGGCGTTGGAATCGACGCCGCCCGAGAGGACTTTCCCCGACGGGGGAACAATGGTGTTGTAGGCGCGCGCCAGGCGCGTGATGGAATCCAGCAGGATCACCACGTCGCGCTTGTGCTCGACCAGGCGCTTGGCTTTCTCGATCACCATCTCGGCCACCTGCACGTGGCGCGTCGCGGGCTCGTCGAAGGTCGAGCTGATGACCTCGCCGCGCACGCTGCGCTGCATATCGGTGACCTCCTCGGGACGCTCGTCGATCAACAGCACGATCAGGGTGACTTCGGGGTGGTTGGTGGTGACCGAGTTGGCGATGCTCTGGAGGAGCATGGTCTTGCCCGTGCGCGGGGGCGATACGATGAGCCCGCGCTGGCCTTTGCCAATGGGCGTGAGCAGGTCCATCACGCGGCCGGAGTAGTTCTCCTTGAGCGTTTCCAGCTTCAAGCGCTCATTGGGATAGAGCGGCGTCAGGTTGTCGAAGAAGATTTTGTTGCGCGCTTCCTCGGGCGGCTCGAAGTTGATGGCATCCACCTTGATGAGCGCGAAATACCGCTCGCCTTCCTTGGGCGGGCGGATCTGGCCGGAGATGGTGTCGCCGGTGCGAAGGTCGAAGCGCCGGATCTGGGAAGGGGAAACGTACACGTCGTCCGGCCCCGGGAGGTAGTTGTATTCGGGCGCGCGCAGGAAGCCGAAGCCGTCGGGCAGGCACTCGAGCACGCCCTCGGAGAAGATCAGGCCGCTCTTCTCCGCCTGGGTTTGAAGAATCTTGAAAATCAATTCCTGCTTGCGGAGACCGGCGGCGCCCTGAATCCCCATATCCTTGGCCACCTGGTTGAGCTTCTGGATGCTCATGTCCTTCAGTTCCACCAGGTCGAGCGTGGGGGTGCCGTTTTTCACGCCCTGGGCGGCCCCCTTGCGCCGATGATGGCCCGGACCGCCGGGACCCATAGGCTCGACTACCGGCGCCGGCGACGGGGGCGGCTCAGCCGGTTTCGGCTCCGCGGCCGGCGGGTCGGCGGCTTTTGCGGGCGCTACGGGCGGGTCAGCGACCTTAGCGGGCGCGACCGGCGCGTCAGCAGGCTTCGCGGACGCTAAGTGGGTCTCGGGCATCTTGGCTGGTCCAGGCTTGGTTTCAGCCCTGGGGGCGCGTTCTGGCCGTTCGGGGCGTTCCACGTGCGGCTTTTCCACACGCTCGGCCAGTTTCTCCGGCTTCTCGTTGTCGGTGGGCCCGGTGGGCGGCGCGGCTTCGCCGTTGGGCGTTTTTTCGGTGGGCTTTTCTGACTTTTCCTGCGGCGGGGTGTTTCCTACCGTTGAAGTATTTTCGCTATTGCTTGCCAAATTTCCCTCACTCCCCGGCCGGTTAGGGCCGAGAACGGCAGCGGCTCCGTACCTTCCTGGCGGATGGCGCGTAGTCCGTGCTCTTGCTCAGATTGATTCAATTTGTCGGTCTTAGTGGCGATTACCAGGTACTGTCTGCCGTGATACTCGAGCCACCGTTTCAGGTCCAGATCGTTGTCCATCCATCCGCGGCGGGGGTCCAATATCAGACAGGAAAGCTTTAGGGTGTCTCTCTTTTCCAAGTACTCTTCGATCAGCTTCTTCCATTCCAGTTGGTGCCCAGGCGGCACCCGGGCATATCCATACCCCGGGAGATCGACCAGATAAAACGCTCCGTCGACCCGATAAAAATTGATCGTTTGTGTGCGGCCTGGCGTGTTGCTGGTAAAAGCCAGCCCTTTCTGTCCGGTGAGGGCGTTAATGAGGCTGGACTTTCCTACGTTACTTCTCCCTAAGAATGCGATCTCCGGCAAGCGGTCAGAGGGAAACGCGGCCGGCCTGGCGGAACTTACTATGAATTCTGCGTGCAAAGAACCTCGCCCTCGCGGGCTGGGCAGCCGGACTGCCGTTTAACCCGGGCAGGCCGGGGGTCACATAAACCTAGTGGGCGCGGGTCTCTTCCACGGGATGGGTTTCCATGGCCGGATTCCCCGGCGGCATGGGCAGCGCCACAAGCTCCCGTTCCAAAGCAATCTTGAGAACCTCGTCCATCGATTCCACGAAGTTCAGCTTCATGGTTTGCTTGATGGCGTCCGGAATGTCCGGGAGGTCCTTCTCGTTCTCCTTGGGAACGATCGCCTCCAGGATGCCGTGACGATGAGCCGCCATCAACTTCTCTTTCAGCCCGCCGATCGGCAATACCCTGCCGCGCAGCGTGATTTCACCGGTCATGGCCACGTCGGCGCGCACGGGAATGCGCGTGAGCGCGCTGCAGATAGTGGTGGCGAGCGTGATGCCGGCGGACGGGCCGTCCTTGGGGATGGCCCCCTCGGGCACATGAATATGGACGTCGAGGTTTCGATAGAAGTCCCGCGGAAGCCCGAACAGGTGGGCCCGCGAGCGGATGTAGCTCATAGCGGCCTGCGCCGACTCCTGCATCACCTCGCCCAGTTTGCCCGTGATGGTCAGCTTGCCCTTGCCTTCCATCAGGGTGCACTCCACGGTCAGCAACTGGCCGCCGACTTCGGTCCAGGCCAACCCCACCGCCGATCCCACCTCGTTCTTCTTTTCGACCTCCAGGTCGCGGAACCGCCACGGACCCAGCAGGTCGGGCAACTTCTCGCCGTTGATTACGGCTTTCGGAAGCTGCTTTTTTTCCTTGCCGCTACCGTTGTTCACCACCTGGCGCGCCACTTTGCGGCAGACATTGCCGATTTCGCGTTCCAGGTTACGGACACCGGCCTCGCGGCTGTAATACTGAATCAAACCGGCGATACCCGAATCCGCGAACTCGATCTGGTCTTTCGAAAGCCCGGTCGCCTCCGTCTGTTTCCGGACGAGGAACCGTTTGGCGATTTCCATTTTCTCCAGTTCCGTGTAACCGGAAAGCCGGATCACTTCCATGCGATCCTGCAAAGCCGGGGGAATGGTATGGAGAACGTTGGCCGTGGCGATGAAGAAGACCTGGCTCAGATCATACTCCACATCGAGGTAGTGGTCAACGAACATGAAATTCTGTTCGGGATCCAGCACTTCGAGCAGGGCGGCCGAGGGATCCCCGCGAAAATCCATGGACATCTTGTCCACTTCATCCAGCATGAAGACCGGGTTCCGGGTGGCAGCCTTCTTCATCATCTGGACCACCTGGCCCGGCAGCGCTCCGATGTAGGTGCGCCGGTGGCCGCGAATCTCGGCTTCATCGCGCACGCCGCCGAGCGACATCCGCACGAACTTGCGGCCGGTGGCCTTGGCAATCGACATTCCTAGCGAAGTCTTACCCACCCCGGGAGGCCCGACGAAACAGAGGATGGAACCCTTGGGGTTCTTCACCAGGCGGCGCACCGCCAGAAACTCCAGAATCCGCTCCTTGATCTTCTCCAGCCCGTAGTGATCGCCTTCCAGCACTTTTTCGGCGAATTTGAGATCGCGGATCTCCTTGGACTTCTTCTTCCACGGCACGGCCAGCAGCCAATCCAGATAATTGCGGGAAACCGTGGATTCGGCCGACATGGGCGGCATGTTCTCCAGCCGCTTCAGCTCGGCCACGGCCTTCTCCATGGCGTCCGGGGTCATACCGGAGACTTCGATGCGCTTCTTGAGCTCATCGATCTCGCTCTTCTCGCCGCGGCCCAACTCCTTCTGGATGGCCTTGATCTTCTCGTTGAGGTAGTATTCCTTCTGCGCCTTTTCCATCTGGCGCTTCACACGCCCCTGAATGGTCCGGTCGACATTGAGCTTTTCGATCTCGATGTCGAGCATCTCGGCCACGCGGGTGAGCCGGTCAATGGGATCGAAGATCTCCAGCAGCTCCTGCTTTTCTTCGATGGTGAGCTGGAGATTGGCGCCCACCGTGTCCGCCAGCTTCCCGGGTTCGTCCACCCGGATGGCCGCGATCATGGTCTCGTAGTTCAGGTTCTGGCTCAGCTTGACATACTGCTCAAACAGACCGGTGACGCGGCTGACCAGCGCATCCAGTTGCTGGCCCGCCTCCACCTTGTAGGCGGAGGTGCGCACGGTGGCCCGGAAAAAACCTTCCTCGTCGGCCACTGTTACGACTTTGCCCCGTTCCACGCCCTCCACCAGGACTTTGATGTTCCCATCCGGCAATTTGAGGCTCTGAACGATGTTGACGATTGTGCCTACGCTATAGATTTCGTTCGGTTTAGGCTCATCGATGGAGGCATCGTGCTGAGTGGCAAGAAAGATCTTCTTGTCGCCCGCCATGGCCTCCTCCAATGCCCGAACGCTGGATTCCCGCCCCACCACGAAGGGTGTCATCATATATGGGAAGATGACCACATCGCGGATGGGCATCATCGGTAGACGTTTTGTGTCCGATTTTTCCTTAGAAGTTAGCATTGTTTTCCCCAGCGGGAATGACCTCACCCCACCGGTCCCCTGCAGTTCCCCGTGCGGTTTACCGAAGCCGTTCGCTCGTCCGTTTTGCTGCCAACGAGCTAACCGGCCTTTTCTAATATTGTAAGACTGATTTTCTGTGCCAGTACCATCTCTTTGGTGACCTGGAACTCGCGGACCTTCTTGTATGAAGGCAAGTAGTACATCAAATCCAGCATCAAGTCTTCGAGAATCATGCGCAACCCGCGCGCCCCCACCTTGCGCTCCATGGCCAGGTCGGCAATCGCCTCCAAGGCGTCGTCGCTGAACCTGAGGCGCACATTCTCGAATTCAAACAACTTCTGATATTGCTTGATGATGGCATTCTTGGGCCGGGACAGGATCTGGATCAGCGCCGAGCGATCCAGGTCCTCCAATACCGCCGACACCGGCAGGCGCCCGATGAATTCCGGGATGAATCCGAACTTGATCAGGTCGACCGGCTGGGCCTGCGAAAGCAAATCGATGTCGCGCCGGCCGCTCAGACCCCCCGGGCCCCGCGGACCCGGCTTTTCCTCTTCCTGGAGGAAACCCATGGACTTCTTGCCGGTGCGCCGCGCGATCACCTTTTCCAGCCCTACAAATGCCCCTCCGCAAATGAACAGGATGTTGGTAGTATCCACTGGTGTGAATTCCTGATGGGGGTGCTTCCGTCCGCCCTGCGGCGGTACATTGGCCACGGTCCCCTCCAGGATCTTCAGCAAAGCCTGTTGTACGCCCTCACCCGACACATCGCGCGTGATGGATGGATTTTCGTCCTTGCGGCAGATCTTGTCGATTTCGTCGATATAGATAATTCCCTGCTGGCACTTCTGGACGTCCCCATCGGCCGCCTGGAGCAATTTCAGGATAATGTTCTCCACGTCCTCGCCGACGTACCCGGCTTCGGTGAGGGTGGTGGCGTCCACGATGGCGAAGGGGACATCCAGGATTTTCGCCAAAGTCTGGGCCATCAACGTCTTGCCGGTGCCGGTGGGGCCAATCAGCAGAATGTTCGACTTCTGCAGTTCCACCTCCGTGTTCCGCAGGCGGTTCATGTGGATCCGCTTGCAGTGGTTGTAAACGGCCACCGCCAACTTCTTCTTGGTGGCTTCCTGGCCGATTACGTACTGGTCGAGAAACTCCTTCACTTCCAACGGCTTCGGGATCTTGTTGGGGGTACCCGATGGAGGCTCGACCTTGTCGTCCTCCAAAATCGAGTTACAGACCGCGATGCACTCGTCGCAGATGTACGCACGAGGATAGTCGCTGGGGGAAGAGATGAGCTTTCCGACTACGTCCTGACTCTTGTGACAAAACGAACAGCGTAAAGCATCATCGGATCCGGCACGCTTCAAGCAGTTTTCTCCTCTTCCGCCTCAGGCCTTTGCGCGGGAGACATCATGCCCCCGGTTCCTCCGGCGTAGGGAACGTCGATCAGTTTCGTCTCTATTATCACCTGAACCGAGTTCCTTAAGCAATGTACTCCAACGGCTAGGGGTGCTTTCTGTAGTACCGGCACTAGAGAATTGTACCCGGCCGGCTACGTTTCCGCGGTTTTCCGGGCATGCTCGAACAGGAAATTGAGCGTTTTCTCGGTCTGAATGTGAGAAGCGATACGCCCTATAGTACCGTCCTTCTCGAACCGCTTATGTACGGCAGCTACCGGCTCCCGGTTCTGGCGCGCCTGCCTTTCCACTTCCCTATCGACTTCATCGCGGGTGGCGCCGATGGCTTCCCGCTCTGCAATTCTGGACAGCAGCAGCGAAGCTTTCACCTCGTGAATGGCCTTGTCCCGCTGTGTTTCCTTCACTTTTTCCCAGTCCAGCTTGAGGGTGCGGGGATCCACGCCCTGCTCGGCCATGGCATGCAGGGTCTGCTCCACGCGGCTGCGAATCTGACGGTCGATGAAGAGTTCGGGGATCGGGAAATCGTGCTGCTCCACCAGCTTTTCCATGATCTTACCCTTGGCTTCCTGCTGCGCCTCGTGCTCCCGCTGGGCGAAAATCGACTTGCGAACGGCTTCGCGCAACTCCTCCACGGTGCGATAATCGCCAAGATCCTGGGCGAAGTCGTCGTTAAGCTCCGGCAGATCTTTTTTGCGAAGACCTTTCACGGTCGCGTGAAACATCACCGTCTTGCCGGCTAGGCGCGCCGCCCCGTGGGTTTCGGGATACTTGACTTCGAAATCCTTCTCGTCACCGGGAGACAGCCCGCGCAGGTTCTCGCTGAAGTCCGCCAACGTGTCTGGGCCGCCAATCTCCAACACCATTTCCTCCTGCTTCATCGGGTCGCCCTCGACGCCGGAGAGGCTTTCCAGCCCGAGCACCGCGAAATCGCCGTTCTCCAGAGGGCGCGGATCGATGTTGACGTACTGGGCTTTCTGTTCGCGGATTTCAGCCAGGCGGTTATCAATGTCTTGGTCGGTGACTTCGGGATCGTGGTAAGGGACCTCGACGTCTTTGTACTCGCCCAGTTCGATCACCGGGACGACTTCGAACTGGGCCGTGAAACGCAGGGGTTCGCCATCGTGAAAGTGGACGTCCGAGACGTCCGGCCTGCCGACCACGTTCAGGTTCTCCGCCTCGATCTGTTGTTGCAGGTGCTTGGGGATGAGGCTTTCCAGCACCTTCTGCCGGATTTCGCCGGCGAACTGCTTGCGGATCAATGAGGACGGAGCCTTCCCCGGCCGGAAGCCCGGAAGTTTGGCGCGCTTTTGAACGTCGGCCGCCACGCGGCCGGTCTCGCTCTCCACTTCATCGACAGGAACGGAGATTTCCAGCGAGTGCCTGCAACCTTCTACTAACGCCAAGTGGATTTGACCTCGGGAAAGAGATGACGGTGTTAAGTCCTTAGGATACCACGAGCGTCGAGGCGCCGGGCTGAGATGCGGATCGGTCCGGTACTACTAAGCTAAGCTAGGAAGTCGCCCAGGGTCCCGCACAACCTCCCTGACGCGTAAGGATGCTTCTTGCCGGTTTGGCCTGCACATCTGATTTTCGTCACGCCCGTCAGCAAGCGGTCTCGCAATACGCCAATACGGCCGGCGTGGAATGTTATTCAGCCCGTCAGAGGCTCACGAAGATCGCGCCGTCTTCCGCAGTGAGCTCGATGCCCGCGACTTGGGCTGCTTCCTGTAGCGCCGCCTCGAGCATCACCACCGGGTCTGGCCCGGCCGCCAGCCGGCGCAGCAGGCCTTCACCCTTCTTACCGCCGGCTGAGAAGACAATCTTCAAGCCCCGCCGTTTGCATTTCACGGGCGTTCCGTCCGCCAGCCTGGTGTTCATGGGCTTGATGTAGGCGTCCACGTAGTGAACGCCGATTCCCGACTTGTCGCTGGTGAATTCCGGGAGTTTCTCCAGGGCGGCCGCGTTGATGTCACAGAGTTTGGTTTTCATATTTTCGCGCGATCCACTGCCGCCCATTGGTCTCGATATACTGGTCCATGGCCTTTCGAAACTCGCGGATGTGCTCCGGTGTGCTGCCGCAGCAGGCACCGATAATGTCTGCGCCGGCCTCCAGGAGCGGTACGACACCGGGGACCATCTGGTCCGGCGTCTCGTCGTAGACTACCTGCATGTTCACCAGCTTGGGTTGTCCTGCGTTGGGCTGAACCATCACCGGCAAGGCGGTAACCTTGCGGTACCGCTCCACCGCCTGCCGGGCCCGCTCCATGTCCATTCCCGTGCCACAGTTCAGGGCCACGATATCCACGCCGTGCTCCTGCATGAACAGCGCGGCGCGCTCGGGGTCGACCCCCATCATGGTGCGGAAGGTTGAGCCATCGAGCGTCACGTCATAGGCCATCGATCCGATGATACAAGGCGCTCCCGCCAATTTCGCCGCTCCGATGGCCAGCCCCAGTTCCTCCAGCGACGTTTGCGTTTCGACGATCACCGCGTCGGCGCCCGCTTCCACCAGGGCCCTCGCCTGCTCCAGGAAAGCCTCGCGCACATCGGATTCCAGGAAGTCGCCGTATGGCTCCATCAAGCCGCCGAACGGCCCGATGTCGCCGATGACGTATCCGCCGTGCGCACCGAATGCTTCACGCGTAATCTCCACGCCGGCCCGGTTGATGGCCTCCACCTTGCCGGCGTTGGAATGACGGTGGAGCATGATGCGCGAACCGCCGAAGGTATTCGTCAGGATGCAATCCGAACCGGCCTCGGCGTAACGCCGCTGAATTGCCAGCACTCGCTCGGGATGCGTCAGGTTCCAAGCCTCGCCGCAACCGCCTTGTTCGAGCCCCGCCAGCATGAGTTGGGTGCCCATCGCGCCATCGCCTAACAGCGGGCGCTCCTTAAGGGCGTCCTGTAAACGTTTGTTCATGGCTCCTTTTTCGCCTGGTGCGCCAGCGCGAAGTGGATGGTTTCGAGGACGATGCCCCACTTATGCTCGCGGCTGGGCGGCTCACAGTAGCAGCCGGGGGCGCACTCGGGGCGTTGCCAGGAAAGCACCGCGCTCAAAGGCTGACCCAGGCAGGGCTTCTCGCTAGCGATGGCGTTCAACAACTCGTTGGAATTCTCCTGGTAGCGGCACATGTGGGTGTGACCCGTGTCGCCCGGAGCGGGGCCGCAGCGCTGTTCTCGAATGCGGTACCCATCCTCCCGCGGTCCCAGGCCGACGTGATAGTGAAACGTCAGGGGGTGGCCCATATTGGTGCAGGTCGTGCCATCGTAGCGGAACAGAGCTTCGACGGTGCCGTCCGGGCTCCGATGCAGGGTGAGGCGCTCCTCGGCCCATCGTTTGAGCGCCTTGGTCTTGACGGTGTACTTGACCTCGCCGTCCCCTGCGCCATTGGCAGAGACGAAGTGGAAGGTCTCAGACGGAACATTCCCCGGCGCGCGGCGATCATCAGCCGCCCCGTCCCCCTGAGGCGCTCGCCGGTACTGGCAAGGCAGGAAGGAACAGTTCTCGCAGGGAATCAGTTCCGTCAACCGGCGCACGCGTTCGGTGCGCCGCGTGAATCCAAACACGGCCAACTGGGATTTCTTGGGGCGCAGCGCACCCGAGTCGAGCGCCTCCAGGGGGTAAGGCAGGGCTTGCTTGCCGGACCTCCCGATCAGGTTCAGGAGCCGCGCCTGTTCGCCGATTTCCCACTCCGGGTACCCGGGGCTGTAATGCGGAAGGACGGCCATTCCGAGTTCCTCGGCCCAGGCGCAGAGACGCGCGCCGGCCATGTGAGTAAGCTGTTCGACGACCGCGGAGCCGAAGACTTCGAGGAAGAAATATTCGTCGGGCTTGCCGTCGTCCCACAGCTTTCGCGCTTCCTGCTCGAGTTCCACGCCGGCTCCGGCCGCTACCAGAATCAGGCCGTGAGCACCAGCCCGCTCTAGGGTTCCCTGCAGGCGCTGGCTGTGGAACGGTACGCCTTCGATGTGAATGGAACCGCCTGCGATTTCGAGGTTTTCGGCTTCGCGCGCGTAGACCCACGGCCGCCCATTTTGGGCGTACCAGGCGCGTGCCCAATCGGCCAATTCGCGGGCGCGTTCACTCCACTCGTGTTCGGGCGGATAGCCCAGCAGGCGCCGATACTCGGCGGGCTGGACATTCACATCGGGCTCCCGGTCCACCAGTTCCATCATCGGGCAACCTGATCGATGGATTCCGCGGGCTTGAACTGGCAGCCTTCCACAAAGAAATCGAAGAAGTCCCGGTGAGTTTCCAGCCGGCAGTGCTCTACGGTTTTGACCAGAGCTTCCAGTTCCGCGCGCTTGGACCGGGATAGCAGGGCGATAGATGCGCCTTCAATGGCTGCATTGCCGACCTGCACGACGCGCGATGGCGGGAGATTGGGGATGAGCCCGATGCGCTGCGCCGCCTCAACATTCAAATGCCGGCCGAATCCGCCGGCCAGGTAAAACACGTCGACATCGCCGAATTCGCGGCCGAAGTTGCTGAAGACCACGTGCAGGCCCGCCACATTGGCGCCCTTGGCCTGAGCCAGTTCGTTGACGTCGCTCTCGTGGAAGAAGATCTTGTTCGCCTGGTCCAAAGTGATCCTGTGCCGGTCGCCTTCGAAGCGGCCCATCTGGTTCATCTCGCCGGTACGGAGCAGCTCACTCATCAAAGCGACCAGGCCGGAACCGCAGATCCCCTCCGGAGCAACGTCGCCGATCACGCGGAGCCGGAAGCTCCCATCGTCCGCCAGCACTACGTCTTCAATTGCGCCATCCAGAGCCGGCATGCCGCATGCGATCGCGCCGCCCTCAAACGCGGGGCCGGCGGGACACGAGGCCGCCAGAATGCGGCGCCGGTTGCCGAGGATCAATTCCGTATTGGTCCCGATGTCCATGATGGCAATCAGACGGTCCTCATGGGCCAGGTCTACGGCAAGCATGCAGGCTGCCGCGTCGGCGCCCACATGCCCGCTGACGATGGGAAGTCCGTAGACGCGGGCTTGCGGGTGAATCGGCAGCAGGCATCGCCGGCCGGTTTCGATCAGGCTGGTGGTGGTGCGCTTGCCCGCGGCCATTTCGATCTCCGTGATTGACCGGTAGGGATTTTGTCCGATCGAATAGACATTCTGGCGGAAGAACAGGTCGCGCATGGTGGAATTGCCCACCACCACCATCTCGTAGATGGTTTTGGGATCGACCGGAAACTCCTCGATGGCATGGGTGAGGTACCCGGCGAGCGTTCGCCGCAACAGCTTTCCCGGATGCTCGGTATCGTAGTGGATGCGCGACATCACATCCGAGCCGCCGAAGCGCTGAGGGTTCTCGAACGATGCGTCGGCGATCAGTTCGCCGGTTTCCAGATTGACCAGCCGCAGGACGATAGTCGTGGTTCCGAGGTCCATGGCAAGGCCGTGAATCGGCCCCAGGGAACGGTCCACTTCGACGCCGTCAATCAGGATGCGGTCGCCATCGCGGGTGACCGCCGGATCGGGCTGGAGTGCCTCGTCGCTGAGGGGCAGCCCGAGGGCGTGCCGCTCAATCCGCATATGGCCGCGTCGCATGGTGTGGCAGCGGACCTCCCCGGCATCAGCCACCACCTGACACTGGCAGGACAGGCGGAAGGCCCCTTTGAGGTGCCGTTCGTGCGCGGTGGGTTCCGAAAGCGCCTCGATGCCTTCGGAGACCTCCACTATGCACTCCTTGCACTTGCCTTGCTTCCGGCAGGAGGTGGGGACTCGCACGTCCAGGCGCTCGGCATGGTCGAAGAGCGATTCGCCAGGCGTGGCCAGGGTGGCGCGTCCGTTGATGGTAAGGGTTACCGCCATTGCTGTGCGATCCTGCGCTCTGGCAGATTTAGTCTTATCGTACAACAATACCCCGATCGGGAGTCCGAAATGAGGCGTACTGGAGGGGTACCAGAAAGGCCATGTGGACCTTGCCAGCACTGTCTAAGAGCGGGCTTAACTGGGGGCGGAGCGGGGTGTTTTTGCGATGCCGGCGGGGTTCCCCGCGTGGATCCTGGCAGCCAGGCGGGTCTCCGTTGAAATATAGTTTGATAGCACAACTAAAGACGCGGACTCCTAGGCACCGGTACGCCGCCCGCGGGTGAGGGAGCCCTCCCACGCACCAACACAGGGGTTCAGTTAATTAACTGAGTGAAGCTGATACCCATCACGGTCGATTTGTGCCGCTTCCCACGCTTCAAGCTCGCTTTCGCCAGTTTCTTTCCACGAACATGTTATGGTTTGAATGGAGATAACCATGGTGAAGCTCCTACAGACTAAGCCTGTGACAGCGCTTTTGATCGCGCTGTTATCAGGCCTTGGCGCCGTCACCCTGATGGCGGATACGGACCGAGGGGTGGACTTGTATCGGCAGGGCAAATACGCCGACGCGCAGACCGAGCTGGCGAAGGCCGTCGAAACCAATCCCGACGATGCGCGTGCACACCGCTATCTCGGGCTGGCGCTGGTGGAACAGCACAAGCCATCCGAAGCCGAACCGCATCTGAATAAGGCCAATGAATTGGACCCCAGTGGCGAGAACAAACTGGCCCTGGCCCGGCTATATGTCGAACAGAAGGACTTCGACAAAGCTGACGCGCTACTCAGCGACGCCGATGGTCCGGACCGGGATTATGTGCGCGGCCTGTTGCAGTTCGGGCGCCAGCAAAACAAGGAAGCCGCGGCCAGCCTGGAGAGCTATCTGCAGAAGAACCCGGATCACGCCTACGCGCACTACTACGCCGGTCTGGCGTACAACGGCGCGAAGCGGCCCGACAAGATGTTGACACAGTTCGAGCTCTTTTTGAAACTGAGGCCGGATGCTCCGGAAGCGAAGAAGGTTCGGGCTGTACTGAGCACCGGCCACTAGGGTAGTGTTCAGGGAATAACGCGACAGGCGGAACCGCCTGTCCCACCAGCCAGGCACGTGCACCATCTACGGTCATCCATCTTGCTTCGGTCGCGGAACATTCGAATTGCCGCTTGGGTCCTCGAAGGTATGCTCGCTCTCATCGGACTCCTGCTCGCGGGCCTGCATACACCTCCGGCGCGACGTTTCGTTTTGCGCCAGGCGGTTCGCATTCTGAGCGACGCAGGAATCGGTTTTGACGGGTCGCGGCCGGACTACAACCTGCTTGGCATGCGGCTGGACCTGCGGGATGTCAGAGTTCAATCGCTCCAGACGCCGGACCTGCCGCCTGTCCTCCTCGCGGATCGCGTTTGGGCGGATCTCAGCCTGGCAAGGTTAATCCAGGGCGCATATTACATCAACGATGCTGGTATTGAGAATCCGCGCGTCCATCTGGTGATCGACCGCGACGGCAGAGATAACATCCCACACCCGCCGGGGAAAAGCGGGCCATCGGGCGCCATCGACTACTTCATCCGCCGGATGCAAATCTCCGGCGGCGGTGTGCGGATCGAGGAACGCAAGCAGCAGATCGCGTTGTTTCTACCGTTGGAAAGGCTGACGGTTGAAGGCGATCCTTCGACGAGGAACCACCAGGTCCAGTTGCAAACCAGGGATGGCGGCCAGGTCAGCCTGGCCTCTCGATCGCTGGCGATCCGCGGCTTGGCTGGGGATCTGGTGCTCGAAAAGGACGCGGTTGAGGTTAACAGCGTTCGGCTGGATGTTGCCGATTCGAGCCTGACGGTAGCCGGACGCGTCACCAGTCTCGACAGCCCGCGCTTCGACGTCCACTCGGAGGCGACACTGGCGCTGGCCTCGCTGGTGCAGTTTGCGGGCGTGCCCGAGACGGTGCGCGGGAACATCCGGGTAGCTTTGACGGCCACCGGCCCGCTGGCGCGCTTGAAAGCGACGGCGCGTTTGCGCGGTGAGAGCCTGGTGGTGGACCGGTTCGACCACGTGAACGTGGAGGCCGAAGCGGCCTACGACGAGGCTTCCTCGCGGGTCCGCCTGGAGTCGCTGAACGTGATCTCCCCGTGGGCGAGAGTTCGCGGCCAGGTCGACCTGGCTCTGAACAATACCGCCGGGGCAAGCGCGGCGAAATTCGCGGTGGAAGGCGGCGATGTCGTCCGGCTCGCGGCATTGCTGCATTGGCCGGTGCACGTGGCGAGCCTGGCAGCCGCGAGCGTGGATGCACGCTGGACAGGGCTGGAGTTTCCGGATGCCGCCGTGGATGCGAACCTGCGGCTGGCGGCCTCGCAGCAGGTTCCGGCGAAGGACACTATCCCCGTGGATGCGAGCGTCCATGCAACCGCGCGCGGCCGCCGGATCGTGATGGACGTGGAGCAGTTTCGCGCTTTGGGCGCCACCGCGTCGGGCGAAGTTGTGCTGCTGGACCGGAGGTCGCTCGGTGGCGAGCTCCGGGTTGCCGCGCCCCATCTGTCGTCCACGATTGCGGCGGCCGAAGCATTCCTGGGCAGGGCAGCGGGGTCCCTGGCGGGCACGCCGTTGGAGGGGTCGGTAACTTCGACGGCTACCCTGGCTGGAACGTTGGCCGCGCCGGCCGCGGCCGTCATTCTCTCCCTTCCCGATTTGAGGGCTGGCGAGCTCGCGGGCGTTGCGGTCAAGCTGGCAGCCAATTACGCTCCGGAGCGTCTGTCCATCGACGACGCCAGCGTGAGTTGGCAGAACCAGGCGCTGCGCGCGACCGGCGCCATTGGTCTCGGCGCGCGGCAACAGCCGTTGCAGCTTACCGCACGGGCCGACAGCGTATCCGTGGCGGCGATTCTGGCCGGTCTCAACCGCAGCGACCTTCCCATTACGGGCGATCTCGCTCTCGCCGCCGAAGTGGGCGGCACGGTCGATTCGCCACTGGCCAGCATCAGCCTCAACGGCAGTGGTCTCGAAGCATATCGTGAAACCGTGGGCACCCTCGAAATGCGGGCGCAGTGGAAGGGCCGGCAATTGGAGGTGAGCGATCTGCGGCTGGAGAAGCCACAAATGGATGGCGGCGGATGGCTGCGCGCGTCGGGGGCGTACGACACGAGCCTCGAGCAGTATCGGTTTCAGGCGCACGCGCAGGACTTTCGGCTGTCCAACCTTACGCTGCCCGGCGCCGATCCAATCAGCGGAGCCGTGAATCTGGACGCGTCTGGCAAAGGTGTCAGCGGTGATCCGGTAGGCGACCTGAAGCTGACGCTCGACCGGATACACGTAGGCGAACAGGAATTCGGCCACGCGGAAATTACCGCCAAAGCTGTCAGCCAGCGGGTGGACGTGGAGGCCTCGGCTCCGCAGTTCCATTTAGCCGCGACGGCCCAGGTGGGCATTCGCGGACCGAACCCGGCGACTCTCGAAGTGCGGTTGGTCCAGACCGACCTTGCACAGCTTCCAGTGAAGCTGGAGCAGCCGATTACAGGGACGGTATCGGCGGTGATCGATGCTTCGGGCGAGTTGCAGAACTATCAGCGGGGGACCGCCAAGGCGGAAGTCTCCAGTCTGGATTTGAAATGGAACGGCGAGCCGGTGCGGACGGAGGGCCCGCTGGTGGCCAGCTACGCGGGTGGCACGCTGACCATCGACAAGGCCACGATTCTGGCCGCCGATTCGCGCGTGGAGGCAAGCGGATCGCTGCCGCTCGAAGCTTCGGCTGGCGACGGGGCGGTTCAATTGAAAGCGGGGTTGAACCTGGCGGGGCTGGCGCACTTTCTACCGGCGAGCACGAGGATGCAGTTGCAGGGCAC